>JAFXGC010000090.1 GCA_017513325.1 Clostridia bacterium
ATTTTTTATATTTTAAATAAAAAGTCTCTTAAAAATATCATATTTGAGAGGGATAGAAATGAACGGATATCAGAAATATGAAAAACAGTTTTTCCCCGCTCCCGAAGCAAAATCAGCGTGGATGAACAAAACATATATTGACAAAGCTCCCATATGGTGCAGCGTTGACCTCCGCGACGGAAATCAGGCGCTCATCACTCCTATGAGCCTTGAAGAAAAACTTGAGTTTTTCAAGCTTCTTGTGAAAATCGGGTTTAAAGAAATTGAGATAGGTTTCCCTGCGGCAAGTGAAACAGAATATGAATTCTGCCGCACCCTTATTGAAAAAGATATGATTCCAGATGACGTGAGAATCCAGGTGCTCACTCAGTCAAGAGAACACATCATAGCAAAAACATTCGAAGCCCTCAGCGGTGCTAAGAATGCCGTCGTTCATCTCTATAACTCAACCTCCGTTGCTCAGAGAGAACAGGTTTTTAGAAAAAGCAAAGAAGAAATCATTGAAATCGCAAAGTTCGGAGCAAAACTTTGCAAAGAATATAAAGCCAAAACCCCCGGCAACTTTATGTTCGAATATTCTCCCGAAAGCTTTACGGGAACAGAACCTGAATATGCCGTGGAGATATGCAATGAGGTTATTGATATCTGGCAGCCTACCGCTGAAGATAAGGTTATTATCAATCTCCCCGTTACAGTTTCTCATTCAATGCCCCACGTTTACGCAAATCAGGTTGAATATATGTCGAACAATCTGAAATGCAGAGAAAACGTTATTATTTCTCTCCATCCTCATAATGACCGCGGATGCGCTGTTGCAGACAGTGAAATGGGACTGCTTGCAGGCGGCGACCGAATTGAAGGAACTCTCTTCGGAAACGGTGAGAGAACCGGTAACGTTGACATCATAACTCTGGCTATGAATATGTATTCTCAGGGAGTTGATCCCGAACTTGATTTTTCAAACATCCCCGAAATATGCGAGGTGTATGAAAAAGTTACAAGAATGCACGTTTACGAACGCCAGCCCTACAGCGGTCAGCTTGTGTTTGCAGCGTTCAGCGGTTCTCACCAGGACGCTATTGCAAAGGGTATGAAATTCAGAGAAGAAAGAAATTCTCAGATCTGGAACGTGCCCTACCTGCCTATCGACCCAACAGATGTCGGACGAGTTTACGAAGCAGACGTTATCCGAATCAACTCTCAGTCAGGCAAGGGTGGCATAGGATATCTGCTTGAAAAAACCTACTCTCTTACACTTCCTCCCAAAATGAGAGAAGTGTTCGGATATAAGGTCAAGAGCATTTCAGACCACGCTCACAAAGAACTTATGCCCGTTGAAGTGTATGACATATTTATGAAAGAATACGTGAATATTGAGCGTTGCCTCACCGTCAACGAAACGCACTATCGCCAGCTTGAAGGCGGAATTGAGGCAAGCGTCATCCTCACATATAACGGTGAAACCAAAAATATCGTTTCTGAAGGTAACGGACGACTTGATGCCGTTTCCAATGCGATCCTTCAGGTTGTGGGCAACATCTACACGTTGGACTCATATACACAGCACGCTCTTGAAGACGCAACAACATCCCAGGCCGCATCCTACGTCAGCATCAAAAACGTTGACGGTGAGCTTTTCTGGGGCGTTGGAATCAACAGAGATATTATCGTTTCCTCTGTTAAGGCGCTTGTGAGCGCAGTTAACAGACTGATCGAAAAAAGATACAAATAAGAAAACCCAAAGGAAGTTTTTTAGCAAATGAAATTAACCGGTTCACAGATCATTATTGAAACATTGATCGAACAGGGCTGCGACACCGTTTTCGGTTATCCCGGCGGCCAGGTTCTCAATATTTATGACGAGCTTTATAAAAACAGCGATCGCCTTAATCACGTGCTAACAGCGCACGAGCAGGGCGCATCACACGCAGCAGACGGATATTTCCGTGCCACCGGCAAGGTTGGCGTTTGCATTGCAACCTCCGGTCCCGGCGCAACAAATCTCGTTACAGGTATTGCAACGGCAATGCTTGACTCCGTTCCGATAGTTGCCATTACGGGAAACGTTCCCTGCAACCTTATTGGTAGAGACTCATTCCAGGAAATAGATATTACAGGCGTTACACTTCCTATAACAAAGCATAACTACTTTGTCAACGACGTTACTCAGCTTGCTGACGTTATCCGCGAAGCATTCCGCCTTGCGAAATCCGGACGTCCCGGCCCCGTGCTTATAGACGTTCCCAAGGATATTCAGATCGCAACCTGCGAATTTGAAAACAAGCCCGTTGAGGCACCTTTTGAAAATAAGATCGCAGATGAAGCTTCTATTGACAGCGCAGTTGAACTTATCAACAAGAGCAAACGCCCCTATATTTACCTTGGCGGCGGCGCAATGGGCGCTTGCAAAACAGAAGATATTCTTGCTTTCGCAGAAAAGATAGACGCAGTTATCGGATGCACCCTTATGGGCCTTTCCGCTGTTCCAACAGATAATCCCCGTTTTCTCGGAATGCAGGGTATGCACGGTCACTATGCATCCTCTATGGCCCAGAACAATGCCGACCTTATTCTCGGTATTGGTGTACGCTTCAGCGACAGAGCCACAGGAAACACTGCTAAATATGCAAAAAAGGCAAACATCGTTCACCTCGACGTTGACTTTGCTGAAATCAATAAAAACGTTCCCGCACAGGTTGGTATATACGGAGACGTAAAAGATGCCTTCGCAAGAATCGCAGCCAAATGCGAAAAGAAGGAAAACCCCGAATGGATCGCTACAGTTAATGAGTACGTAGCTAAAGAAGAGTCAAGATACTACACAACTCCCAAACTCACCCCCAAAAACCTTATTGATACGATCAATGATACTGTCACCGATGACACCGTTATCGCAACCGACGTTGGACAGCATCAGATGTGGGCAGCTCAGTACTGCAACTTCAGAGCACCCCGTAAATTTGTTTCAAGCGGTGGTCTTGGTACAATGGGGTTCGGCCTTGGAGCTGCTATCGGTGCCGCAATAGGCAGCCGCTGCAAAACAGTTCTTATCACAGGCGACGGCAGCTTTGGTATGAACCTGAACGAAATGGCAACAGCCGTTTCTACAGGCGCACCTGTTACAATAGTTCTCTTCAACAACGGCGTTCTCGGTATGGTTCGCCAGTGGCAGACTCTGTTCTTCAATAAACATTATTCCAACACAACTCTTGAAAGAAAAACAGACTATTGCAAGCTTGCCGAAGCATTTGGAGCAACAGCATTCAAAGCTGAAAATCTTGCAGAATTCGAAGATGCCTTCAAAAAAGCTTACGCTATCGACGGTCCCACTCTTATTGACTGCACAATTGATGAGGACGAATTCGTTCTTCCCATGCTTCCTCCCGGAGGAGCTATCGACGATATGATCGTAGGATTGGAGGAATTGCAAAAATGAGCAAAAAAAATCAGTTCACTATAGCCGTTTACGTTGAAAACAAATTCGGCGTTCTTACAAGAGTTACAAGTATGTTCACCCGCCGCGGCTTCAATATCGACTGCCTTACAGTTGGCGAAACGGAAAGTCCCGAATATTCCAGAATCACTATCACAATGAGCGGTGACGGATATGCAAAAACTCAGATGATCAATCAGCTTCGCAAACTCTTTAACGTTAAAAAAGTTGAAGAGCTTGAGCCTGAAACATCTGTTAATCGTGAGCTTGCGCTCATTAAAGTCAAAAACGATCCTGCCACAAGACAGGAAATCATGTCTGCCGTGAGCATCTTCCGCTCCAGCATTATTGACTATTCACCTGCAGCACTCTGTATCGAGATCACAGGTGACCCCTCAAAGATAGACGCTTTCATTGAAATTATGAAGCCTTTTGAGATCATAGAAATGTGCCGCACAGGTATCCTGGCGATTGAACGCGGTGCAGGAAGCTTACTTAACAAATAATTTTTGAACTTTAACTTATACTTTTTTCATACTAAGGAGATTTAAAACAATGGCAAAGATTTATTATCAGCAGGATTGCGATCTTAACAGACTCAATGGCAAGACAGTTGCTATCATCGGTTACGGCTCTCAGGGTCACGCTCACGCACTTAACCCCAAGGATTCCGGCGTTAACGTTATCGTTGGTCTTTACGAAGGCTCCAAGAGCTGGGCAAAGGCTGAAAGCCAGGGCGTTAAGGTTATGACAAGCGCAGAAGCTGCAAAGGCTGCTGACGTTATTATGATCCTCATCAACGACGAAAAGCAGGCTAAGCTCTATAAGGAATCTATTGAGCCCAACCTTACAGAAGGCAAGACACTTGCATTCGCTCACGGCTTCAACATCCACTTCGGTTGCATCAAGCCTCCCAAGAATGTTAACGTTATCATGGTTGCTCCTAAGGGCCCCGGGCACACAGTTAGAAGCGAATACCAGGCAGGCAAGGGCGTTCCCTGTCTTATCGCTGTTCATCAGGACGCTACAGGCGATGCTCTTGAAATCGGTCTTGCTTACGCTCTCGGTATCGGTGGTGCCCGCGCAGGCGTTCTTGAAACAAACTTCCGCACAGAAACAGAAACAGACCTCTTCGGCGAACAGGCAGTTCTCTGCGGCGGCGTTTGCGCACTGATGCAGGCAGGCTTTGAAACTCTCGTTGAAGCAGGATACGACCCCAGAAACGCTTACTTCGAGTGTATCCACGAAATGAAGCTCATCGTTGACCTTATCTACCAGAGCGGCTTCGAAGGAATGAGATATTCCATTTCCAACACAGCTGAATACGGCGACTATATCACAGGTCCCAAGATCATCACAGAAGATACAAAGAAGGCTATGAAGAAGGTTCTCTCCGACATTCAGGACGGTACTTTTGCAAAGGACTTCCTGCTTGATATGTCTGATGCAGGCAATCAGGTTCACTTCAATGCTATGAGAAAGATCGCAGCTGAACATCCCGCAGAAGTTGTTGGTAAGGATATCCGTAAGCTCTACAGCTGGAGCGACGAAGATAAGCTCATTAACAACTAATATAACTGAACTGTAGGGCGGCTTACCCTCAAGCCGCCATCCTTTTAATTTGCGATATACTGTGCGGCGGCTTGAGGGCAAGCCGCCCTACGTTATTTTATGTCGCATCCTTATATTACATTGCACCCCATACATTTCGGAGGAATCCCATGATCAAAGACACAATCGTAAACGGTTTCGCCAATGCGCCTCACCGTTCACTATATCACGCGCTGGGACTTACAGAAGAAGAGCTTGACCGTCCCCTTATCGGTATCGTAAGCTCTCACAATGAAATCGTTCCCGGACATATGAATCTTGATAAGATCACAGAAGCAGTTAAGCTTGGCGTTGCAATGGCAGGCGGAACACCTATCGTATTCCCCGCTATCGCGGTTTGTGACGGCATCGCAATGGGCCACACAGGAATGAAATATTCCCTTGTTACCCGTGACCTTATTGCTGACTCCACAGAATCTATGGCTCTCGCTCACGGCTTTGACGGACTTGTTATGGTTCCCAACTGCGACAAGAACGTTCCCGGACTTCTTATGGCAGCAGCAAGACTTAATATTCCCACAATCTTCGTTTCCGGTGGCCCCATGCTTGCAGGACGAGTTGAAGGAAAGAAAACAAGCCTTTCAAGTATGTTTGAAGCAGTTGGGGCATATACAGCAGGAAAGATCGACGAAGAAAAGCTCAGAGAATATGAGCTGAAGACCTGCCCCACCTGCGGCTCCTGCTCAGGTATGTACACAGCTAACTCTATGAACTGCCTCACAGAAGTTCTCGGCATGGGACTTCGCGGCAACGGTACGATCCCTGCAGTTTATTCTGCAAGAATCGAACTTGCAAAACACGCAGGCATGCAGATTATGGAACTTGTTAAAAAGAACATTCGTCCCCTTGACATTATGACAAGCGACGCTTTCCATAACGCGCTTACAGCAGATATGGCTCTTGGATGCTCCACAAACAGTATGCTCCACCTTCCTGCAATTGCAAATGAATGCGGAGTTGATTTCAACCTTGATCTTGCAAACGAAATCAGCGAAAAAACTCCCAACCTTTGCCATCTCGCTCCTGCAGGCCGTACATATATGGAAGACCTTAACGAAGCAGGCGGCGTTTACGCAGTTCTCCGCGAGCTTGATAAGCTTGGTCTGATAAAGACAAATGCGCTTACCTGCACAGGCAAAACTGTTGGCGAAAACATTGCAGATGCAGTTAATGTTGATCCCGAAACAATCAGAACAATTGATAATCCTTACAGCAAAACAGGCGGTATCGCAGTTCTCCGCGGCAATCTTGCTCCCGACGGATGCGTTGTTAAGAGAGCTGCTGTTGCTCCCGAAATGCTCTGCCACGAAGGACCTGCAAGAGTTTTTGACAGCGAAGAAGAATGCATAAAAGCTATCTATGCCGGCGAGATCAAAGCAGGAGATGTTGTTGTTATCCGCTATGAAGGACCTGCAGGCGGCCCCGGTATGAGAGAAATGCTATCTCCTACATCTGCTATTGCAGGAATGGGACTTGATAAAGAGGTTGCTCTTATTACAGACGGACGTTTCTCAGGCGCAACACGCGGCGCTTCTATCGGACACGTTTCCCCCGAAGCTGTTCGCGGCGGTCTTATAGCATATGTCGAAGACGGCGATATCATCTCAATCAATATCCCCGAATATAAGATAGAACTCAAAGTTTCCAACGAAGAGCTTGAAGCGCGCAAGGCAGAAATGCCTATAAAGCATAAGGAAAACCTCTCCGGATATCTGAAGAGATACGCAAAAATGGTTTCCTCAGCTGATAAGGGCGCGATCATCAATATTAAATAAGAGAATCATACGAGAGGAACTTTATTTTAAAGCTCCTCTCGAAATACGGAGTTCATTATGGCAATGACAATGACACAGAAAATACTTGCGGCACACGCAGGAATGGACAAGGTTGAAGCAGGCGAGCTTATTCTTGTAAACCTTGACCGTGTGCTTGGCAACGATATCACATCTCCCGTTGCTATCCGCGAGTTTAATAATATGGGCGCAACTGAGGTCTACGACAAAGAAAAAGTTACTATGGTTATGGACCATTTTGCTCCCAACAAAGATATCAAGGCAGCTATCCAGTGCAAAATGTGCCGCGATTTCTGCCGTGAAAAAGAAGTTGTTAACTTTTATGACGTTGGAGATATGGGCATTGAACATGCTCTGCTTCCCGAAAAAGGACTCGTTGTTTCAGGTGACGTTGTTATCGGCGCTGATTCACATACCTGTACATACGGTGCTCTGGGCGCTTTTTCCACAGGTGTAGGCAGTACTGATATGGCTTGCGGAATGGCAATTGGTAAAGCCTGGTTCAAGGTTCCCTCTGCAATCAAGTTTAACCTTACAGGCAAGCTACCTCCCCACATTTCAGGCAAGGACGTTATTTTGCACATCATCGGAAAGATAGGTGTTGACGGTGCTCTGTATCGTTCAATGGAATTCTCAGGCGAAGGCGTTTCTGAGCTTTCCATCACAGACAGACTGACTATATGCAATATGGCAATCGAAGCAGGCGCAAAGAACGGCATTTTCCCCGTTGATGAAAAAACTGTTGAATACGTTAAGGCTCACTCTGACAGAGAGCCTGTTGTTTATACAGCAGACGACGATGCGGTTTACGACGAGGTTTATGATATTGACCTCTCAACGATACGACCCACAGTTGCTTTCCCCCATCTGCCCGAAAACACAAAAACTACCGACGAAATTGACGAAGTTAAGATCGATCAGGTGGTTATCGGCTCCTGCACAAACGGCTACTATGAAAATATCAAAGAAGCCGCTGATATCATCAGAGGTCATAAAGTTGCACGCGACGTTCGCTGCATCGTTATTCCCGCAACTCAGGAAATCTATCTTAGAGCAATGAGAGAAGGTCTCCTTGCTGACTTTATTGAAGCAGGATGCGCAGTTTCAACTCCCACTTGCGGTCCCTGCCTTGGCGGACATATGGGCATCCTTGCTCCCGGAGAAAGAGCCGTTGCAACAACAAACCGTAATTTCGTTGGCCGAATGGGCGATCCCACATCCGAAGTTTACCTCGCTTCCCCTGCAGTTGCGGCGGCGAGCGCAATTCTCGGAAGAATCGCTTCTCCCGACCAGTTATAATCAATGAAAGGATCGGAAAAGCAAAATGAAATTTGACGGAAAAGTTATTAAATACGGCGACGACGTTGACACCGACGTTATCATCCCCGCAAGATACTTAAATACAATTGACAAAAAAGAGCTTGCTTCTCATTGCATGGAAGACCTTGACCATTCTTTTCAGGACAGAGTCAAGGAGTGCTCTATTATAGTTGCAGGCAAAAACTTCGGATGCGGCTCCTCACGCGAGCACGCCCCCCTTGCAATCAAGGAAAGCGGAGTTCAGCTTGTTATCGCAAAAAGCTTTGCGAGAATTTTCTACCGCAATTCCATCAACATCGGTCTTGCTATTTTTGAATGCCCCGAGGCAGCAGAAAAAATCAGTGATGGCGATGTTGTTACAGCTGACGCTGAAACAGGCGTTATCACAAACGTGACAACGGGCGAGACGTTTACTACAAAGCCCTTCCCCGAATTTATCGGCAAGATAATCGCAGGTGGCGGACTTGTAGAGTCAATTAAAAACGGTAGTATTAAGTAAAGCTTAACGAAATAATGCTTGTTTTTATCGACCTTTTTTAAAAAAGGTCGCAGGTTTTCAGGGCAGCGCCCTGAATCGCCCATCGCAATGGGCGAAAAACCTGTTGCCCTCCGGTAATCCAAGAGGCGAAGCTTCTTGGTCGCTCTCCGCAGAGAGCGAAATTCCTTTTAACATATTAACGTTTGGATAAATTAAGCCCAGACGCCTCATCCACCACTCCGTGGTCCCCCTTCCCCCCGGGGAAGGCTAAAAAAAGCACAGGAGAAACAAAATGGAAATGAATATAGCTTTGCTCCGCGGCGACGGAATCGGTCCCGAAATCGTTGACTCCGCGGTTGAAGTTCTTAAAAAAATCGGTGAAAAATATAACCACACATTCAATTTTACACCTTATCTTATAGGCGGTAGCGCAATTGACGCCTGCGGTGAACCCCTGCCCAAAGAAACAGTTGACGGATGCCTTGCATCAGACAGCGTTTTGCTTGGAGCGGTTGGCGGACCTAAATGGGATAACCTGCCCGGAGATAAGCGCCCCGAAAAAGCACTGCTTGGAATCCGCGCTGCTATGGAGCTTTATACAAACCTCCGCCCTGCACGCCTTTATCCTGCGCTGGCTGAAGATTGCCCCCTTCGTCCAGATATTGCGGCAAACGGCTTTGATCTTCTCATTGTTCGTGAGCTTACAGGCGGTATCTACTTTGGCGACAGAGGATACAGACAGGGTAAATACGGCGAAGAAGCATATGACACAGAATGCTACAGCAGAGTTGAAATTGAAAGAATTGCACGCGCTGCTTTTGAAGCCGCTATGAAGCGAAACAAAAACGTTATCAGCATTGATAAGGCAAATGTTCTTGAAACATCCCGTCTCTGGAGAAAAACCGTGCACGAGATCGCAAAGGAATATCCAGAAGTCAAGTGCACAGATATGCTTGTTGACAATGCCGCTATGCAGCTTGTTAAAAACCCCTCTCAGTTTGATGTTGTTGTTACATCAAATATGTTTGGAGACATTCTCTCCGATGAAGCTTCTCAGATAACAGGCTCCATCGGTATGCTGGCTTCTGCTTCCCTTGGCAACACAACTCGCGGCCTTTACGAGCCTATTCACGGCTCTGCTCCCGATATTGCAGGACAGAATAAAGCAAACCCCATTGCAACTATCCTCTCTGCCGCTATGATGCTCAGATATGCTTTCTCCCTTGAGGAAGAAGCGCTCTGCATCGAAAAAGCTGTTGATAAGGTTCTTGAAGACGGCATCCGCACTCCTGATATTGCTCACGGAGAAGATGCTGTAGGAACAAAGGAAATGACAGCTGAAATCTTAAAGAGAATATAAAAATAAAGGGGGCCCTCTGACTGAGGGTCTCCCCGAAAACAAAAAGGAAAACATTATGAAAACCCCACTTGAAAATCTTCGTACGGAGCTTTGCTCGTTTGTACTTCTGAGAAATATCTCAAACAATGGACCTCTCAAACTTCTGAGGGCTTTTCTCGACGACGTTGGTGGGGACAAAATTGAATTAACCGAGCGCTATTGTGATTTTGTATCCTCTGTGTATGAACAGGGCTGTGACCTTGGAGCATATATTGAGGATTCATTGCGATGTGATGATAACGCCTACGTACGTCTTTATTCCGCAGGCCATGACATTCCCGAAGTTATGAAGGAATGCTTTGAAAGAGAACTATGTATTCTCACAAAAGTCACCCAAATCACACCCAACGAGCTTATATCACTGGCTGATATAGACTCTAACTTGCCACATTTTATAAGCACACCCAAGGATCTGAAGCAAATAATGAAAAGCGCTCTCAGCGCTTCACATAAAAACGGATACGGAATATATGCAAGATACGGAATGTTCAGAGTTGGCGATGACAGCTCCCTGCTTCCCGTGCTCTCTCCCGACCCAATCTCTCTTTCAGACCTTGTTGGATATGATGATGAACGAAATAAAGTTCTATGCAATACCAAAGCGCTGCTTCGCGGTGCCCCTGCCGCAAACGTGCTCCTTGTTGGTGACGCAGGAACAGGAAAAAGCTCTACTGTAAAAGCTGTTGCAAACGAGCTGAAAAATGAGGGTATACGCCTTATTGAGCTTCGCAAAGACCAGCTGACAATGCTCCCCGATATTATGGGACATATTGCAGAAAATCCGCTGAAGTTCATTATCATTATTGATGATCTTTCCTTTGCAAGCGAGGATGACGGTTTTGCCGCCCTCAAAGCGATCCTTGAAGGCTCAGCCGCAGCAAAAACTCCCAATGCGGTTATTTACGCCACAAGTAACCGCCGCCATATGGTGCACGAAACATTCTCAGCAAGAGAAGGCGATGAGGTCCATCTTCGCGACACACTGGAAGAAACACTTTCACTTTCCGCACGTTTCGGCCTGACTATTCTCTTCACAAAGCCCAACAGTGAGCTATTTAAAAAAATCGTTACATCCCTTGCACGCGAGCGCGGCATAGAAATGGACGATTCTCAGCTTATGATTCAGGCAGAAGCCTTTGCTCTTGCAAAAGGTGGCAGAAGCGCAAGAGTTGCAGGACAGTTTATTGATAGTTTGATTGTTAATTCTGAAAGGAATATATAATATGCTTACACTTGATAAAGTTTATCACGCAGGTTACGTACTCAAAAACGTTATCCGCAAAACCGACGTTATAAAGGCACCCAGAATAAACCCCGAGGCTGATGTTTATCTCAAAACGGAAAACCTTCAGACAACAGGTTCGTTTAAGATCAGAGGATCTTACTATAAAATATCCCAGCTTTCCGACGAGGAAAAATCCCGCGGTGTTATTGCCTGCTCCGCAGGAAATCACGCTCAGGGCGTTGCTCTGGCAGCAACAAAAAACGGCATCAAAAGCCTTATATGCCTGCCCGACAGTGCCCCTATATCCAAGGTTGAAGCAACAAAGCGCTACGGAGCTGATGTTTGCCTTGTTAAAGGCGTTTATGATGATGCCTACAACCGCGCACTTGAGCTGAGAGATAAGGAAGGATACACGTTTATTCATCCCTTCAACGACGAGCAGGTTATTGCAGGACAGGGTACTATTGCTCTTGAAATTATTGATCAGATAGCTGATCTTGACGCAGTTGTTGTTCCCATCGGCGGCGGCGGACTGATTTCAGGCGTTGCATACACAATCAAAAACCTTAATCCCAACGTTAAGGTTTACGGTGTTCAGGCAACAGGCGCGCCCAGCATGGCTAATTCCATACACGATGGACATATTGAACGTCTTGATTCCGTTTCAACTATTGCCGACGGTATTGCAGTTAAGGAACCCGGTGACCTTACATACGAAATATGCAAGCAGTACGTTGATGAAATAGTTACTGTTTCTGATGATGAGATCGCAGCGGCTATCCTCGCCCTTATTGAACAGCAGAAACTTATCGCTGAAGGTGCAGGCGCAGTTTCCGTTGCGGCTGTTATGTTCAACAAGGTTCCCGTTAAGGGCAAGAAGGTTTGCTGCCTTGTTTCAGGCGGTAATATCGACGTTACTATCCTCTCAAGAGTTATCAAGCGCGGTCTTCTTATGAGCGGCAGAAACTTCCAGCTTACAATCGAGCTTATTGACAAGCCCGGTCAGCTTCTTGATGTTGCACGCATCATTGCTGAGCTTGGCGGTAACGTTACATCTATCCACCATGAAAGAGCAAACGAAGGTTCCGACGTTAACGGATGTTATCTGAGAGTTAATATGGAAACAAGAAACGCAGAACACAAAGAACAGATAAGACAAGGTCTGCTTGATGCAGGATTCAGACTTGTTAAATAAAGAAAGGAATATATTATGAAATACATTGCAACAGAAAAAGCTCCCGCAGCTATCGGCCCCTATTCTCAGGCAGTTATCACAGGAAATCTCCTTTACACATCCGGACAGATTCCCCTTGATCCTGCAACAGGCACAGTAGTTGAAGGCGGGATCAAAGAGCAGACAGAGCAGATCATGAAGAATCTCGGCGCTGTTCTTGAAGCAGCAGGAACTTCCTTTGAAAAAGCTGTTAAAACAACATGCTTCCTTGCTGACATTGCAGATTTTGCAGCATTCAACGAAGTTTATGCTAAATACTTCACTTCTAAACCTGCGCGCAGCTGCGTTGCAGTTCGTGACCTTCCCAAAGGTGTTCTCGCTGAGGTTGAAGTTATTGCTGAGGTTTAAGCTAAACTGAAACAGCCCGTTTTTATCGACCTTTTTTGAAAAAGGTCGCAGATTCTTAGGACAGAGTCCTAAGACGCCCGTCGCAACGGGCGTAATTCCTAATGCCCATCGGAGATCCAAGGGGGAACTCCTTGGTCGCCTTCCGCAGAAGGCGAAATCACCTAAATACATCAAAAAACCGCACGCTTTGAAAGCGTGCGGTTTTTATTTGATTATTCATTTTCCCCCAGTCGCAGCTGGCCGCAGGAAGCGTTTATATCGCTGCCCAGCTTACGTCGGATAGTTGCGTTAACTCCAAGGGAAAGAAGCTGCTCTTTAAAGCGATTTGCCATTTCTCTCTGGGGGGCGCTATAGCCTGTTTCGTCAACACTGTTAAGAAGGATAAGATTGACGTGCAGAGGATTCTTGCCCATATATTTTTTGAGCACAACTGAAAGTCGCTTTGCATCCTCCGCAGAATCGTTTTCTCCTGCGATAAGGGTATACTCAAAAGAAACTCTTCTGCCTGTTTTTTCAAAATATGTTCTGCAGGCGGAAAGTACCTCTTCAATGGGATACTTTTTATTTATGGGCATCAGACGGCTTCTTCTTTCGTTATCCGCTGAGTGCAGCGACAAAGAAAGAGTTACGGGAAGTCCTTCTTCTGCAAGGCGAAGAATACCGGGAACAACGCCGCAGGTTGAAACAGAAATATGTCTGAGCCCTATGTTAAGACCATCGGGAGAGGAAACAAGACGAAGAAACTTCATTGCGTTATCGTAATTATCAAAGGGCTCGCCTATGCCCATCATAACGATTCCGCCAACCTTTTCGCCTGTGTCGCGGCCGATAACTGCTATCTGGCCAAGAATTTCAGACGCAGTGAGATTTCTCGTTCTGCCTCTGAGAGTTGAAGCGCAGAATGTGCATCCCATTCGGCAGCCTGCCTGGCAGGAAACACAAACTGTGTTGCCGTGCTCATATTTCATAAACACGCTCTCGATCTTCTCACCGTCGTTCATTTCCATCAGATACTTAATCGTTCCGTCAAGCTTGGAAACCAGTTTTCTTGCTATCTTGGGAAGACGGTATTCACAGTTTTCCTGAATCTTTGCTCTGAATGATGCAGGAACATTATTCCATTCCTCAATGGGTGCGCCCTTCTGCATCCAACGATACATCTGCTCGCCGCGGAATGCTTTTTCACCAAGTGAAACTGCCAACTCTTTACATTCTGCAAGAGTGAGAGAAAGAATATCTGTCATCACACCGTCTCCTTTCTTATCATTTTGCAAATGAAAAATCCATCCGTGCCGTCAATATGGGGCAGCATGGTTTTCATTTCAACCAGTTCAAACTGAGGATTTTCACGGAGAAAATCCTTTACTATTTCTTCATTTTCACGCTTAAGTATTGTACAGGTGGAATAAACCAACGTTCCACCTTTTTTTACATACTGCGCGGCTCCGCGAATAACCTGAGCCTGAACACGCGGAAGACCTTCTGATGCTTTAACATCCTTATATTTTATATCGGGCTTTTTGCCGA
>JAFXGC010000091.1 GCA_017513325.1 Clostridia bacterium
ATATTTCAGGCCGTCAAGAGTTACGCCATAGGATCTGCCAACTGAGAAAACAGAAATAACTCCTGTCATTTCCTTTTCAAAATGGATCTCTCCGTCAGCAAAAATACAAACCGCATTGCCCTCTCCCCAAAGCCAGCATCTTGCGCCATGATCAGCGCAACCTGCGCAATTCTGGATATTGGCAATGGAATGGTCAAGGCGTCTGCCAAGTCCGCCATATATGATAAAATCACGATATCCGCGCTTTATACCTTCTGCAAGAGCAAGTGCCGTATCTGTATCGTCCTTTTCAATAGGATGGCGGATAACGTTCTCAAAATCGGGAATATTTCCAAGAGAATCCATATCACCAACCACCATATCAGGAGTGATACCCATTTTTTTCAAGGCTGAATAACCTGCATCAGCAGCAATTATATAATCTTCTTCCCTTTTATCTATGTATATACCCTGAGTGTCGGATGCTCCGACAATATAACAAATCTTCTTAGTCATTCTGAGGTCCTTTCTTTGCGGCGTTATTCTCCGCCAAACAAGATAAGTTTCACATAGGACATATATTCTCGCACCAATGTTGCAAATATAAATCTCGAATCCGGATCCGGAGCAAGGGCCGGAACCGACTCAAATCCAAGCTTTTCACAAAGCAGGATTATTCGCGGAATATGGAACGCATTGGAAACGGAAACAACAGTGCTATCTTCAAGTCCCGCTTCTTTTATGATTTCAAATGAATAATTGATATTCTGAATTGTGTTACGGCTTCTATCTTCCTCAATCACCCTATCAGAGGCAATACCTTTTTCCAGCAGATATTCCTTCATTGCGGAAGCTTCTGTGCGAACCTCGTTATCCCCTTGTCCGCCCGACACAATTATAGTTGCTCCCTCGCTTGCCTCATAAAGTTCAAGAGCTGTGTTAAGCCTTTTCTGCAATGCTTTTCCCGGACGCTCGCCCTGAAGACCTGCTCCGTATACAAGGATAACCGCATCATCGGGAAGCTCATCCGGCGTTACCTGACGGCTGTTTACATTGGAAATGTATAGGCACATAACCACAAAACTTATTGCATAGAAAACTCCTGCCGCAAAATAAAGCACTTTAAGAGCAGTAAATATTTTATGAGGGATAAGCTTTGCAAGTTTTTTATGAAACAAAACCGGAACTGCTGTAAGGATCATAACTGTAATACATATGACAAATGCGCTTACAGGCTCGGGCCACAACACAAGTTTTATTAAATATGATATATATGCTATAAATGCAAATCCGCCAAAGCAGACCGCAAGAATATCGATAAGTTTTCTTTTTTTCATTTACTGCCTTTCTTCTCTCGGAAGCAAATTAAGCAAATCAAACACGCCTGCAATACCGACGGTTTTGACCCCGTCAAGCTTTATAGGTTTATGGCTCAGACTTCGCTTGGGGAAGGCTACTGAATTGAATCCTATTCTCTCTGCCTCTTTGGCTCTCTGCTCAGGTGCAGAAACAGCTCGTATTTCTCCGGAAAGACCAACCTCTCCGCAAACAAGCAATCCCGGAGGCACCGGAACATCCTTTATACTGGAAATGAGTGCAAGAGCAATAGCCGCATCGGCAGCAGGTTCATCAACTCTGAGGCCACCTACTACGTTGAGATATACGTCGCACTGAGAGAAACGAAGTCCCAGTCTTTTTTCAAGCACAGCAAGCAAAAGGCTCATTCGGTTATAGTCTATTCCGTCTGCCATTCGCTTCGGCGCAGGATATACCGTTTTTGTTACAAGCGCCTGTATTTCGGCAATTATAGGTCTTGTTCCCTCAAGCAGACAAACTGCACTGCTTCCGGAAACACCTACAGGTCTGCCAAGCAACAACATTGCTGAAGGATTTTCAACCTCTTCAAGCCCTGCATCCGTCATTTCAAAAACGCCGATTTCATTTGTTGAGCCATATCTGTTTTTTATAGCTCTTATGATTCTGTGGCACTGGCTTCGGTCACCTTCAAAATGAAGCACCGCATCTACCATATGCTCAAGAACTTTTGGACCGGCAATGCCGCCCTCCTTATTTACATGACCTACCAGAATGATAGAAGCTCCGTCCTCTTTTGCCCTGCTTATAAATGCAGTTGCACATTCGCGCACCTGAGTTATACTGCCTGCGCTTGACTGAACCGACTGCAATACCATCGTCTGGATAGAGTCCACAATAACTACATCGGGAGAAATGCGCTCATATTCCGAAAGAACTGTGTCCATATCGGTTTCTGTGAGCACCATTACCTCTGAAGAATCAACGCCAAGTCTCTGTGCTCTGAGCCTCAACTGACCACCTGACTCTTCTCCCGAAACGTACAAAATCGTATACTCCTTGCTTGCCTTTCCGCAAAGCTGCATAAGCAATGTGGATTTACCGATACCGGGTTCGCCTGCAAGAAGAACTGCCGAACCAAGAACCAATCCGCCTCCAAGCACACGGTCAAATTCTCCTATGCCTGTGCTCATACGGATACAATCAACCTTTTCTATCTGTGAAAAGGTCATAGCTTTTGCACCACCTACTTTTTTGGCGCTTGCCAAACCTTTTGCAGCAGTTGCAGGAGCTCTATATGTTTCTTCAACGAGAGTGTTCCATGAACCACAGGAGGGACACTGCCCCAGCCATTTGGGTGACTGATGATCACATTCCGTACATACGTATACTGTTTTCGGTGCTTTCACGGCATTTCCTCCTTGGCTAAAACTATACATTATAGATTATATCACAATACTACATATTTTGCAAGGCTTGATTTGCTACTTTGCTAATTCGGCTTTTGCATAAAATATTTTCCATATACCTTTCATTTTTTTGTATGGTTGTTAATACAATTCTATATAACTATGAAAAGGTTGGACTTCTATGAAGGGCGCAAAAAGATTTTTAATAAACGGATTTATCCTTGCAGCTGCCACAGTTTTACTGCGCGCTGTTTCCGTCAGCTTCAACGCCTTTGTTACAAAAACTCTTGGCGAAGAAGCTGTGGGGCTTTTCACTTTGGTTATGAGCGTTTATTCTCTCGCAATCATATTCGCAACATCTTCCGTTAATCTTGCAACAGTTCGGCTTACAAGCGCTGCGCTTGCAAAACTTGAAGCAGAAAATGCAAGTGAAAAAGAAATACGTCGGGTTCTCAGAAAAGAACTTGGAGGCTGTATAAAATACAGTTTGTTTTTTTCTTTGCTGACATCAACAGTTGTTTTTATACTTGCGGAGTTTATCGGGGTCAGAATTCTGGGTGATGCACGTACTATTCTTTCTGTGCGCACTCTTTCCTTGAGCCTTCCCTTTATTTCTGTGGGAAGCGCAGTTTCAGGCTATTTTACAGGGGTTCGAAAAGCTTACAAAAATGCCGTTATATCCGCAAGCGAACAATTCATAAAAATCATTCTGATTACCTTTGGATTGGTTCTGATCGCGCCCAAAGGTATTGAATACGCTTGCGTTGCTGTAGTGGGAGGCGGAGCTTTAGGAGAAGCACTATCACTTATAAGCGATATTCTTTTCTATTTCACCGATAAGATCCACTCAAAAGGCACAAACAATCATACTGACAATAAGCGCCCTGCTTTGTGGCGCGCTGCCGAAATAGCATTTCCCGTTGCTCTTGGCTCTTATGTTCGCCAAAGTCTCGTTTGTGCTGAACATATTGCAATTCCTTCCTCACTTCGCAAAAGCGGAGCTAATTCATCTGAGGCTCTTGCTTCATACGGTGTTCTTCACGGAATGGTTTTCCCTCTTATATTTTTTCCTGCTTCTGTGCTTAATTCTTTTTCCTCTTTGCTTGTTCCGGAAATCACTGCATGCGTTGCTACCAATAACATAAAAAAGGCAGGACGTATAGCTGAAAAGGTTATTAAAACTTGCCTGATATTTTCCTTTGCAGTTTCAGGGGCTTTTATTTCCTATGCTCAGGAGTTTGGTATTTCTGTCTACGATTCTGTCCAGGCCGGCAAATATATCGCAATGATAGCACCGCTTATTCCTGTTATGTATCTTGACACATCAGTAGATTTCATACTTAAAGGTCTTGGAGAACAAGTATATACTATGGGGGTCAATATACTGGACGCTACGCTGAGCCTTTCACTTGTTATTATTTTGGTGCCCA
>JAFXGC010000092.1 GCA_017513325.1 Clostridia bacterium
AAGAAAGCAGGAACAGTTCCCTCAGGCACTTCGCCGATGTTGTTTACAAAAATATTCTGAGGATCCATTCCGAGACTTTCGGCCAGCTCTTTATGCTGCATAAGGTGGCGGTATTCGCCGTGAATGGGCATAAAGAATTTGGGACGCACAAGGTTGTGCATAAGCTGTAGTTCTCCCTGGCAGGCGTGGCCTGAAACGTGAACCTGTTGAGGAGCGTTATAAACGTCAACTCCGCGTTTATAGAGCTCGTTTGTAATTCTTCCAACAAGAACCTCGTTTCCGGGGATAGCATGGGATGAAAGAACAACAAGGTCGTTGGGTGTCAGTTCAACCTGGCTGTGGTCGGAAAATGCCATTCTGTAAAGAGCTGACATAGGTTCACCCTGGGAACCTGTTGTGATGATGGTTACCATTTCCTGAGGATACTTATTGATTTCGCTTATATCAATAAGCACGTTGGGCGGAACAGTCATATATCCAAGGCGGACTGCCGCGCCTACGATATTTATCATTGAGCGGCCTGTGATGGCAACCTTGCGTCCGAATTTATAGCTTGTATTGATTATCTGCTGAACTCTGTGAACGTTTGAAGAGAACGTTGCAATGATGATTCTCTTATGAGGATTGGACATAAAGATATGTTCAAATGAGTTTGCAACCGTGCGCTCTGATGCTGTAAAGCCGGGGCGTTCAACGTTGGTTGACTCGCACATCATAAGGAGAACGCCTTCGTTTCCGTATTCACCAAGGCGTGTCAGGTCCATCATGCTTCCGTCAATGGGGGAAACGTCCAGTTTAAAGTCGCCTGTATGGAGCACTGTTCCTACGGGAGTTCTGATCGCTATTGCGCAAGCGTCTGCAATAGAGTGGTTAACTCTGATAAATTCGCATTTGAAAACGCCTGCTGAAACAACGTTTCCTGCCTCAACTGTGATAAGCTTTGTTTTGTCACCAAGCTTATGCTCTTCAAGCTTGCTCTCAAGTATACCGAGAGTAAGTCTTGTGCCGTAAATCGGGGGATTTATACTGCGGAGAACGTAAGGAATTGCTCCGATGTGGTCTTCATGGCCGTGTGTGAGAAAAATACCGCGGATCTTGTCAACATTTTTTTCAAGGTATGTGATGTCGGGGATAACCAGGTCTATACCAAGCATATCCTCGTCCGGAAAAGCGATGCCGCAGTCTACTATGATTATGTCGTTTCCGTACTCAAAAACCGCAAGGTTTTTGCCGATTTCGTTCAGACCGCCCAGCATCATAACTCTAAGCTTCTGTTTTGCCATTTCTCTGTTTTTCCTTTCTGAATTTTTAGTTTTGTCTTTATCTGAAAAAGTGCAGATCATCCGAGGGCGGCGGTATGATCCGTATATGCGCATTGGATAAAAAACGAACAAATAAATCCATTTAACATTATACCCCATTTTTATGGGATTGTCAACTTAGGCATTTATCTTTGCGTTGTCAACCCATTATAAGTGTTGCTATTCCGAATATTATGGAGCAAACGGAAGCTCCGTAGAGAAAATAAGAAAAACGGAAGCGGCAGCTTCTGCTGCTTTTGTTTTTATATGAGATGTTTGTCATATCTGCAATTCTTGAGGCTTCTTTGACAATATCGTCTTCGCTGATATCAATATCGCCGCCGCGGCGTACAATAAAATAGGCCTCCTCAAAATAAGGGCTGCCGGTGTTTGTTATATGGATAATGTTCTTTTTACAGCCTTTGATCATATTTTTCAATCTCCATGTTTGAATTATGATTAATTATAGGCGCCACAGGCGGTTTGTATTCATTTTGTCAAATAAAAACCTTGAAATAAAACGGATGTGATGGTATAATAAGAATGGATAGGTTTACCATCCTTTATTCCGACAGCAAAAATTATAATAAAGAAAGGCGGATAATTATGAATAGCGCCCGTTTTATAAAAATAATCTCTCTTGCGGTAGCTTTGTTTACGGTAATTGCGATGATTCCTTATTCTTCAGCTGCAACAGAGCTTAACACAGACATTCCTTTGGTGAAGGTTGAAAGCCTGGATGAGCTGAATGTTGTTAACAGCGCTCCTGTCGATGTGGATACTGACGTATCTCAGTCCTACGGTTTGTTCCCTTCAAAATATTCTTCTGTGGAAAAGGGATTTGTAACCGTGCCTAAGGATCAGGGTCAGAACGGAACTTGCTGGGCTTTTGCGGCGGCAAGTATGGCTGAAACCTCTGTTCTTGCAAATGGCGGAACATATGGCGGCAATCAGGCTGACGTTGATAAGATCAATTTCTCCGAAGCTCAGATAGCGTATTTCACTTATGCCGGCGCATATGATCCTTTGGGCAATCTTAATGGTGACGGTACATATATCGATACGGACAATCTTCTTTCCTACGGCGGAAATCACTATTTCACAACTCTTGCTTTTGCTTCATGGAAGGGATTGTGCGAAGATTATTATATGCCCTACGATAAATTTGTAGATAAGCTTGGTTATGAATACGATCCCCGCCTTGGATACAAATCATCCGTGCGCCTTGAAAATGCGTATTGGCTGAATATGAGTGAGGTTGACGCTGTTAAAGAGCTCATTATAAACAACGGTGCTGTGCTCACAGACTATTTCCATGACGACAGCTTTTTCAATATGGAAACAGGGGCTTACTATTGCTCCGATCCTTACAGAACCAACCATGCTATCACTTTGGTTGGCTGGGATGATAACTACAGCCGCGAAAACTTCCTCTGTCAGCCTGCTTCCGACGGTGCATGGCTTGTTAAAAACAGTTGGGGCGAGGAATGGGGCAACGACGGTTATTTCTGGCTTTCTTACTGTGATGCAACTGTGAAAAACAGCGAAGCAACCACTATGCAGTTTATGGATTCAGATAAGTATGATAATAACTATCAGTACGACGGCTCCTGCATTATGTCCTATGTGGGACTCAATTCAGGTATGGTTCTGGCAAACTCCTTCACTGTTTCTGCCGATGAAAAAGAAAAGCTTGAGGCTGTAAGTTTTGGAATTTATTCTTCCAATGTTGATTATTCGATCCGCATCATCAAGAACAGCACTGATTTTGAATATCTCAACGGTGAAGAACTTCTCAGCGAGCCTGTAACAGGTCATGCTTCTTACAGCGGATATTACACTGTTCCTCTTGAAGAGGATATCGTTCTGGAAAAGGGCGATGAATATACAGTTTGCATTAAATTTACCACGGAAGACGATTCTCCCATCTTTGTATTGGCTGACCATTCTGAAGTGATGGGCGATATGAGCTTTGTAAACAATATAGAAAATGACCGTTCTTATTACGGTCAGGACTATGGCAAAGAAACTACTCTTGCTCCTTTGGGACTGCGTTTGTCAAGTCTTGTTGAAGATAATCGCTCAACTGCAAGAATAAAGGCTTTCACAACTAATGTGGAACACCACAATGAAGACGATGACGACAACAGCTTCTGGGAAGATATTTTCTATTGGTTCCACACTATTATAAACGGCATTGACACAAGCCATAAGGCCGGAGAAAAAATTGAGCTTCTGGCTGAGTTTTATCTGGACGAAAACGGCTATGCCCATCGTTTTGTAAAATGGGTTTGCGATAAGGGCAATCTTGATATAGACGAGAATTCTGCGGAAATATCATTTGTGATGCCTGATTCTGATATTGAGCTCCACGCCGAATATATCGTTGTAGGCGACGTTAATGATGATGAAACCATTAACGCATTCGATGCGCTTGAAATGCGCAAGGAAATAACATTCAGCGAAACAGACGAGTGTAATCCTGCTTCGGATATCAACGGAGACGGAAGGGTTAATGCCATTGACGTTGTTGCGCTCAACAAGTTTATGGGAAATAAGTACGAAATAATCAAATAATATTAAGGGGGTGAAGTGATGGAATACGGTCTTTTGGGAAAAACTCTTGGTCATAGCTATTCTCCTATGATCCATTCATATTTCGGAGACTATGAATATGGTCTTGCGGAAAAAGAGCCTGAAGAGCTTGATGCGTTTTTCGCAGAAGACGATTTCAAAGGACTTAACGTCACTATCCCTTATAAAAAACAGGTTATAGCTTATATGTCCGAGCTTTCCGCAACGGCAAAAAAAATAGGCAGCGTAAACACAATAGTTCGCCGCAAGGATGGAAGCCTTTTCGGCGATAATACGGATTACGGTGGGCTGATTTATACTATACGACGTTCGGACATATACATAAAAAACAAAAAAGCATTGGTTCTCGGAAGCGGCGGAGCATCGCTTACAGCTCAGGCTGTTCTCAGAGATCTGGGGGCAAAAAGCGTAACCGTTATATCCCGCAGCGGTCCCGATAATTATGATAATCTGGAGCGCCATGCTGACGCGGAAATAATAATCAATACAACTCCTGTGGGTATGTTTCCCGATAATATGAATTCACCGGTGGATCTCGAAAAGTTTCCTTCACTTTCGGGCGTGGTAGATATAATTGCAAATCCCGCCAAAACAGCTTTGCTGATGCAGGCGGAAAAACTTGGCATAAAGCGCGCAGGCGGACTTCCTATGCTTGTTGCACAGGCGGCATATGCGGCTGAAAAGTTTACGGGAAGAAGGATCTATGATAACGAAATCGAAAGGGTTTTGAAAAATATTTCAAAATCAACAAAAAATATCGTTTTGATCGGTATGCCCGGCTGCGGGAAAACAACGGTTGGTCGTCGTCTTGCTAAAATTCTCGGAAGAGAGTTTATTGATCTTGACGCAGCAATAGCTGAAAAAGCAGGCAAGCCTATTCCGGAGATCTTTGCAAATGAAGGAGAGGAAGAATTCCGCAGGATAGAAACGGAGTGCGCGGCTGAAGCAGGTAAAAAAAGCGGAGTGGTTATTTCCACAGGTGGCGGAATCGTCAGCAGGGAGCGTAATTACGATCTGCTTCGCCAAAACGGAACTATAATTTTTATAAACCGTCCAACCTCACAGCTTGCTACCCGAGGCAGACCTGTTACCGCCGAAAAAGGGCTGGAGAAGCTTTACGAGGAACGAAGTCCCATTTACAAAAGGTGGGCATCGGTAACGGTGGAAAATATGGGAGTTTCTTCAACAGCAGGGCTTATTATAAGCTTTTTGCATTTAAAAAAGAACAGATAAAACATTATTCCCTTGCGTTTTTAACGCAAGGGTTTTTGTTTTCAGTATATTTGAAAACGATAATTTTTCAAAAAATGGTTGTAATATTTGAAACATATCAGCAAATAATATCTTTGCAAGCCATTCGGAAAAGATGATGAGAAAACGAAAACTTTTATGTTGTGTGATTTTTTCTGTGATATGGATGATCGTATCAGTCGTTATAAGCTCGGCAAATGAATTTGAGCTTAGCGCCTCTGAAGAGGATATCATATGCAGATTTATCACGGCGGCATGTGGGGAGGAGGCTCCTCTGGCTGCAAAATTAGGAGTTGCAAACATTGTTCTGAACCGACTTGCAGACAGCAATTTCCCCAATACGGTAACAGACGTTATCTTTCTTGGAGAGTTTGAATGTGTGGAAAACGGTGAGCTTGAAGATGCCTATCTGTCTCCACGCTCTGTCAGCGCTGAGGATGCTCTGATGATGGCTCTTTCAGGGCGTGATCCTACAAACGGCGCTTTGTTTTTTGTTGAAAAAAGCCTTGGCACAGAAGAAATAGCCATTTCTTTTGAGGCCGGCAGGCTGGTTTTCGGCAAATAAAAGGAATATCGGCTTTTCGCAGATTTGCAAAAAGCCGATATTTTTCTTTATATCAAACTATATGCACGTAAAGTGTTGACTTTTTCTTATAATTGTTGTATAATTACGAGAAAATATTCACACGAAAGGAATAAATATTCATATGATACGTGTTTTTATAGATGGCAAAGAAGGAACAACAGGCCTCAGAATCTGGGAAAGACTTCAGGGCAGAAACGATATTGAACTTATAACTTTAACTGAAGATAAGCGCAAGGATGCGGCTGCAAGAAAGGAAGCGATCCATGCAGCTGACACAGTTTTTCTGTGTCTTCCCGACAGCGCCGCAAAAGAAGCAGTTGAATTGGCAAAAGGCAGCCACGCAAGAATAATTGACGCTTCAACTGCTCACAGAACCAATCCTCTCTGGGATTACGGATTTGCTGAAATCTCCCGTAAACAAAGGGAAAAGATCGCAAACTCCGCAAGAGTTGCGAACCCCGGTTGTCATGCAAGCGGTTTTATTTCTCTCGTTCGTCCCCTTGTTGATAACGGTATACTTGCAAAGGATGTTTTGCTCACTTGCCACTCTGTAACAGGATATAGCGGCGGCGGAAAAAAGATGATCGCGCAGTATGAAAGTGCGGGTGACGACCTTCTTCTTTCTTCTCCCAGACAGTACGGAATAGGACAGACTCATAAGCATCTTCCCGAAATGGCAGCGCTTTCAGGTATTGAAAATGCGCCTGTATTTTCTCCCATTGTTTCGAATTTTTATTCAGGAATGGAGGTTACAGTTCCTCTCTTCGCTTCGCAGCTTTGCAAAGGTAAGACGATGGAAGATATAAAAGAGGCATATAAAGCGCTTTACAATGGTCCTGTTGTAAAATACGTTGAAGATGGTGACGAAGGAGGATTCCTCTCCGCAACAAAGCTTGCAGGAAAGGATTCAATGGAGATTTCAGTTTACGGCAATGACGATAGAATAATTCTCGTTTCCAGATACGATAATCTTGGTAAAGGTGCGTCAGGCGCGGCTGTTCAGTGCTTTAATATTATGCATGGACTCGATGAAACACTTTCCTTGGAATTGTAATTTATTTAAAAGTAACAAAAATAGCAAAACGGGCATAAAATCATCGAATTTAGTTTGACTTTAAAGTGTAAATATAGTATAATATATTGAATATATATGTTTGACGGTTAAATGCCTCGAATGTTTGTCAAAAAGAGGTTTGAAATGATATTTATCAACGGCGGCGTGTGTGCCGCGAAAGGCTTTAAGGCAAGCGGTGTTCATTGCGGCATTCGCAAAAACAGAACCAAGAGAGATCTTGCTCTCATTGTCAGCGAAACTCCTGCAGCAGCAGCTTGCACATATACAAAAAATCTCGTTAAGGGTGCGCCCTTGACTGTAACTAAAGAAAACGTTGCAAACGGATATGCTCAGGCAGTTATCTGTAACAGCGGCAACGCAAACACCTGTAATGCAAACGGCATAGAAATTGCTCGCGGAATGTGCGAGCTTGTGGAAAAAGAGATCGGCATCAAGGCGGAGGACGTTGTGGTTGCTTCCACAGGCGTTATCGGTCAGCCCCTTTCTCTTGAACCGATTGCGAGAGGTATGAAAGAGCTTTGCGCTGGTCTTGACTGCACAGAAGAAGCGGCTGAAGCGGCTGCTGAAGCTATTATGACAACCGATACCGTAAAAAAAGAGGTTGCGGTTGAATTTGATTGCGGCGGAGTTAAGTGCAGAATAGGCGGAATTGCAAAGGGAAGCGGAATGATCCATCCCGATATGGCAACAATGCTTGTGTTTATCACGACCGACTGCGCAATTTCTCCCGAAATGCTTCAGAAGGCACTTAGCGCTGATATTGTTGACTCCTTCAATATGGTTTCTGTTGACGGAGATACATCAACCAACGATATGGTTTCAGTTCTTGCAAACGGCGCGGCAGGCGGAAAGATGATCGAGAGTGAAGGTGAAGACTATAAGATCTTCTGTCAGGCACTTTCAATGATCACAAGAACTCTCTGTCGTATGATCGCATCCGACGGAGAAGGCGCAACAAAGCTTATTGACTGTAAGGTAAGCGGCGCGGTTTCCGTTAAAGCGGCAAAAACTGTTGCAAAGAGCGTTATCTGCTCATCACTTCTTAAGGCGGCTATGTTTGGAGCCGATGCAAACTGGGGACGAGTGCTTTGCGCGATCGGATATTCAGGAGCGGAAGTGGATATAAACAAAGTTGATGTTGATTTTCAGAGCCGGGCAGGCACCGTGGCTGTTTGCAGAAACGGCGCAGGTGTGGACTTTGATGAGGACATCGCTAAAAAAGTACTTACAGAAAAAGAGATTTATATTCTTGTTGGTCTTAATGACGGCGAGGCAACAGCTGAGGCTTGGGGCTGCGACCTGACTTATGACTATGTTAAAATCAACGGAGATTACAGAACATGACATCAATACCCGAAAAGAAGCTCAGCGCTGCCCTCACAAGTGAGGTGCTCACACAGGCGCTGCCCAATATTCAGGAATATAAGGATAAGATCATCGTTATCAAGTACGGCGGAAACGCTATGATCAACGAAGATCTCAAGGACGCCGTTATGGGTGACATCGTCCTTTTGTCCGCTATTGGCATCAAGGTTGTTCTTGTGCATGGCGGCGGTCCCGAAATCACTGATATGCTTCGCAGGGTGGGTAAGAAGAGTGAATTTGTAAACGGTCTCCGAGTAACAGACAGAGAAACTATTGATATCGTTCAGATGGTTCTGGCAGGTAAGGTAAATAAGAGTCTTGTTTCCCTTATAGGTCAGAAAGGCGGTCGAGCAATCGGCCTTTGCGGTATTGACGGAGGAATGATCAAGGCTGAGTGCGCAAATGCGGAGCTCGGTTTTGTAGGCAATATAACAGAAATCGACACATCCCCTATTCTGGACGTTCTTGAGAAGGGGTATATTCCCGTTGTTTCAACCGTTGGTTGCGATAACGAAGGCAATGCGTATAATATCAACGCTGACACAGCAGCTGCAAGAATTGCAGGCGCTATGGATACAGAGTCGCTCATTATTATGACCGACACTCAGGGCGTTCTCAGAGATAAGGACGACCCCTCAACTTTAATATCAAAAATATATGTTTCCGATACTCTGCGACTGGAGAACGAAGGCATCATTTGCGGTGGTATGATCCCCAAGGTCAATTGCTGTAAAGAGGCGATACGCCGAGGTGTCAAGAAGGTCTTTGTCATTGACGGCAGGGTTCCTCATTCTATTCTTATTGAAATTATGACAGATGAAGGTCTGGGAACGATGTTTGTCCGCGGATAGCGCGGCGTAATCAAACTGCACCCGGATCGGATGCAGTTTTGTTTGTATATTAAGGCTTCTCCTTGAGGAGAAGCTGTCACCGAAGGTGACTGATGAGGTGTTAAATGAATGAAACTCACAACTCTAAGTTAACTGAAAACTCCCAAACGCTTCGAACCAATATGACACCGCAGGAAAAACATATTTGGTATGATTTTCTCAAACATCTGCCTGTGACAGTTCATCGCCAAAAGGTTATAGAAAACTATATTGTGGATTTCTATATAGCATCAGCAAAAATTGTTGTAGAAATTGATGGTGCTCAGCATTATAAGGAAGATGGCAAAAAGGCTGATAAAGAACGTGATGCACGGTTGGGTGAACTGGGGATTACAGTTTTAAGATATACAAACAGAGATATAGACAGGCGCTTTAAAGGCGTTTGTTGGGATATTAAGAGACATTTAGACTTACTTTAGAAAGGACACCTCATCCCCGGCTTTGCCGTACCTTCTCCTCAAGGAGAAGGCTGAGATATAGACAAACGTTTTAAGGGTGTTTGCCGGGATATAAAAAGGCGTTTGAAATTAGAGTAGAACACCTCATCCCTGGCTACGCCGTACCTTCTCCTCAAGGAGAAGGCTTAGATATAGATTACTACAGAGAGGACACCTCATCCGTCACCTTCGGTGACACCTTCTCCTCGAGGAGAAGGCTGGGGAAAGCAATGAACATAACAAACACAGATAAAGAATACGTAGCCGGCACATACGGCAGATTCCCTCTTGAAATCGAGAGAGGTCACGGCGCAAAGCTGTGGGATACAGAAGGCAAAGAATATATAGACCTGGGAGCAGGAATCGCAGTTAACACATTCGGATACTCAGACGACGTGTGGGCGGCTGCAGTAAAAAAACAGGTGGACAAGCTTCAGCACACATCAAACCTGTACTACACCGAACCTTGCGCCCGCCTCGCAAAACTGCTTTGCGAGAAAACAGGAATGAAGAAAGTTTTCTTTTCAAACTCAGGCGCAGAAGCAAATGAGTGCGCTATAAAGGTTGCAAGAAAGTATGCCTTTCTTAAAAACGGCGACGAAGAAAAGAGCAATATCATAACTCTGAAAAACTCTTTCCACGGAAGAACCGTGACAACCCTTGCAGCCACAGGTCAGGATGCTTTTCATACGGATTTCGGACCTTTTCCGGATGGTTTTGACTATTGCGAAGCAAATAACGTTGAACAGTTGAGATCTATGGTTGAAACAGGCGAATTCTGCGCCGTTATGATGGAAACCGTTCAGGGCGAGGGCGGAGTAAACGTTCTTACAGAAGAATTCGTAAAAACAGCACAGTCACTTTGCCGCGAAAATGATATGCTCCTTATTTTTGATGAGGTGCAGACAGGCAACGGAAGAACGGGTAAGCTCTATTCATATATGCACTATGGCGTCCAGCCCGACGTGGTGTCCACAGCAAAAGGACTTGCAGGCGGGTTGCCCATGGGAGCAACTATGCTTTCCGAAAAGGTGGAAAACGTGCTCACTCCCGGCTCTCACGGCTCCACATTCGGTGGAAATCCCGTGTGCGCAGCAGGAGCAATCAGCATAATAGAACGCCTTGACGATGAGTTGCTTTGCAGCGTTTGCGAAAAAGAACAGCTTATTCGCGAAAAGCTTTCAAAATGCAAAAATGTTAAAGAAATCACAGGCAGAGGACTTATGCTTGGCATTGAATGCGAAAAGGCAGGCAAAGACGTTGCAAACGCCGCCCTTGCCGCAGGCGTGCTCGTTCTGACAGCAAAAAACAAGGTGCGCCTTGTTCCTCCGCTTAATATAAGTGAAAGTGAGCTTTGCAAAGCTCTGGAAATACTTGCAGATATAATCGACTCCTGAAAGGAATAAACCCGGATGAAACATCTTATGCGACTTTCCACTTTTTCCGAAAAGGAAATTCTGGAGATCCTTAACATTGCAGACCAGCTCAAATTTGAGCGAAAAAATAATATAAAGCATAAATTGCTCAAGGGCAAAACCCTTGGAATGTTTATGAACAACTCAGCCTCCAGCACAAGAGCTTCTTTTGAGGTTGGTATGTACGACCTTGGCGGACACGCGCTTCTTCTTTCCGATAAAGGTATTTCAGAAGGAAAGTGGGATAATATTTCCGATTTTGCCGCAGTTCTCACAAGATTTGTGGACGGAATCGCAGTTCGCACAGATAACCACGAGGATGCAGAAGCTTTTGCTGAGGGAAGCATCGTTCCCGTTATCAACACAAAGAGCGATAAGGTAAATCCCTGTCAGGCTCTGGCGGATCTGATGACTATCAGAGAACGAAAAGGTTCATTTAAAGGCAGAAAGCTTTGCTGCGTTGGCAGCGGTTCTTCCGTAAACTCCATTATAGTGGGAGCAATAAAGATGGGGATGGCAGTTTTCGTTGCCGCTCCGGAAAATCATAAGCCCGATGCGGAAATAATGCAGTGGGCACAGGAAAACGGTGACTTTTCCTGCACAGACAACGTGACAGAAGCTGCAAAAGATGCAGACGTTATATATATCGAAGCTTGGTCAAAGGGCGAAACAAAGGGATATACGGTTGATAAAACAGTAATGGAAGCTGCGAAGGATGATGCGATCCTTCTGCACTGCCTGCCTATCCATCGCGGCGAGGAAATAACAGAGGATGTTCTAAGTAAGCATCAGAACGTTATTTACGATCAGGCTGAAAACAGAATGCACGCTGAAAAAGCGGTTCTTGTGAAGCTTCTTGGCAATAATAAAAAATAATAAACGAACATACAGTCAGAAAGGTGTGGTTAAACCAAATGAAAAAAGCTTATCTAATTCTTGAAGGCGGCCGTATATTCGAAGGATATGATTTCGGTGCAGAAACAGCATCCTGCGGCGAGCTTGTTTTCAACACAAGTGTTGTGGGATATCTTGAAGCGATCACCGAACCTGCATATCGCGGACAGATCCTCTTGCAGACATTCCCTCTTATCGGAAACTACGGTGTTATTCCTTCCGATTTCAACGGAGAATGCACAATTTCAGGCTATGTTGTTCGTGAGTGGTGCGATAATCCCTCCAACTTCCGCTGTGAAGGCAATCTTGATGACTATCTTAAGTCTGTTGGCGTTCCCGGTATCTGGGGCGTGGACACAAGAGAGCTGACACGCCTTATCCGCGAAAACGGAGAAATGAAGGCTATGATCGCTCCTGAAGTTCCTGCTGATCTCAGCGTTATTGAAAGCTATAAGGCGGCTGATCTCGTTGCAAGCGTTTCCATAAAGGAAAAGAAGGTTTATGAGGCAAAGGGAGAAAAGAAGCATAGCGTAACTCTTGTAGACTACGGCACAAGAAAGGCTGTTATTGAAGATCTCACAAAGCTGGGATGTGAAGTGACAGTTGTGCCTTATAACACAAAGGCAGCTGATATACTTGCTGAAAATCCCGATGCGGTGATTCTCTCTGAGGGCCCCGGCGATCCTAAGGCAAACCCCGAAGCAATTGAAGAGATCAAGTCACTCATGGGCAAGACAGTTATCTTTGGTATCGGCCTCGGTCACCAGATGCTCGCTCTTGCAAACGGCTGCGACACATATAAAATGAACCACGGTCACAGAGGCGGCAACCAGCCTGTAAGTGAGCTCAACGGAACTCACACATGGATCACAACTCAGAACCACAGCTATGCGGTTGATTCTTCTTCTGTTAAGGCTCCTGCCGTTGTGGTAATGGAAAACACAAATGATAAAACATGCGAGGGAATCGAATACGAAGGTCTCAAGGCTTTCTCCGTTCAGTTCGCTCCCGAAACAGCTTGGGTTCCTCTCACACCCAATGCTCTTTATGAAAAACTGATCAATCTTATGGAGGAGAACTAATATGCCGCTTGATAAAAGTATAAAGAAAGTTCTGATGATAGGCTCAGGTCCTATCGTTATCGGCCAGGCCGCTGAGTTTGACTATGCAGGCGCGCAGGCTTGCCGCGTTCTTAAAAACGCAGGAGTAAACGTAGTTCTCGTAAACTCCAACCCCGCAACTATTATGACAGATAACGCTCTTGCAGATGAGATCTATCTTGAGCCCCTCACAGCAGAGACAATCAAGAGAATCATCGAAAAAGAACGTCCCGACAGTATGCTTGCAGGGCTTGGCGGACAGACAGGTCTTACAATTGCAATGCAGCTTTCCAAGGAAGGTTATCTTGAAAAGGCAGGCGTTCGCCTTCTCGGAACAAGCGCTGAGGCTATCGACCGCGCTGAAGACAGGCAGATGTTCAAGGATACTATGGCAGAAATCGGCCAGCCTGTTATTCCTTCTGATATCTCCACAACAGTTGAAGGCTGTATTGAAGTTGCAAACCGTATCGGCGGATATCCCGTAATCGTTCGTCCCGCATTCACTCTGGGCGGTGGCGGCGGCGGTGTTGCTTATAATGAAGATCAGCTTCGCATTATCGCAAGAACCGGTCTTGACACATCCCCCATCACTCAGGTTCTTATTGAAAGATATATTGCAGGATGGAAGGAAATAGAGTTTGAAGTTATGCGTGACAGTGCAAACAACTGCATCGCTATTTGCTCTATGGAAAATGTTGACCCCGTTGGTGTCCACACCGGTGACTCCATCGTTGTTGCTCCCGCAATGACACTTTCTCCCGTAGAATTCCAGATGCTGAGAAAAGCATCTCTTGATATTGTTTCCGCCCTCGGTATCGTTGGCGGATGTAACTGCCAGTTTGCTCTCAATCCCAACTCTCTTGAGTATGCGGTTATCGAGGTTAACCCCCGAGTTTCCCGTTCTTCCGCCCTTGCTTCCAAGGCAACGGGTTATCCTATCGCTAAGGTTACGTCACAGCTTGCGCTTGGCTACACTCTTGACGAGATCAAGAACGAGATCACAGGTAAGACCTGCGCTTGCTTCGAGCCTACAGTTGACTATTGCGTAGTAAAATTCCCTAAGTGGCCCTTCGATAAGTTCCTTCAGAGTAGCCGCAAACTTGGCCCTCAGATGAAGGCAACAGGCGAAGTTATGGCTATTGCTCCTTCCTTTGAAATGGCTATTATGAAAGCTGTTCGCGGAGCTGAAATTTCTGTTGACACTCTCAATATGAAGCCTAAGTCCAACCTTTCTCTCAAGGAAAGACTGGCAGCTCAGGACGACCTTCGTCTCTTCACAGTTTTTGAGGCTATCAAGAGCGGTATGTCCTTTGACGAGATCTTCGAGATCACAAAGATCGACCGTTTCTTCCTCGCAAAGCTTAAGAAGCTTGCTGATTTTGAAAACAAGATCGCAGAAGAAGGTCTTTCCGATGAAGATTACTACCTCGGTAAGAAAATGGGCTATACAGACACAGCCCTGGCAAGAATTTCAGGCAGAGATCATCTTCCTGAAAGTCAGGCAGTTTATAAAATGGTTGACACCTGCGGCGCCGAGTTTGCAGCTGAAACACCTTATTTCTATTCCACATTTGATAACGAATGCGAATCCCTCTCCTTCCCCAAGAGCGGCAAGCCTGTAATTATGGTTCTTGGTTCCGGTCCTATCAGAATCGGTCAGGGTATCGAATTCGACTATTCTTCCGTTCATTGCGTTTGGACTCTTAAGGAGCTTGGCTACGATGTTGTTATCGTAAACAACAACCCCGAAACAGTTTCAACTGACTATGACACAGCTGACAGACTCTATTTTGAACCCCTTTCACCTGAAGACGTTATGGGTATCATCAAAACAGAAAAGCCTGTTGGCGTAGTTGTTGCCTTCGGCGGACAGACAGCTATCAAGCTCACAAAGTTCCTTGATGAAAACGGAATCCAGATCCTCGGCACATCTGCTGACGGTATCGACACAGCTGAAGACAGAGAACGCTTTGACGCTCTGCTTGAAGAGTTCAATATCCAGCGTCCCAAGGGTCGCGGCATCAAAACTCTTGACGAGGCTCTTGAAGCGGCAAACGATCTTGGCTATCCTGTTCTTCTCCGTCCCTCCTACGTTATCGGCGGTCAGAATATGACTATTGCTCACGATGACGAGGACGTAACTCAGTATATGAACATCATCCTTTCCACAGGCATTGAAAACCCCGTGCTTGTAGATAAGTATATGATGGGCACAGAGCTTGAAGTTGACGTTATCTCCGATGGACGCGACGTTCTTATTCCCGGTATTATGCAGCACGTTGAACGCGCAGGCGTACACTCCGGTGACTCCATTGCAGTATATCCCCCCTTCAGCATCAACGATATGATGATGGAGAAAATTATAGATTGTTCCACAAAGCTTGCGCTTTCTCTCGGAACAAAGGGACTTGTAAACATTCAGTACCTCACATATCACGGTGAGCTGTACGTTATCGAGGTTAACCCCCGTGCATCCAGAACAGTTCCCTATATCAGTAAGGTAACAGGCGTTCCTATGGTAGACCTTGCAAGCCGCGTTATGACAGGCGAGGCGCTCCGCGATCTCGGCTACGGCACAGGTCTCTATAAAACTCCTCCCTGTTTCGCAATCAAGGTTCCCGTATTCTCCTTCCAGAAGCTTTCCGACGTAAACTCCATTCTCGGCCCCGAAATGAAGAGTACAGGTGAAGTTCTGGGTCTTGGCAGAACAATGGCAGAATCTCTCTTCAAGGGTCTCACATCCGCAGGCTACAATCTCCGCCTGCCCTCAGGACAGAAGAAGCTTGGCGCTCTTATCAGCGTTGATAAGCACGACTATTTCGAGGTTGTGACTCTTGCTAAGAAGTTCTACGATCTTGGTATTGATATTTACGCAACTCCCGGCACAGCAGAAGCTATCTCTCACCTTGGCATTGACGTTGCAGAGGTTATCGCTCCTATGAAGGACGGAAATGCGATGATGAAGCTTCTTGACACAGGCAAGATCGACTACGTTATCTACACAGGCTGCGAAGGTGATACTGTTGATAACTATAAGATCCTTAACCAGAGAGCAATCCAGCTTTCTATCGCTTGCCTCACAAGCCTTGACACAGCAAATGCATTGGCTGACATCTTTGCTTCTCACTTTAACCAGCAGAACACAGAGCTTGTTGACATCAACAATATGAGAACAACTCGCCGTAAGGTTAAGTTCGCTAAGATGGAAGGCAGCGGAAACGACTATATCTTCATTGAAAACTTCGATGGCAAGGTAACTAACCCTGAATCCCTCTGCGTATCTCTTTGTGACAGACACTACGGCATCGGCGGTCACGGTATCGTGCTTATGGAAAAGTCCACAGTTGCAGATTGCAAGATGCGCATCTTCAACCAGGACGGTAGTGAAGGTAAGATGGCAGGTAACGCGATCCGTTGCGTTGGTAAGTATGTATACGATAACGGTCTTTGCGGCGGCAAGCGCAGAATCACAGTTGAAACTGCCAGCGGCATCAAGAATCTTCGTCTGTATACAATGAACGGCAAGGTTTCCACTGTTTCCGTTAGAATGGGCGCTGCAAGCCTCGACCCTGCAAGCCTTCCCACAACTCTTGAAGGCGATAAGATCCTTAACCGCGAAATTGAGATTGGCGGCAAGGACTATAACGTAACCTGCGTTTCTATGGGTAACCCCCATTGCGTAGTTCTTTGCAAGAGGGTTGATGCAATTGATATTGAAAAGGTTGGTCCTCTCTTTGAAAACAGCGAATACTTCCCTGAAAGAGTTAACACAGAGTTCGTTCGTATCGTAAACGAAGGAACGATCAAGATGCGCGTTTGGGAGCGCGGTAACGGCGAAACCAAAGCTTGCGGAACAGGCGCTTGCGCTGCAGTTGTTGCTGCAGTTGAAAATGGCTTCTGCAAGAGAGACACTGAAATCACAGTTCAGGTTCCCGGCGGCGAGCTTATCGCTAAGTATAAGAGCGACGGAACTGTAACCCTCTCAGGCAACGCCCGTCTCGTATTCGAAGGCGAGATTGAGATTTAATGATTATAAAACTCGGGGATGCTCTTTTAGTAAAAGAGCACCCCCGAACCCCCGAGAAACCAAACAAGCCTTCTCCTTTGAGGAGAAGGTACGGCAAAGCCGGGGATGAGGTGTTTAATAAAACCATATAATTAGTCTGCCCTATATGCGGTACGTCGAGAGGGGTTCCCAAAAACGAGTTTCCGAGTTTTTGGGGTTCCCGTCGTGGGCGCCGTCCCCTACGGGTTTGCAGATCTCAAATTTTAGGTTTACACCTTGTCTTTTGGTTGTTATAAAATCAACACGCTAACCAAATCCCTAAAACCTTTTTGGTTTTGGGGTTTGGGGGATTTTACTTAAAATCCCCCAAGAAATAATTGAAATGAGGTAAATTATAATGGCTAAGCTTACATCACTTGCAAACGCAATTGGCGTTAAGGGTCCTGTTGTAACAATCGTAATGGACGGCGTTGGTATCGCGCCCGAAACAGCAGGCAACGCAGTTTACAGAGCATACACACCCACTCTTGATTCTATCATGGCAAAATATCCCATGGTTAAGCTGAAGGCACACGGCACAGCTGTTGGTCTTCCTTCCGACGACGATATGGGTAACTCCGAGGTTGGTCACAACGCTCTCGGCAGCGGTCAGGTTTTCGCTCAGGGAGCAAAGCTTGTTTCCAACTCTATTGAATCCGGCAAGATATTCCAGTCTGAATCCTGGAAGGCTTGCGTTGACGGAGTTAAAACAAATAACGGCACACTCCATTTCCTCGGTCTTTTCTCCGACGGTAACGTTCACTCTCACATTGATCACCTGAAGGCTCTCATCGCTCAGGCAAAGGCTGAAGGTATTGCAAAGGTTCGCGTTCACATCCTTCTTGACGGACGTGACGTTGGCGAAACATCTGCTCTTGATTACGTTCTTCCCTTTGAAGAATTCATCGGCGGTCTTCGCGACGACAGCTTTGATATTATGATCGCATCCGGCGGCGGCAGAATGAACATCACTATGGACCGTTACGAAGCTAACTGGGCAATGGTTGAAGCAGGCTGGAAAACTCACGTTCTCGGAGAGGGCAGACAGTTCGCATCCGCTGAAGAAGCTATCACAACCTACAGAGCTGAAACAGGCGTTATCGACCAGGATCTTCCTCCTTTCGTTATTGCAAAGGACGGCGCTCCCGTTGGTACAATTGAAGACGGCGACAGCGTTGTATTCTTCAACTTCCGCGGCGACCGTTCCATTGAAATTTCTAAGACATTTGAAGCAGGCGAAGACTTCGACAAGTTTGATCGCGTTCGCGCTCCCAAGGTTGTATACGCAGGTATGCTTGAATATGACGGCGACCTTCATATTCCTTCCCGTTATCTCGTATCTCCTCCTGAGATCACAAACACAATGGGTGAATACCTTGCTGACACAGGTGTTAACCAGTTCGCTATTTCCGAAACACAGAAATATGGCCACGTAACATATTTCTGGAACGGTAACAAGAGCGGCAAGTTCTCCGAAGAGCTTGAAACTTATGTTGAAATTCCTTCTGACGTTGTTCCCTTCGAGCAGCGCCCCTGGATGAAGTGCGCTGAGATCACAGATCGCCTTCTTGAAGAGATTGCAAGCGGCAAGTATCCCTGCATCAGAGTAAACTTCCCCAACGGTGATATGGTTGGTCACACAGGTAACCTTCAGGCAACTATCTGCTCTATGGAAGCTCTTGACCTTCAGCTTGCAAGAATTCTTGCTGCTGTTGATAAGGCTCAAGGCGTTGCTCTCATCACAGCTGACCACGGTAACGCGGATGAAATGTATGAAACAGATAAGAAGGGCGAGCCCAAGGCAGGTAAGGACGGATCCTATAAGTCCAAAACAAGCCACACTCTCAACAAGGTTCCTCTCATAATCTATGATAACTTCTATGCTGATAAGTATACAGTAAAGGCTGATGAAGGCAAGTTCGGTCTTTCCAACGTTGCTGCTACTGCTGTTAACTTCCTCGGTTACGAAGCTCCTTCTATGTGGGACGAATCTGTTATTGATGTTAAATAATATATGGTAGAGTTTTCAGGGGGAAACTTTTTGAGAAAAAAGTTCTCCCCCTGACTTCTTTCCAAATCTTCTCGCAGAAAATCCCCCGTCATTCCCATTTTAGTGGTGATGACAGGGGATTTTTATGTTTATTTGACCAAGTTCAATAACGCTAAACGATAATTTATGTTACCCAAAGCACTCCCCAGCGGGGAGGGGGGACCGCCGCAGCGGTGGGTGAGGAGAAAAATACTACAATCACTTAAAAATGCTCTCCTCATCCGACCCGTCCACTGCGTGGGACGTGCCACCTTCTCCGCTGGAGAAGGCATATACCGCTAAACGATAATTTATATTACCAAAATCCTTTCCTAATCAAGGGAAGGATTGGTGTGATGTACGATTATGCAAAAACTGCACCCCCGCTATTGCGGGAGTGCAGTTTTAATACTTTTATGGGAGTTTTATTTTCCTATTTTACTAAGGAAAGCTTTAAGTCTGTCTGTCTGGGGATTATTAATAAGATCATCTGCGCTTCCGCTTTCTGCGATAACGCCGTTATCCATAAAGATGATATTATCAGAAACCTCGCGGGCAAAATCCATTTCGTGAGTAACTATAACCATAGTCATATTTTCCTCGGCAAGCTCACGGATAACCTTAAGCACTTCGCCTGTCAGCTCAGGGTCAAGGGCGGACGTAGGCTCGTCAAAGAAAAGGATAGATGGTTCAAGCGCCATAGCGCGAACGATGGAAACTCTTTGCTGCTGACCGCCTGAAAGCTCACAGGGATAATTTCCAAGCTTATCGGAAAGTCCCATTTTTGCAATAAGCGCTTTCGCCTTGAGGTCAATCTCGGCAAGTATCTCTTTTTTGTTCTCTTTATAATCTGCTCTGCGTTTCGCCTGCAGCTTCATAGCCAGAGTTACGTTTTCAAGCACGTTATACTGGGGGAAAAGGTTAAAGGACTGAAAAACAAGACCTGTTTTCAGCTGGTTTTTCATTTTTTCGTCAGCAGTCAGCTTTTGGCTTGAATTACTGTCAAAAATTGTGCTTCCGTCAACCTTGATGCTGCCCGAATCAGCTGTTTCAAGCTGAGCAACGCAGCGGAGCAATGTTGTTTTTCCGCTTCCGGAGGAGCCGATAATGGACATAACCTGTCCTTTTTCAAGTTCAAAATCAATACCTTTGAGAACCTGGGTTTTGCCGAAGTTCTTATGCAGGTTTTTAACTTCAAGAATAGCCATATCGTACCTCCTTATCTGTAATATGAGAATTTCTTCTCAATCCAGCCGAACAGCAGAGTGAGAATTCCGCAGAATGCGAGGAAATAAACCGCTGTATAGAAAAGGGGCCAGATAAGTCCGCGCGCGGTAAATCTTTCAGCTGCCATGATTATCTCGCTGACAGCTATAACGCGGGCAAGGCTTGTGTCTTTAACAAGAGTGAGAAATTCATTTCCCATAGGTGCGATGATTCTTTTTACGACCTGCATCAGCACAACTCTGAAGAATGTCTGAGTTTTTGTCAGTCCCAGCACCTGTCCTGCTTCGTACTGACCGTTTGGAATACTTTCGATTCCGCCACGATAAATTTCGGAGAAATAGCAGGCATAGTTAATAACGAAAGCTATAGTAGCTGCAAGCATTCTGCTTTTCATAGGAATACCGAAAACAAGACCGGGCACGTAGAAAACAACGAAAAGCTGAAGCATAAGAGGAGATCCGCGGATGATCCACACAAATGTTTTTGTCAGATATTTAAGCGGAGCAAATTTCGACATTGAGCCGAATGTTATAATAAGACCCAAAGGCAGGGCAAAGACCAGAGTCAGCAGGAAAAGCTGCAGATTCTGGCCCAGTCCCTCCAACAGGTCAAGCGTTATCTGTTGAAATGTCATTATATTCTGATTATTAAATTACTTAACGATGATCTGTTCTTCAAGCTTATACTTTCTTGCGATCTCAGCAAGCTTGCCGTTGTTGATGAGAGTGTCGATAGCTTTGTTAACTTCAGCAGTTATGTCGCTGCCCTTGCGGAAAGCGATACCATATTCTTCTTCATTGAAAGCTTCTGTTTCAACAACAACCAGATCAGCATAGTCTGTGCCCTCGCCGATCATACCGATTGAGCAAACGTAGTCAACAACGCAACCGTCAGCTGTGCCGCTCTTAACTTCTGTGAGAGCCTTGGACTGTGTGTCAACTGCAATATAGTTTGCTTTTGCGAAGAATTCGTCGCTTGTGGCAACTTCTTCACCTGCAGATTCCTTTTCAGCAACAATTGTGAGGCCGTCTGCGTTCTTAACGTCTGCAGCCTTGTCAGCCTTCATAACGAGAACCTGCTTGTTCTTCATATAGTGCTGAGAAACGGACATTGCTTCTTCTCTTTCTGCAGTTGCTGTCATACCGTTCCAGATGCAGTCGATGTTCTTGGAAGCAAGCTCTGTTTCCTTGGCTGTCCAGCTGATTTCCTGGAACTTAGCTGTAACGCCAAGCTCTTCGCAAACAGCTTTAGCAAACTCTGTTTCAAAGCCTGCAAGGTCGCCGTTGTCATCAATATAGTTCATAGGTTCAAAATATGTAATGCCGATGATCATTTCGCCTTTGCCAACGATATAGTCCTTATCGGAAACCTGAACCTTATCGTCGCCGTTTGTTGTTTCGTCGCCATTATCTGTTGTTTTGTTGCAAGCGCAAAGTGTGAAAATAAATGTAAGCGCAAGCATAATTGCAAGGAACTTTTTCATTTTATATCTCCTGATAAATAATTTATCGCTTTAGCGTGCTAATATAATATCACAATAAAAAATAAAAGTCAACCGTATATTTCAAATAATCGGTTGACTTTTATTTTTTTATATTGCGTTGTATTTTTTGAGAATTTTCTCCGTTATATCCGCAGCAATTGCCACGTATTCATCGCAAGGGCGACGCTTATAATATTCTTCCGTTCTCTTTTCGGGAACGGGAACAGACGCTCCTTCTCCAAGGCCCAAAAGTTCGCGGCAGATATATGAACCGTTTTCTTCCCTGAACATTGCAGCAGCTTCCTGAATAATAGCGTAGTGTTTCATTTTGGCATCGTGATCCGTTGGATCTTCGGGGCCAAGCAATGCTCCAAGCACCATAAAACATCCTGAAACTGCGCCGCAAACCTCTCTGAGCCTTCCCATGCCTCCGCCGAAAGAGGAAGATAGCTTTGTAGCAGTTGTTTCGTCGATACCCATAACGTCAGCAAACGCCAGAACTACAGCCTGAGAGCAGTTGTAGCCGGATTTGAAAATTGATCTTGCTTTTTCTTTATAGCTCATATTGTTCTCCTTATATTAAAAACTGGTCGTTAATAACGAGGCGGAAGCGCAAACCAAGCTTTTCTGCAGCCTTTTTGCAAAGCATCATTCTTGCAAGGAATATTTCAAAATAGTCCATAACGCTTGAGTACTGAGTGTCGATTTCAAGAGTGAGGATAACCTCGGTTTTCTCGTCGTTTATAACAAGATTGCTTGCGGCAACGGAATAGTTAACTCTGTCGTGAATATCGAATGCCAGATGATCTCTGTTGCGCACTCTTGAACGGCGCACGTCGCTTTTGTCAGCAAGAATAA
>JAFXGC010000009.1 GCA_017513325.1 Clostridia bacterium
CTGATCTCCGACCAGGAGACCGGCGAGTGGAGAACCTTCACCGACATCCAGGGTGTTGAGGACTTCCACGGCGAAATGGACTTTAAGGTTGCCGGTACCACCGAGGGTATCACCGCCATCCAGATGGACCTTAAGATCGACGGTCTTACCCCCGAGATCATCGCTGAGGCTCTTGAGGTTACTCACAAGGGTCGTGATTACATCATCGACGAGGTCATCCTCAAGGCTATCCCCGCACCCCGCGAGGAGGTAAGCGAGTTCGCTCCCAAGATGATCTCTATGAAGATCCCCGTAGATAAGATCCGCGAGGTTATCGGTTCCGGCGGTAAGGTTATCCAGAAGATCGTTGCTGATACAGGCGCTAAGGTTGACATCGAAGACGACGGCAGCGTATTTATCTCTGCAGTGGATAAGAACGCTATCGCAGCAGCTAAGAAGATCATCGACGGTATCGTATTCGAGCCCGAAGTTGGTATGATCTACGAAGGCGTTGTTACAAGAATCATCCCCATCGGTGCATTCGTTGAGTTTGCTCCCGGCAAGGAAGGCCTTGTTCACATCTCCAAGCTTGACCGTAAGCGTACAGAAAAAGTTGAAGACGTTTGTAACGTTGGAGACACAATGAAGATCAAGTTCCTCGGCGTTGACGAGAGAGGCAGAATGAACCTTTCCAGACGCGACGCACTTGATGCAGAAGAAGTAACAGCTGAGTAATAATTTCAGACCTGCATCACTTTGATGCAGGTCTGCTTGTTTAAAGGATCTTGTTATGAATAACGGAAATTATAATAACAGAAACAATAACAATACAAATTTCGGATATGAACCTGAAATCAAAAGACGATATACCCCTGAAGAAGTTGGCCATGATAAATTCCGCAAACCGGTAACCCGCCAGCACAGAAAACGCCATCGCAGAATAAACGTTGGTATTGTGCTGATAACGGTTGTTTTTGCTGTTATAATCGGGGTTTGCGCATATATTATCACAAGCGGCAACAGGGATGACGTTGTTGCATCAATAAATGGCGAAACAACCAAAGAAGAACTCACAACTCCTATAGAAACTGAACCTCCTAAGGAGATAAAAGTTACTGTAACTGATGAGGAAATGCATATGGGCAACTTGATTTTGGTCAATTACGCCTATCCTTATGCGTTTGCCGAAAGTGAGACATCCCAAATAGTGACTGTGGCAAGTGCCAAAAATGATAATTACTTGGTGCGCGATAACACAATCCAGCTAAGAAAAAGCACAATTGAAATCTTCAACGGTATGATGGACGATATGTTTGCAGCAACAGGCTTTAACAGCCTTCAGGTAAACAGCGCTTACAGAAGCTATGATGATCAGGTTTCCACATACGAATATTATAAAAACGCCAACGGCGAACAGTATGCAAAGGATTATGTTGCAAATCCCGGACACAGCGAACATCACACAGGACTTGCGCTTGACCTTAACGTAAACAGAGGCGGCGCTATCAGTTATGTAGAAAGCGACACTGATTGCGAATGGTTCAGAAATAATTGCAATAATTATGGATTTATCCTGAGATATAAACCCGAAAAGTATTATATAACAGCAACCAAGGGCGAAACATGGCACTATCGCTATGTTGGTATCCCCCACGCACAGATCATGACAGATCTTGATCTGTGTCTCGAAGAATATACTGACTATCTTAAGGTATATACAACAGATACTTATGTGCTCACATATGATGAGGGGACAATTAATAAAGTTGAATACGATCCCGAACTTGATGTTGATTATATGATCTATTATGTGGCATCTCAGGGAGAGGAAACAGTTATAACAGTCCCCAATTTTGCAGAATACGAAATATCCGGAAACAATGTTGACGGATATGTGGTAACAGTTTCAAAATAAATCTTTGAAGATTTGTTGAAAATGCCCTTTGAATTCAAAGGAAATATATGGTATAATAATATAAACAGCGTGTAGCCGATGGCGTAAGTCCAGTTGTATACACGCTGTTTTGTTTATTTTCAAAGGAGATGACAAGGGTGAAAAAGTATATAAAAGGCGACTTTGTTGTATATGGGACAAACGGAATATGCAAAATTGATGATGTGCAGAAAATGACATTTCCTATGGAAACCGAAGAACATACCTATTATGTGCTCAAGCCTATCAGCAACAGAACATCGACCTTGTTCGTTCCGGATAACAGAGAAGAACTTGTTTCAAAGATGCGATATATCCTCAAAAGAGAAGAAATAGATGCCATTCTTTGCGCTCCGCAGGATAAAGAAATTAAATGGATAGACGATAAAAACGAACGCGCCAACGAGTTCAAAAGAATTCTGAAAGATGGAAACACCGACGAGCTGCTTTACCTTATCCGTTGTCTCTATGAAAGAAAAAAACAATTGACAGATAACGGAAAGAAGCTAACCATTACAGACGATAATGTTCTCACCTCAGCTGAAAAACTTGTACGCGAAGAATTTGCTTTTGCACTCAATATAGAAGAAGAAAAAGTTGCGGATTACATTAAACACAAAATAGAAGACTAACATACAAAAGCCACGCAAAGCGTGGCTTTTGTTGCTTAATATATTATTTGATTCAAAACATAGAATTTGCATAATAAATGTGATATAATTATAACATCAAAAAACAGAAAAGGAACGGACTATGAAAAACATTATCAATCGTATCGCAGCAATTGCGCTTTCGCTTATAATGCTGCTCTCCCTGTGCCCGTTTGTGCAGGCAACAGACACTGCAACAGATGTTACTATTCTTTTCACACACGATCTTCACTCTCATTTTCTCCCCTCAAATGAGGACGATGGCGGTCAGTTTGGCGGTTATGCGCGCCTTATGACAGTTATTAATGAGCAAAAAGCTAAATATCCCGATGCCATCCTTGTTGACGGCGGAGACTTTTCTATGGGCTCACTTTTCCAGACAGCATATCCCTCATCTGCCCTTGAGCTTCGCTTAATGGGCGCGATGGGTTACGATGCCACAACATTCGGCAACCACGAATATGACTACCTTCAGAACGGTCTTAAATCTATGCTGAATGCTGCTGTTGCAAGCGGCGACCCCCTTCCCGAACTTGTTATCTCTAACTATTGGCCCCCCGAAAAGGGACAGGACGGATATGACGCTGATATGTGGGCAGCTCTTGACAACTACGGTGTTAAAGACTATACACTTATCGAGCGCGGCGGAATCTATTATGTTATCTTCGGAATTTTCGGTTTTGACGCTCAGGACTGCGCTCCTAATTCCGGGATGATCCTTGAAGATCCTGTTGCTACCGCTCAGGCAACAGTTGATGCGGCTACAAAGGAATGTAAGGACAAATACGATAAAGAACCCGTTGTTATCTGCCTTTCCCACAGCGGTACAAGCGGCGGAGAGGGCGAGGACTATGAGCTTGCAAATGCTGTAGACGGTATTGACGTTATTATTTCAGGCCACACTCACACAACTCTTGAAGAGCCTATCATCGCTAACAACACTCTCGTAGTTTCTGCAGCAGAATACGGCAAAAATCTTGGCGTTGTTAATCTTTCTTTCAATCACCTGAAAGGTACCTGCACTCTTGATAGCTATGAGCTTATTCCTGTGGATGAAAATGTGGAAGAGGACGCTGAAATAGCCGCTATGGTTGAAGGCTTCAAATCTAATGTTGAAACCGAATATCTCTCCAAATACGGTGTTTCCTTTGACGAAGTTCTTGTTAACAACAAATATAAGTTCGACACAGTTAAAGAGGTTTACGCAACTCTCCACGAATCCACCCTCTGCAATATTTTCTCAGATGCATATAAGAAAGCCGTTGAGGACGCAGGAATAAAGGTTGATGCTGCCCTCACAGCCGCAGGCGTTATAAGAGAAAGTCTTCCTATGGGTGACGTTACAGTTTCCGATGTTTTCAATGCCGCATCCCTTGGCGTTGGAACAGAGGGCGAGCTTATTGCAGTTTACGTTACAGGCGCTGACCTTAAAAACGCTCTTGAGGTAGACGCATCCGTTCAGCCCCTTATGTCAAGCGCTCAGCTTTTCTTCTCCGGCATTGAATATTCAGTTAACACAAACAGAATGATTTTCAACAAGGTTGACTATGCCCGCCTCAGAAATAATGACGGCACCCTCTCCGAAATTGAAAATGACAAGCTTTACTGCGTTGTTACAGGTATGTACGCAGGACAGATGCTTGGTTCAGTTGAAGAAACATCAATGGGACTTATCGGCATCACACCCAGAGATAAGGATGGAAATCCTCTCACAGCCGACCAGCTTGTAAACCACGTTGTAAAGGACAAGAACGGCAATCCCGTTAAAGAATGGTATGCAATCGCGTCATATCTTAAGGATATGGGTGGCGAGATTGACGAAAAATATGCAGAGGTTGACGGACGAAAAGTCGTTTATTCAAGCCTTAACCCCGTTAAGCTTCTCAGAAATGCCAACAAGTTCACATATATCGTGCTTGCGGTAATCGTTGTTCTTGTTGCAGTGGTAGTTCTTGTTGTACGCGCAATCGTTAGCAAGGTTAAGAAAAAGAAAGCAAATAATAATTGATAACAAAAAAGAAGCAGCCAAGTCTGCTTCTTTTTTATTATACTGTGAAAAAATGCATAGTTATTTCAAAAGATCATCGACTGCTTCATCACTTGAATTTACAAATTCTCCAACTTCTCCATCAACAATCGCTTGTTTCATATCCTCCTCCGAGCCCATACTCAACAATGAACTATAGAAGGCAGGATATCTTTTGCAGATTAAAGGATTTTCTTTTTCGTGATAGCTTACAACCGTTGGACCGACATTGAAAGATGAAAAACACGCTTCATATTCTTTTCCATCAATAACAACGTCAACTGAAGCCGAAGTGCTTATATCAAAAAGAATAATCAAAACGCCTAAAACTGCAATCAAACCTACTGCCACCTTTGCGATTATAATCGGCATTGAAACCACACTACAAACTGCTAAAAGTATTACCGACACTATTTTTACTATTGAAGTTATCTCAGTCGTAAACACATATCCGCAAGCATATGTGACCATAATCACAATACAAGGAATTGCACAAACACCGCTGAAAATTGCATGCTTATATTTTTTGCATAATACAGATGCAATTATTGGAAATAAAAACAAAGCGAACAATGCTATTATTCCAAACATAATATTTGTCTCCTTTAGATTTTCACAAAGGGGATTTCGCCTTCCGCAGAAGGCTACCAAGAAGCTACGCCTGCCGAGTTGGTGAAGCCAACTCGTGATTACCGGTGAGCTTTAGGAGTTCCGCTCTCTGCTAAGAGCGTCTTAGGGCTCTGCCCTAATAACCCGCGACCTTTTTTAAAAAAGGTCGATAAAAACGCACTGCTTAGTTCAACTATTATTTACAAAGCTCCTGTGCAAGCGCTGTGATCTGTGCTGTGCTTTCATCATTAAGCGCGGACATAATCTTAACGTTTGCTTCTGTGAATGTGAGATTTTTGCTCTTTTCAAGCATTGTTTTCATAATTCTGGCAGCCATAGGCGCCCATGTTCCGTTTTCAATAAAACCAACGGTCTTATTCTGGAAATTGCGCTCTGTAAGGTGGTTGATAAACTCGTGCATAAAGGGGAAGATACCGCCGTTATATGTTGTTGTTGCAAGAACGATCTTGCCATATCTGAATGCATCCTCAACAGCTTCTGCCATATCATCTCTTGCAAGGTCGGTAACAGCAACCTTGGGGCATCCAAGCTCACGGAGCTTATCTGCAAGAAGCTCTACTGCCTTCTTTGTGTTTCCGTAAACAGAAGTGTATGCAATAACAACGCCTTCTGTTTCTGTCTTATATCCGGACCAGATATCGTAAAGGTTGATATAGTAACCAAGGTTTTCTGTGAGCACGGGACCATGGAGAGGACAGATGATCTGAATATCAAGACCTGCCGCCTTCTTAAGAAGTGCCTGTACCTGCGCGCCATATTTTCCAACGATGCCGATATAGTATCTTCTTGCCTCGCAAGCCCAATCCTCATCTACGTCAAGTGCGCCGAATTTACCAAAACCGTCAGCAGAGAAAAGCACCTTATCACAGCTATCATACGTTACAAAAACTTCAGGCCAATGAACCATAGGCGCTGCAACAAAGCTAAGCTCATGACGTCCGAGAGAAAGTGTATCGCCTTCGTTTACCACTACCTGTCTATCAGCAAAATTATCGCCAAAGAAATTCTTCATCATAACAAAAGCTCTTGCTGAGGAAACAATCTTTGCCTCGGGATATGCTGCAGCAAACTTAACAATGCTTGCTGAATGGTCGGGCTCCATATGCTGAACTACAAGATAATCAGGCTTTCTGCCGCCCAGCGCAGCTTCGATATTTGAAATCCATTCGTCACCGAAATTAACATCAACAGAATCCATAATTGCAATCTTCTCATCAATTACGGCATATGAATTATAAGCCATACCGTTAGGAACATCATACTGTCCCTCAAAGAGATCAACCTGATGATCGTTTACACCTATATATTTTATATCGTTTGTAATAAACATTTCTGCCTCCTGAAAAAGATAATTAACAAAAGTATTATACCACACCTTTTTCCATTTTTAAATAGATTTCGTCTTATTTAAATTGTTAATATACGGAATATTTTCCGATAATTAAGCTGCAAACACAAATTCATATTTTCATGTATTCAACACTATAGATTTGTGTTATAATATATTAAATCAACCTAAGCGGAGGTTTTCTATGGGAATACTCACCTATAAGGATACACAGTTCTATCTTGACGGCAAACCATTTACTGTTATTTCCGGTGCTATGCACTATTTCCGTATTCCAAGAGAATATTGGCACGACCGCCTTCTGAAGCTGAAAGAATGTGGCTTTAATACTGTTGAAACATACACCTGCTGGAATCTACACGAAAGACGCGAGGGAGAGTTTGACTTTTCAGGCAATCTTGACCTTGCGGCATATATTGAAGAAGCGGCAAATCTTGGACTGAATGTTATTCTCCGCCCCGGTCCATACATTTGCGCTGAATGGGAGTTTGGAGGCCTTCCCTCCTGGTTGCTCTCCTATGAGAATATGACGCTGCGCTGCTATGACGAAGCTTTTCTCTCTAAGGTGCGCCGTTACTACGGCGAGCTGCTTCCCCGTATCCGTCCCTATCTTGCGGCAAACGGAGGAAACATCTTTATGCTGCAGATCGAAAACGAATACGGCAGCTACGGCAACGATAAAAAATATATGCAGGCAATTGTTGATATCTACCGCGAAAATGATATGGACTGCCTGCTTTTCACTTCTGACGGGCCCACTTTCACAATGCTCCAGGGCGGCAGTATGGAAGGATATTTGTGCGTTGGTAACTTTGGCTCCAAGCCAAAGGAAAACTACGAAACTATGAAGGCTTTCAGAGAAAACCAGCCCTTTATGTGCGGAGAATACTGGTGCGGTTGGTTTGACCATTGGGGAGAAGACCACCACGTGCGTCCTGCCGACGAAATAGTTTCCGATGTTGAAGATTTTATGGAGATTGGAGCTTCCTTCAATTTCTATATGTTCCACGGCGGCACAAACTTCGGATTCACAAACGGCGCAAACTACGCAGAAAAGTTTGATCCCACCATCACAAGCTATGATTATAATGCTCCATTGAATGAAGCAGGCGACAGAACTGAAACTTATTACCGCATCCGCGAAACCATTGGTAAATATGTTCCACTTCCCCCTCTCTCCGCAAAGGACTGTGAAAAAGCAGCGTACGGAAAAGTTGAATTGACAGAAAAAGCAGACCTATTTGCAAACCTTGATAATCTCACCTCTCCTGTTCACGTTGCCGCGCCTAAGTTTATGGAAGATATCGGGCAGGACTTTGGTTACACCCTTTATCGCACCACAGTGCACGGCGCATCTGACGGATGGGGACTTGGAATTGACAAAGTGCACGACCGCGCGCAGATTTTCGTTGACGGAGAGAAAAAGGCAACGATAGAACGTTGGAACAGAGATTCGTATAACACCGGTCTTGGACTCCCTCTTGCTAAGGGAGAAAGCGTTAGCCTTGATATTCTCTGCGAAAATATGGGCAGAGTTAACTACGGCAATAAAATTCTTGACCGCAAGGGCATCAAAGGTGTGCGTTTCGGACAGCAATATCATTTTGACTGGGATATGTACCCTCTCACAATGGACGACCTTTCATCTCTTGAATTTAAAAAAGCAGAAAACCTGACGGCCCCTGCTTTTTATAGAGGTTTTCTTAATATAGAATGCAACCCCTGCGACACATTTATCCGACTTGACGGCTTCACAAAAGGATTTGTTAAAGTGAACGGAATAAATATCGGCAGATATTTCAACACCGCAGGCCCTCAGAAAACCCTCTATGTCCCTGCACCCTTCTTAAATCAGGGCAAAAATGAGATCATCGTTTTTGAAAGCGACAGCATTACAGACCCCACAGTTGAATTTACAAACGTTCACGAGTTGGGATGAATGAGCTCCACTGACTATCTGCTAAAAGCAAAAATCTTGCAATGGCGTTGCCTTTGCAAGATTTTTTATTTTATTCTCTTTATCTTTTCATAAATTAAATTGACAGTTTGATCAACAAACTTTTCATATTCTTCTTCTGTAAACACAATAAATTCAGCAGGGCAAACGCTTGTTACCTCATAAGCCATAATTGGTATTTTTCTCGCTATTGCGCCCTTGGGCAATATATCAATATAATCGGGAAAGTTCTCGATTTTCCTGAGGATTGTATTATACAACGATTTAGGCTTTTCTAATATATATTTTTGCTCAAAGTGAATCAAATCTCTCGTTCTGAAATCTTTGTCAAAAACGCTTTTCACAGTGTCAAAATTTTCAGGTTTATCTTTAAGTATCCCCCACAAATCAGTTCTTTCTTTTATACGCGCATACATATTGCGAATACGCTCTTCTTCTCGGATAAATTTTGTAAATTCAACGTCTGTTATAAGGTGAGCATAATATCCGAGAAAAAAAGATTTTTCTTCTTCGTTTAAAAAGGATTTGCCTTTAATATATTTAGAGAAAAATCCATCAAAGTCTGCCGTCAGCTTGCTTTTACCCGTCATGAAATGGGTAACTTCGCGAGATGGCTCAAAGCTGCTCCAATCAGCATTTTCAATGTTACAATCAGGGGCAATGCTTCCGATGCAAAAGCCTTTCGCCTCAAGCGGCAAATCATATTCCAACAGCTTGTCCGCTATCCTAATATGAGTTATCCAGTTTGCCATTATTGAACCTCTTTAAGAAAAATCCTCTTTTCAAATCCACCGCGTTTTTCGGCTTTGGTTTTGCGAACCTCTTCCAATTCGTCAATAGACCAACCGCGTGCTTTGGCAACAGAATAAACTACTTCGAGAAGATCTGCCAATTCGTCAATGCTTTTATCGCACTGATATTCTTCCATTTCTTCGCGAAGCTTTTCGTCAAGGGCAGTTATATATTCTTCGGTGGACAAGATTTCCGTTACACAAGCCTGTCCATTATTTTTTATTATTTCGGGAATACGGTCACGGACAAGTTTGTTATATATTTTCATCTTGACAACTCCTGTTTCGATATAAAATGCTTAGTAGGTTCGTTAATTCTATGTATCTCTTCTTTTACAAATTCAGGATAAATAATAATATTTTCAAGGTCATTTACAGGCATCCATCCAAGAACCACATTACAATTATCTTTCTGTGATACAAATTCACTACGCTGAAAAATTGCATCATCCAGCAAATCAATCAAATAATAAAAAGCAATTCCATGCTGTTTTTTGCCATTATACTCCCAGAAAGATTCTTCTGTCCAAAGCAGTTTTTTTATTATAATATCCGAGCCTATTTCCTCATAATATTCTCTAATAAGAGTTTCCACTGTAGTTTCACCAAACTTAACTGTACCACCGGGAAGAGCGTATTCATTACCATCCATCTCACGTTGAACTAAAATCTTTCCATCACGAACTGTAACCCCAACTGTACGAATGCCGAAACGGTAATCATCTGTATCAAATAAAATATCTTTAGTCATAATAAATCCTCATTTTATTTCAATCTATCAAAACAGATTCATCGTTTCTCAATGCAATAACATTATATTTACCTTGAGATTTCAATTCATCATATATCGCTTTTCTATCATCGGTATAATGGCAAATGAAAATACCGTCAAACAGCCCTAACCCGCCGAAATCAGTCATTCCATCAGGCACAGAATCAAAGGCAGCTACATGTTCAATACTTTTGGAAGCAATATGAGCTCCTGCGCTACCGCCTATATAAACAGCACCGTTCTTTACATATTTGATTATCTCTTTATCGAATCCGCAATCTTTGATCCGTTTCATCGTTTTGAATGTATTTCCACCGCTTATATATACAACATCAATATTTAAATCAGAAAAATCTTCTGAATTATAATAATCAAAAACTGTAACATTGTTTCTTTTAAAACCAAACTCTTCCATTCTAAGATAATATAAATCACTATGGATTAATTCATATGTTGCCTTTTCGTTTGGAATGAATAACAGTTTGCATTGATCAATTGGTTTGTCAAGGTTGTCTATAATCATTTGTCTTGATACATCATTTCTGAAATCACAAGACGATAGGAGCAATTTCATAGTGCTTCACCTCCAATTATTTATGACGCAAATCTTACTTTAAGCCTCCACTGATCAAGGAGAAGGCTCTTTTCACCTTATCCTCTTCGCTGAAATCTCAAGCCAAGCGGGATAGAATCCGCTATTTAGCGCAATATTCCAGGAATGATAGTTTGAAATGCTTGTGCCATAGAAGGCTATATTACCGTCGTCCTCTATCTTATTTTTTAAAAGGGTTACAAGATATGTTCCAACGCCCATAGAGCGATATTCTGGCAGCACGTCAACTCCAATCTGAAGCCAGCCTTTTGCATCCTCTGATGCGCCCGCCATACCCATTATCTTCTCTCCGTCATAGGCGCATACTGCAATTCTATCAGGACGATGGGGCAAAAACTTTTCGCATATGGCGTTTGGAAACCTTTCATCTCCGTAAAAAGCGTGTATCTCCTCATCATAAAACCATTTCACCGGAAAGCTTTTCTTTGGCTCCACTCTTTCTTTTGACAAAAACATATGAAAGCTTTTACAAAGTGTATGTGAGAATTTATTCAGCTCTTCTTCGATAGGTTTCAGATTTGGAAGCTCAAAAAGCCAATGTCCTTTTTTATCCTTAACATATTCTGTGAGAAAAGGATGCAGGCTCTCATCCGCCGTTATAACTGCGTTGCCTCCCGTTGTCACCATTGAGAAGAAATACTTATATCTGTCGTATATTCTTCTTCCCTCAAGAAGCTCTGAGATCGTTACAATATTTTCTCCCTTTTGGAAATCCTCAGGCGCGCAATTATATTCAAGAGAGAGCAATTTATACAGCTCGTTTATATTGCTATTCATATCTCGCCCTCCCTTTTATTTTATAATATCACTTCCAACTCAAGTGTTCAATCAACCAACACTTGTTTCTTATTCTCATTTTTTACGCTGTCTTTCCTGTCGTTTAGCCAACATTTCACACAGTTTGGGATCGATATTTGGATCTTCTGCGAATTTTTTATAATGATCTATAATATATTCCCACAATTCCAAATAGTTTTCCACAGTATAGTCAATATACAAATCAGCCGAGCCTGTATATATCTTCATACAGTCAAGTCCTTTAACAAACTTCAGATGATTGGAATATTCTATCCTTCCAATGTCTTCCCAACGGACTTTAACATATTGTCCTGCTCGTTTATAATGCAAAATTTCATTATCGACGTATATAGAAGCTTTTAAGTCTCGTATGGCAGTTATCAGAGCAAAAGTGCCTGCACCAAGAACAGAGAATCCATAACCAAACCTTTTTATTCTTATTCTAGTTGGGTTATATTTTATAATGTGAATTATTTCTAATAAAATACATAATATTATTACAATAATAATACAATAAACTTGATTTTTCTTAGGTCTGTATATCATAAATCAACCTATAGTATACTCAGTTATTATTCTCTGCTGCTTCTATACAGGCATCAACAACAAGCACAACGGAAAGGGCGGCAACTGTATCCTTTGAAGGAGCAATTCTGATTCTGTATGCATCGCCCCAAGTGAACCATTCCTTTTCGACTCCTGCAACAAGGGTATCGCCCTCAGAAATATCGTAAGTATGGTCAAAGAAATCTCCATGCACTTTCCAACCAAGTCCGTTAACTGTGTACTCCTGCTTGAAGAACGTAAACTCCTTAACGACCTCTGCAATTGTTTCGCCGTTGACCTTGATATAGTACTTTGGAAGCCATGAAAGCACCTTCTGTTCTATATATGCAAGCTCGTTTCCTACCATATCATACAGGCGCAGCTTCTTTCCGAAGGAAAACACCTCTCCTTCAACATAATATACCTCATTTCCTGCCTCGTCGTAGATAGAAAACTTATCTCCCCACGAAAACACCTTTTGCTTCATATAAAGATCCATTTTGCGCCTCCTACACCACATAATGTTGTTTTTATGATAATATTCTACCACATCTACACCAGCTTTTCAACTGTTTTTCGACGCTTTTTGTTAGTCATTTGCAGAATTTAACATTGTTTTTGTCCTATTTTTACAAATGCAAAAATAAGGCGATTTTGGGGTGTTTTGAGGTAAAATCTCCCAAATTCTGCACTCGGCATTCTGCAAAATACAGTAGATCACCTTTCTTTAAATATTGTAAAGCTAAACCCAGACGCCTCATCCGTCAGCCTTACGGCTGACACCTTCCCCCCGGGGAAGGCAAAAACAAAAAACGGCTCCGAAGAGCCGTTTTTTAATATTCCATTAAAGAATTCCCAGGCAGATAGTGCCTGCAATAACGAGCACGCAGGAAATTGCGAACTTTTTATCGATCTTTTCACCGAACACCACGCCAAGCAGACCGCCGAGAACAACTCCACCGCCTGTGAGGAGAGGATACTGAACAGATGTGGGAATAAATGCAAGTGAAATTGTCTGAAGCAGAGTTGCAACGCCATAGAGCACGCCGTTTCCTGCGGAAAGGCCGATGCAAAGGGGCATATTTTCAACCTTGCCCGTATCGCTTTCCTTAACGGGTCTGAAACCGTAAAGATAGCCAAGCACGCAAAGGCATATCACTGCATAAAGGAACATGATCATTGTTGTGAGGTCGTCTTCATTTGTGGGAACAAATCCCCATTTGTTCTTCTGGTGGATCGCCAGAACAACACAAGCGAGACCGTTCATAATGAAGATAACGATATAATAAAGAATTGCCTTTCTATTGGAATCCTTCGCCTTGAAATCAAGGTTTACTAAGAGAGCGCATGTGATGAGCACAAGGCAGATGATCTTACCAAGTGTTACAGGCTCGCCTGAATAGAAGAATCCGAAAATTGTTGGAACCATAAGGCAGCCAAGGTTTGTAAAAAGAACAACTCTTGAAACCTCACCGTTTTTAAATCCTCCGAAAAGGAAGATTATACAAATTGCATTTATGAGAGCAAAGATGATCGCGATCACGAATGAAAAGCCCGTCATTTCAAAGGGATTTCTTGTGATAAGATCCTTGACTCCCATAATGATAACAAATGCCAGACCGGAGAGAACAGAGTTTCTGTAAACTGCTCTCATTGAGTCGCCGTATTTAGCAGAATAGGCTTTTGTGAAGCCCATCTGGCAGCTTGTCAGAATGCAAGATAAGATGACAAGAAAGTAATAGATCATTATTAGAGCTTAAGGCCTGCCTTCTGAAGGTTAGCAAGCATTTCTGCCTTCTGCTCAGGTGTGTAGTCGTGCATAGGATAGAGAGGATGGTTAACGTCATAACCCTTAGCCTCAAGGATAACCTTTGTTGCAAGAACTACGTTGTACTTGATAAGCTCATCAACGATTGTAGAAACAACTGTCTGAGCCTTGCGAGCGCCTTCCATATCGCCTGCTCTGAATGCATCGTATACAGCTCTAACCTCGGGCATGAGGAAGTTGTATGTTGTACCGATACAGCCGTCAGCACCTGCAGCAAGACCGCAGAGAAGCATTTCGTCGGGACCGGAAATTACGTTGAACTCGTCGTTTGTGAGATCAAGTATACGCATTACCTGATAGAACTCATAGTTTGTCCACTTGATAGCTGTTACATTCTTGATATTGTAGAGCTCAGCAACCTGTTCAGCAGAGAAATGAACACCTGTGTTGGGGTTGTTGTAGATCATGATCGGAATGTTGATAGCGTTGGAAAGGCCTTCATAGTAGTTGTAGATAGCCTGGTGGTCATACTGATAGAAAAGGGGAGGAATAGCGGAAATAGCATCAGCGCCTGCCTTTTCAGCATGAACTGCAAGATCAACCATTTCGTTATAGTTCATTCTTGCGATATGTACGATACAGGGAACTCTGCCGTTTACGATTTTGATGGACTCAGTTGTCAGTTCCTTGTGAACATCAACATCAAGAATGATGCCTTCGCCTGTTGCACCGCCGATATAGAAGCCGTCAGCACCCTGAGCGATAAGATCTTCGATAAGACGCTCGAGAACGTCGCGGTTGAGCTTACCCTCGTCTGTCAAGGGTGTGATAAGAGCGGGCATTACACCTGTAAATTTCATGGGTTTCAGTCTCCTGTCTTTTTTAAATTTTAAATTTCATTTTTTTGTATGCTTACGATCTGAAGATATTCAAACAAAATCGCCCTGCTCCTTGACAGACGGGCATATTCTGTTATAAAATAACCTCAGGACCGTAATAGTACACGTTAATTCTATTACATCTTCCAATTTTTATCAATTAACCTATATGACATATTTGGATATTTATTTCATATTTTTGAAGGTGACATAGTATGAACGGCAAAATGGATTATGAGGAAAAGAAATTTGAGTTTCAGGCAAGCATAAACGACATTATTTTTCACATCTGGTCACGCAAGGCAACCGATTTCACGGAGGCGGATGTTGAAACATATGCCCATATGCACTATCACAGTGAGTTTCACTACGTATATGAAGGAATCGAAAAAATTACTCTCAGCGATACGGGTGAGGTGACCGAAGTTCATGCGGGAGAATTCTGCTGCATTCCAAGCAACGTTTACCACACTGTTTCTGCTGCAAACAACGTGCAGAGAGAATGCTTCTTTCTTGATATGGAATACAATGACACAGATGAACACAGAGAACACTCTGACTACTACCTTTTCAGCCATATCCTAAGCCACAGAAAAAATGTAACCGTTCACAGAGACAGCTTTGTTTCATCGTCAATGGAGCATTTCCACCGACTGACAGAGGAAAATGAAAGCCGTCTTGATCTTCAGCGCGGTTTACTTCTCATAAATGCCATAGTTAAAACTCTGGAATCAAGCTATCTGAACACCTCCGAAAACGTTATAAACAAATCCCGTTCAAAAAGTAACGCCCTCCGTTACAACAGAAAACGAATTATTGAAGAATTCATTTCCTCATCTTATATGAATTCAGGTGGGCTTGCTGAGCTTGCAAAAATACTCTATCTTAGTGAAAGGCAGGCTCACAATGTTGTTAAAAATCTATTGGGGGAAGATTTCAAAACACTTATTGTACGCCAACGCATCAACACTGCAAACGCTCTTATAAAAACAACCAACCTGACCCTTGATGAAATTTCAAGAGAGGTTGGCTATAATTCCTACAGCGGATTCTATATGGCATACGTTCGCCTTATGGGCATTTCTCCCGAATCGGTGAGAGATGAAATGGAGTAAAATGAAAGCATTGCGATCTCAAAGGATCGCAATGCTTTTTTATTGTTGATTGATACTGTTCAGATTCTTTATTTCTTTCCTGCAATCGCCTTCATAACACCGTCTCTTATATCTCTCATACCCTTGACAGTTGGATGCCCAAGCTCTTTTTCAATACTGTCAAAAGAAACTGCTTTGATTTTATACTTTTCACAGGAAGTTTCAAAACACTCTGTTATCTCTCGTTTCAGCTCTGTATTGATAAGGCAATATATATCAGCATCGGGCAAAGTTTCTCTGACTTTGTTTAAAAAACAGCTGATGGCGGGAAGAACATAATAAAGGTCTTCCCTTTTCCACTGAGAATACAGGGGAGACCCAAGTGGGGCACCCGACCAATCGTCGTTTGTTCCGCCGAAAACAAAAACTGTATCTATACTGTTTTCTTTGAAAAATCCTTTTTCTATAAGCTCGTCAAATCTGTAAATAAAGGAATTGGTTTTTGAACAATCACTGCCGCAATAGCCCGTATAACCGATCGTAGAGCCTGACCAGCTGTTGTTTAGAACAAGATTTGCACCCAATTCGCTTATAACCTGATGCCACCAGGTTTCTTCAACCTTTGAAACATCATTATCTTCTCTTCCCTTTTTATAGAAAACTTCATAACCGCAAGGAATATATCCCTCAAACGTGGAATAGCTGTCTCCTATTATTAATACGTTTCTCTGTTTCATATATTCTTTATAAACTCGTCTGTGAGAGCAATTCCTTTTTCAGCAGCAATTTTTGCAAATGTGGGATAGTCCATATTTGCGCCATCGTCTGCTCCGTCGGAAATGGCGCGGATAACGCCGAAGGGCACGTTATTGATATAGCAAGCTTGCGCCATTGCGGCAGATTCCATTTCGCAAGCGTCTGCCCCGAAGTTTTTGACGATCTTTTCCTTTGTTGCACTGTCTGCAACAAACTGGTCGCCGCAGGCAATTATTCCGCGTCTGTGAGCAAATCCCAGTTTTTCTGCGCTTTTGCAAATAACATCGGCAACATTTTTATCATTTTCAAAGAAAACAACGTTGATGCCTGAAACAAGCCCAACGGGGTCGCCGATGGGGGATGTGTCCATATCGTGCTGAACCGTTTTTTCACCAACAACGATATCACAAATATGAAGTTCTTTATTGAGAGCCCCTGCAACACCTGTGTTGATAATGCAGTCAGGAGCAAAGTGGATGATCATTGTCTGTGCACAGATCGCAGCGAAAACTTTGCCGATTCCGCATTTGGCTGCGATAACCTTTTTGCCGTGAAGCATTCCGCTCACATAGTCAATTCCGCTGATGGTAACAGTTTCGCTGTTTTCAAGGCGTGCTTTAAGTGCGTCGATCTCTATCTGCATTGCGGCAATAACGCCAACTGTGTTAATTTTTGTCATAGGAAAAATCCTCGCCTTTCATTTCTTCTCGTTTTTCAAGCGCTGCAAGATATGCAGAGCACTCTGCCTTTGCGCTTGCAAGATCAAGATTTTTATAGTTTCCGCATTCCTTGCGCTCTGCTCCGAACATTTCACCATTGTGGTCTATAGTCTGACGGAGCACCTTTTTTGTCAGCGCATATGCTTCACTGTCGCTTGTGTCTCGCATCAGCAGATAAAACCCTGTCTGGCAACCCATAGGTCCGAAATATATAACCTTGTCGGCATATTCGGAATTTCTGAGAAACGTTGCAAGCATATGTTCAACGGAATGCATTGTCAGATTGTCCATATAAGAGTCGCAGTTTGGACGTCGTGTTCTAAGATCGTATGTATTAATATCTCCGTCGCGACGTGAAACGTAAAAACCGGGCACGATATAGTCGTGGTCAACGGAAAAGCTTGTTATTCTTTTCATAGTTTTATCTCCGTTTTTAAAAGATAATTAATTCTATCAAATAAGCTCTTTTGTGTCAAGAATGGACGATGTTTTTCAACATATTATAAATAATCCTTGACATAGCGTGAAAGGTTGTAGTATAATTACTGTATTGCGGTGATGAAGTCGGCTGACTGAAAAAGGACTTCCCAGAGAGCTTTGCCTTGGCTGCAAGCAAAGCATTTCCTCAGCTTTTGCCTTTCCCTTCGGAGCGCGGCAGGTGATATGTAGCTTGTCGGGGGTGCGCCCCTTAAAGCGCGTAAGAGTGTTTTCGCTTTCAGCGAAAAAAGCTCGGGTGGTACCGCGGTGGTGTTTTCCCCGTCCCGACATTATTTGTTCGGGGCGTTTTTTATTTGGTGCTGTCGAAAAACCTACGGTTTTTCCGACAATAGGCTTTGTGCACTCGCGTCTCGCGCCAATCCGCTTCGCTTCTGACACTCGCAAAGCCTTAAGGTGTAGGCTCGGTCGCGCATTCCTACGCTTCCGTCACCTAAGAAATTTTATTATAAATGTTTTTCGCATAACTTTATTGACAAGCTGTTTATTTTTATTTTATAAATATTTTTCTTGATTATATAGAAAGGATACTATTATGGCAGACAAAACAACCGAAGTTCGCCTTAATTTTATGGCGGCTCTGGAAAACGTTCAGACAATGGACGAGCTTGAAAAGATCAGAGTTGAATACATCGGCAAAAAAGGCTATGTAACTGAGCTTCTCAAGGAAATGAAAAACCTTTCCAATGAGGAAAAGAAAACATTCGGTCAGGCTGTTAACGTGCTCAAAAACGAAGTTAACGACAAGATCGCAGAAAAGAGAGAAGAACTCAAGCAGAAGGAGATCGAGCTTGAAAACAGCCGTATGCCTGAGTTTGATATCTCAACTCCTGCAAACCTTGAAAGAGGTTCATATCACCCCATCACTCTGGTTCAGCGCCAGTGCGAAGAGATCTTCCGCTCCATGGGCTTCGCCGTTGAAGACTACAGTGAGATCGTAACAGACTATGAGTGCTTTGAAGCTCTCAACATCCCAAAGGATCACCCTGCAAGAGATATGCAGGACACATATTATCTTGATAACGGTCAGCTTCTCAAGAGCCACACTTCCGCGGCTCAGAACGCTATCTATAAGAAATATAAGGATGCTCTCGTAAACGAGGGTAAGCCCATCAAGGCTATATTCCCCGGCAGATGTTTCCGTAACGAAGCAACTGACGCTTGCCACGAAAACACATTCTTCCAGATGGAAGGCGTTATGGTTGATAAAGATATTTCTATCTCCAACCTTATCTTCTTTATGAAGACAATGCTTTCCGAAGTGTTCCAGAAGGATATCAAGGTTCGTCTCCGTCCCGGCTTCTTCCCCTTCGTTGAACCCGGCTTTGAGCTTGATATCAGCTGCCTTATCTGCGGCGGTGAGGGATGCCCCTCATGCAAGCACAGCGGCTGGCTTGAGCTCTGCCCCTGCGGTATGATCCATCCCGAAGTGCTTAAGGCAGGCGGAATCGATCCCGATGAATATACGGGCTTTGCGTTTGGTCTTGGTCTTACAAGACTTGCTATGATGAAATACGGCGTTAAGGACATTCGCGACCTTAACAGCGGCAGCCTTAAAACTCTTTCTCAGTTCACTGACGATAAATAAGAAAGGAGCGGCAAAGAAATGTTATTATCTATGAATTGGATCTCCGATTATGTAGACTTTACAGGTCTTGATAAATTGGAGCTTATCAATAAATTTTCCCTTTCAACTGCTGAAGTTGAAAATGAGATCTTCTTCAAGGGAAGTGACGTAAACGGCATCGTTTGCGCTGAGATCAAAAGCGTTGAAAACCATCCCGAATCAAAGAAGCTCCACCTTCTCAAAGTGGACATTGGTGAAGATGAGCTTGTTGACGTTGTTTGCGGAGCTCCCAACGTTCGCGTTGGTATGAAAACAGCTTTCGCTAAGCTCGGCGCGCAGATAGGCGATATCACTATCGCACCCAGAAAGCTCGCAGGCTACACATCCAACGGCATGTGCTGCTCCGAAAAAGAGCTTGGCATCAGCGATTCCAATGACGGAATTATGGATCTTACAGACGATATTCCTCTTGGTACAGATCTCAAAACAGTTTATGATATCGAAGACATTATCTTCGAAGTTGACAATAAATCTCTCACAAACCGTCCTGACCTTTGGGGCCATTACGGTATTGCAAGAGAATTTGCAGCAATTGCAGGCAGAGAGCTTAAGCCCCTTGCAGTTTCTGACCTTTCCGTATACGACGGTCTTGAAAAGGTTGACGTTAAGATCGAAGATCCCCTTTGCCAGAGATATTCCTCAATCAAGTTCGAGGGTATTTCAAGACACGTGAGCCCTGTGAATATGCGCATCCGCCTTTTCTATTGCGGAATGAGAGCGCTTAACTTCCTTGCAGACATCACAAACTACATTATGCTTGAAATGGGTCAGCCTATGCACGCTTTTGATGCAAGAAAGGTTGAACAGATCCGCGTTAAGAAATTTGACACTCCCTTCACCTTCACAACTCTTGACGGCGTTGAAAGAAACATTGATGAAAACACACTTATGATCTGCAACGGTGACACTCCTGTTGCTATCGCAGGCATTATGGGCGGTCTTGATTCTGAGATCGTTGCTGACACATCCACTCTCACTCTTGAGAGCGCAACATTTGACGCAGCATCCATCCGCAAATCCACAGTTCGTCTTGCTCACAGAACAGACGCTTCTATGAGATACGAAAAGAGCCTTGACCCTGAGATGACAACTGTTGCAGTTGCAAGATTCGTTAAGCTTCTCACCGATGCTGACAGCGAGGCAAAGGTTGTTTCCTCTCTCACAGACGAGATCGCATTCAGCTATCCTCAGATCAACCTCACATTTGATAAGGCGTTCGTTAATAAATACACAGGCATTGAAATTTCAAACGAAACTATAGTTAAAACTCTCACAGCTCTCGGATTTGGCGTTGAACTTGAAAACGATCAGTTCTCCGTTTCGGTTCCCAGCTGGAGAGCAACAAAGGACGTTACAATCAAGGCTGATATCATCGAAGAGATCACACGTATCTACGGCTACGATAACTTCGATATCCACACAGCTGAAGTTCCCGTATATCCCGTTCGTCCCGCTGTTGAAAAAACAGACGAGAACAGAATCAAGGATATGCTCGTTAAGCGTTATTCCATGCACGAGCTTCATTCATACGTTTGGGCATACCACGATGAATATAAGGCTCTCGGCATTGAGATTGAGCCCAACGTTGAGCTTGTAAACGCAACAAACCCCAATATCAAAACTATCCGCAAGTCCATCGTTCCCACCCAGCTTTGCCAGGTTAAGTATAACACAGCTTATGCTTCTGATTTCGCTGTGTTTGAGATCGGCAAGGTAGTAGACGGCTATAACGAAAAGGGTCTTTGTGATGAGCATAAGAAGCTTGCGATCACTATCTACAGCAAAACAAAGGATATGGAAACAATTTATTTTGAGCTCCGCGACATCCTTGCAGTGCTTGCTGATGATATCAAGCATCGCCCCATCACTTTTGAAAAAGCTGAGGCTACTCATTCCTATCAGCATCCCAAGAACCTTAACAATATCTATTGCGACGGCAAGCTTCTCGGTGAGATCGGCATCGTAAACGCAACTGTTTCCAAGAAGATTGATAAGAAGGCTAATATCGTTTACGCTGAAATCGACGTTGAAGAATTTGCAAAGATCGCTAACGCAAGCATCAAATATGAGGCTCCCTCCAAGTTCCCTGAAATTGAGATCGACCTCTCATTTGTAACAGCATCCTACGCTCCTATTGCAAAGGCTATAAACGATGCAAACTGCGCCCTCATCAAAAAGGTTTCTCTTGTTGACACTTATGCTGATGAGAACGGCAAGTCCATCACTATCCGTCTCCTGTTCTCTCACCCCGAAAGAACTCTCACTAAGGAAGAGGTTCTTGACGTGGTAAACGGTATCACAGCTGCTCTTGAAGCACAGGATATCAAACTCAAAAACGGCGTTGCCCTTTAAGTCGGAGAGTTGGTATGGAATATAAAATGACTATTGCAGGGTGCGAGAGGGCTCTTCCTCTCTGCCCCCTGAATGAAAATCTTTATATCGGTGCGTTCGTTATTTTCGGCGATCCCGAGCTCACAACAGCCTGCGCCAAGGCTCTGCTTGAAAAAGCGCCCGAATACGACTATCTTATAACAGCTGAATCAAAGGGTATTCCCCTTGTGCACGAAATGGCGCGCCTTGCAGGAAATCAAAAATACTTCCTTGCAAGAAAAAAGCCCAAGCTTTATATGACAGGCGTTTTTGAAGCAACAGTTCGTTCTATCACAACAGAGGGCGAACAGAAGCTCTATCTTGACACAGCTGATGCTGAAATGATGCGCGGCAAGAAGATACTTATCGTTGACGACGTTATCTCAACCGGCGAGTCTCTTAAAGCCCTCGAAGCTCTTGTTGAAAAAGCAGGCGGAGAGATCGTTGGCAAAATGGCGATCCTTGCCGAAGGAGATGCCACAGAAAGAGACGATCTTATTTATCTTGAGCCTCTGCCCCTTTTTGATAAGGACGGAAACGCAATATAAAAGTAAAAGCATACGGATAAAATCCGTATGCTTTTTTATTAATCAACATATGTATAAAGCTCGCCGCAATCAAAATACTTAGCTTCAATTGCCTTGTCAGCATAGTTTTCATTGATAAAAGCAGCAAGATCTTCCATACCGTCTCGCTCACTGCCCACATGGCCGAGAATGATCAGAGTTTTCTGAGCACCTATCTGCGCAAGATCACGGATAGGCTCTCCATCATACCACTCGCAAACCTCTCCTGCTATAGCAACCTCGTGATCGTCAGTTCTGAGAGCAACGTACGGATCACTTCCTCTTGCACCAAGGCTAAGATTCAGACGAGTTACCTCACCGTCTCTACGGCCAACGATTCTGGGATGCTTTAGGCCTAATTTTTCTGAAATTTCTTTTGCTATCTGCAAAGGTGTTTTGGGTTCATCAAGCACAAAGTCCATATCTCCGTTGAAAGTTCCCTTCCAGCCGAGATGAGAAATAAAGCTCTCTCCTATCTTATCCCCCGCGCGGAAATGTGTTGAATCATGCCAACGATAAACTGTCAGACCGGCTTCATCAAGAAGCTTCATCTTGGCGCGGCTGAGTTCTGTTTCTCTTTCGTCATCCAGATGAGAACCGAATGTAGGCTCATGAGTTACAAGAAGCTGCGCTCCCCATTCTCCTGCTGCACGAATAACATCGGGGGTTGCTGTGAGACAGGTTGCAACTTTTGTGACTTCTCCATCAGGGTCACCGTATTTAAGTCCGTCTACGCACCATCCGCCTCTGCATTCCAGAAACTCAACACCGATAATATCATTCATTATTTCATAAATCTTCATATACATAACCGTCCTTTCATTGCTAGATTAAGTATATCATATTTAGGCAGATCCTTCAAGAGTTGTGTAGCTATTAGATTATTTAATTTTGAGTTTGATTCATCACTCTTCAGACCCGTATACACAAAAAAGAGGTCACTTTCGTGACCTCTTTTTCTGTTTTAATTAACCCCAATAACCTTTGAGGATTCTGAACTTGAGATAGAACATATCAACGGAGTTTACTTTACCGTTTTCGTCGATATCCGCTGCTGCTTCCTCTGCTTCTGTAGGTGCTACTACCTGCTTTACATACAGATTCATCTTGAACAGGTCTACTGAGTTGATATTTCCGTTGCCGTCTATATCGCCCATTTCTACCTGGGATGCATCAGGGTCTGCCTCGCCGCAGTTTTCGCACTTGCCGTCCACATACTTA
>JAFXGC010000093.1 GCA_017513325.1 Clostridia bacterium
AAATGGAATGAGATAGCCGATGAATTTGGCGGTGTTGAGAATCTGACACATCAGCAGGCACAGGCTTGTGCGCTGAAATTCCTGAGTCAATGTTTTATGGAAGACGGAACTCCGGAGGATATTGAGCTTCCTCTGGAAATTGCGGAAGGCACTACATATCAATATGCTACGGTAGCAGCACTGACACTTCGATACTTCGGTATCCCTGCCCGTTATGCCGAGGGCTATATTATCACCGAAGAAATGGCTTCGGGATATGAAAGCGGTGACACCATAGCTGTAGACAGCAGTTGTGCAAGAGCTTGGGTTGAAATATATCAGGACGGTATCGGATGGATACCTATGGATTTGACACCTGGTATGAGCGAAATTATGGAAAACTCTGAAAATGGCAATTCCCAAAATGGTAATGGAACGTCTAATAAAGATATTACCGAAAAGAAGGAAGAAGAGGAGAAAAAAGAAGAACAGGAACAGCTTGAACCTACAGGCGGCTCTATGGTAAGGGTGCTTATAAAGAGTGTTCTTACAGGACTGCTGATAATTCTGCTGCTTTTGATAATTATCTTTGTGGTTCTTATCATACGAAGAAGGAAACTTCTTAAACAAAAGGAAAAGAAGTTCCAAAATGAAAACCGCAGTGATGCGGTGGCGTGGATCTATGCTGATATAGCTGTACTTCTGGAAAAGCTGGGCTTTAACAGAGGCAATGGATCTATGCGTATGCTGATCGATCCTCTTAAAGAAAAATTCGGTGAGGATTTTGCCGCGCAGTTTGAACGTGTCTCAGATCTCAATGATGAGGCTATATTCAGTAGTCGCATAATGGACGAAGAACAGCGCGACACTGTATTGAGATTCCGCAGATGGACGCTGCGGAATCTGAACTCGGAAGTGAAATGGTATAAGCGGATGTGGCTCAAATGGGTGCTCTGCCTTTACTGAGGAAGGAGAAAGTCCTATGAACAAAAAACAAGGATTACGGATAATATGCCTGATGCTGTCACTCATATTGTTGATAGGTGTTCTGCCGGCAACTGCGTTGGCGGTAGAACCTGCAGGTAAGTTTATTTTGGTCGTTGAGGCAGGCGGTGAGCTTGTTGTTGCACCGGAATATATTACCTATACAGAAGGACAGACTATCGGTGATGCGCTTATAAACAGCGGTCATACATTTACAGGTATTGAGCAGGGACAGGTAACGGCTGTTGATGATGTTACGGGAAACTTTACCCGCAGCGACCAGAACGGTGGTTATGACCTAACGACACCTGCAGCATCTGTAACCCACTACTGCTTCAGTGAGAGAGCTTCTTCTGAAAGTAAGCCTAATGACGGTATTATGCTGCTTATGACTGCTATGGCAGATTATCTTATCAAGGATACAGACGTACAAAAAGCAGCAAAGGCTGAATATGATGCTGCCAAGGAATATTTTGTGGGCTGCAACAGTGATGATGCAAGAACATTGGCATACGATCTGAACACTGCAGTAGCTGAGTATGAAGCTGCGCTCGGTGGCACACATCACACAATCAGCTTTACGGACGGCAGTAAGATTTATTCTGTATCCAACTATCCGGGCGTGACGATTAAAGCGGAGAATCCTTACGGAAAATCGTGGACAGATGACGGTGACGGAAATATAGATCTTCCTGTTGGCAATTACAGCTTCTGTGTTGAGCAAACCGGTCTGCGCGTGGAAGGTACTATTGCGGTTTCTGCAGCGGCATCTGTAACTGTGCAGCTGCCAAGCGAACCTTGGCTGAAGCTGGATACGTTTCGCCTTTCGGGCAGTTACGGTGCAGATGATAACACTGAGACTCGATTTGTAGATGGAGAGTTTGAGGTGGGGCAGTGGGAAGATCGTCATACAAATGTTGCAGTAGAGGATCTGTTTACCGGTGCGG
>JAFXGC010000094.1 GCA_017513325.1 Clostridia bacterium
AACCATCATACCGAGTTTGTCTGCTCTACTTACTTTTAAGAGCTCATTTTTTAAATTCAAAAGAATTTTCGGAGTCTTTTACATTTTGTCATTGTTGTTCAATTTTCAAGGAGCTTCGCTGCCTCTCTCCTGAGGTGCAGCATTGTTATTATATCAAAACCTTTCTCCCTTGTCAAGAACTTTTTCTAAAGTTTTTTCAACTTTTTTCTTTCTCTTTTCAAGTTCCTTCGTTTTGATTTCCTCTCTCAAGGTCTTCGTTATTATATCAGCGTGGATTTGCGTTGTCAACAGTTTTTTCTACTTTTTTAAACCTTTGACAAAATAACGAAAACACACTCCACTGACGGATATTATTTGTCTATTTTCTAAACATTATGCAAACAAAACTATTATTATCGCAGCAATTATTAATGCAATTGATACTACTACAAGCAATTTCGCAGCTTTATGCTTTACAAAACCTCCATCTGTAAAATTGACGTTCTCGGTTTCATAGCACTTTTTAAATCCATACTTGCTGATTTCATCAATATAATAATCAAGCTCTTCTTTGAGGATATTTTCAAACGACTCCATTTCATTACCAAGATGTTCGTTTTTTCCCACTTGAACATCCATAAGTTCAACTGCAAAGGACAAATTTACATTGTGATCTTTATGCAATTCATGCATTGTTACTTCAATATCATATGTATAGTCTCCATACGGTCGAGTTTTAGATTCGCCGCTGCAATCGCTGTAACTATAAGTATAGTTTCTCCTGAGATCTACACCCAGTACCGCAAACTTTTCTCTATACTCGTCTATTATATTATCTGCAGCCTGCGTTACAGACTTTTCCATCTCACGTACTTTTGTGGAATCCAAATCTTTTGAAAGCTTCTTTTTTGTAGCCCTTTCTTTAAATGTGCCTTTGATTACCCCATTCCAATACCGGTTTATATACTTCGTTGTTCTAAAGGACTTACTTACTATAAAATCTCTATCCAACTTTAAGTTGTTTTCTATCTTGCCCTCAACTATATATTTTCTATATACAAAAAACAACATCAAAATGAGAAGAAGCGTACCGCCCCGACGTCCCGGTTTCACACTATATATTTTAATCGATCTGATATTACGCCATTTGACATACTGGTATTTGCCTCCAAAATACCAAATCCTCATACCTTCAGCATCAAACTCATGATAATGACGCATAAAAACAAAACACAAAATAATTGAAGCAATACTCATGGCAGCTAAGAGCCACATAATTAAGCTTTCTTCTTTTGTACTGCTTTTATCCAGTGCAATTGTTGCAAACACAAATAATAATATTGAAGATAGTAATTCCGATAGTATTAATTCACCATTTAAAACTCGATGTTTCTTATAATTCATACATACCTCCGTTTTTAACAGTATACCATTAAATATATATTTTTACAATTTATAAAACATATTTCCAAAAAAAACGTTGACAAATTATAGATATTGTTGTATTATTGTATTAGTACAGTAATACAAGGAGGTGCTAATATGTCATGGAAATTCAATTCGCAAGTTCCCGTCTCTTTGCAAATTGTAGGAAAACTACGTTCAGATATCATAATCGGGAAATATGCCCCCGGTGAACAATTCCCTTCCGTCAGACAACTTGCTTATGAAGCATCCGTCAATCCAAATACTATGCAAAAAGCTTTAGGACTTCTTGAAACAGAGGGGTTACTTATCAGCAAAGGCACCATCGGAAGATTCGTTACGTCTGACATATCTGTTATTGAGCATACAAAAGCAGAAATACGCCGAGCGTATATGTCGGACGTGATACAACAAGCTTTTGAAATCGGAATAACCAAAGACGAATTTATTAAATACATCAGAGAAAGTGAGGAGAATGTATGAATGAAATGATTTTTACAACAGAAAATTCTCATCCTGTACTCAAATGTACAAACTTATGTAAAAGCTATAAAGCCGGGTATCCTGTATTAAACGACTTTAATCTCGTTGTCCCCCAGGGTAAAATTATGGGACTTCTAGGCCCTAACGGATGCGGTAAATCAACATTACTTAAACTAATATCCGGAATACTTGTACCTAACAGCGGTGATATTGAGATATGCGGCGTACAACGCTCGGAAGAAACAAACTCAATGGTATCATATCTTCCCGAACGTACATACTTCAACAGTTGGATGAGAGTTGAAGAGCTAATAAAATATTTCGGCGAGTTTTATGCTGATTTTGATGAAAACATAGCCAGAAAAATGTTTTCCGACCTCAATATAAATACAAATGAAAAATTAAAAGCACTTTCTAAAGGAACTAAGGAAAAGGTTCAATTGATATTGGTGATGTCCCGCAGAGCTAAGCTGTATATGTTGGATGAACCTATAGGTGGCGTTGACCCTGCTGCAAGGGATTACATTCTGCAAACTATCATCGGCAATTACAACCAAGATTCATCCGTTATTATCACTACACATCTGATAACAGATATTGAGCCAATACTTGACGAATTTGCGTTTATGGGATTTGGTGGAAATATACTCTTGGGCGGAAACGCCGATGACATTCGTGAGCAACACGGAAAATCACTTGACGAAATTTTCAGGGAGGTATTCAGATGTTCAGAAAACTTCTAAAATATGACATTAAATCCATTGCAAATATTTGGCTTATTATGTCAGCAACCGTGCTTGCTATGTCTGTATTTGCGGGTTTTTGCGTTAAAGATATTATTATAAATACTAACAATCCGGATTATTTTCCTTGGTCTGTGATCGGCGTAATGATCACTTATATTGCTTACATAGCATTTGGCATAATCACTTCAATCCTTGTATATTTACGTTTTTATAAGAACTTTTTCAGCGATGAAGGCTATCTGACTTTCACACTTCCCGTTAAACGCAGTCACTTACTCTTATCAAAACTTATAAACAGTCTGATATGGTCTGCTATGACGTTCATAGTATTATTAATAGGTGTGATAATAGTTCTCGCAATCAGTCCGGATCCTGAAGGGCTGGCAAATCAAAGCTTACTTTCATCTATTATCCGATCGATCGGAACTTTTGCAAATGAATACTTTTCTTTTAGCGGTAACTGGATGCTCATTCCATACGCTATTGAAACAATAGTTGCTCTTATCTTGTTATCTGCAAGTAGTTACCTATATATGTACTTTTGCATAACTGTTGCCTCAGTTATTGCTAAAAAACATAAAATATTAGTTGCAATTGCTATGGTATATGGTTCAAGCATCGTTATTTCGTTTTTACAAGTGATCTTATCAATATCGTTGCCTTTCTGGATGATATCAGCAACAGGCGCTATGTCAAATATCCCCTCCCCTTCAAACTTTGAACTATTGGGATTAGTATTCCTCGGATTACTATTGGTTTGTGTTATCGTAGGCCTTGTTTTCTGGCTAATGTGGACCATTACACTTCACTGCATTGAGCGAAAGCTCAACCTTGCTTAAAGGAGGGTCTATAAATGAAAAAATATATATCACTTCTTTTATCAGTTATATTACTTGTCTCTCTTTCAATATCAGCAGGCGCTGAGTCAGATAAATGGAATTTCAGCGAAGATTACACATCTATTACAGACGGCCAAATAACATATAACAGATACGCTTTACCTGCAGGAATTGAATTCAACGCGGAAAGTGTTATTGTCAAAGCGGACGAGATCGAACACAAATTTGGTGAAACAGATATAGTTATGCCGCCAGACAATAATTCAATCGTTTTTTCTGTTGATTACTACAGCTTAGAACTATTTGATGTTTATACAACAGATGATGCCATTGGAGATCTTGATTTATTTAAAAATGGTGTGTACTCTGCCGTACGTATCAGATCATTAGAAGATTACAGTTACTATGATATTTCAGCAGAAGGGCTGAATGAAATCGCTGGAGACTTAACAAAGAAAGTAGATGTTGTAGAACTGTCGTACACAGATTGCTACGAAATTCTGGGCTTTGATAAAACTGATTGTTTAGCCTATATTTGCGGAGCAGTTTATCGTTATGATGACGAACTTTACTTTGTGGATTATAGTAAGCTTGATAATTCATATTTCACCAGTGATAGTCATTTTTCGTACAGAAGCGGACATGTTGATATGATCAGACTGGATAAGAACTCAGAAATATGCTCCGCAATAAACGCTATAGCTACGGACGGCTATTTCCGTTACGCAGACTATAGCTATGAAGATGATGTCTTTACCGGAATCGGAGAAGACACATCAGGCGTATTCTTTTGGATAGGTATAATTTTTGCAGGATATGTAATTCCCTGTGTACCGTTCATACTTGGAATTGTTTTACCCCATACACAAAAGCACGGCTACACCAAAAGATGGTACGGACTCTCTGTTTTATCAATCACTTGGATGATCTTGGTGACAGCAATTCTTTTAATTCTATTTTTATAATTTATGATAATCCCTCTTTTCAATAAAGAGGGATTATTTTTTATCGCAAATTGACTTTATGCTACGCTTGGTATATAATTTAATATATAAACTTATAAGGAGGTATACCATGGTTGACCATAGGGAAACGCTCGCGGGTATAGTTGATTCTGTGATATTTCAATCAGATGACACCGGATATACTGTTTGCGAAATTGAATGTGAAGACGGCCTCCCTGCTGTGCTTGTGGGAACAATGCCATACATTGCTGAAGGCGATAATATCATCGCGCTGGGCAAATGGACCGTCCACTCTACTTATGGAAAACAGTTTCGTGTTGAAAGCTATGAAAAAGTTCTCCCGACCTCCGAAAACGATATACTAAGATACTTGGCTTCAGGAGCTATTAAAGGAATAGGCCCTAAAACTGCCGAAAAAATCGTTGAAAAATTTGGTTCCGATACTTTTGACATTATCGAAAATCATCACGAATGGCTTTCAGATATCCCTGGAATCAGCAGAAGAAAAGCAGATGACATAAACTCCTCTTTTGTTCAATTATCCGGCGCCAGAAATGTTATGATGTTCTGTTCAGACTATTTCAGCAGTGATCTTTCAATGAAGATATATAACAAATGGGGCGGAAATGCGATTGATATAATTAAAGCAAATCCTTTCAGACTTTGTTCAGAATTTAATGGAATAGGTTTTGTCAAAGCTGATGCCATCGCAGCATCTTGCGGTTTACCTATTGACAGCAAATACAGAATAGAAAGCGGAATTTTTCACTTGCTTTCCAATGCAGCTCATTCTAGCGGACATACATGTTTATCAAGGAAGAAACTCACCATAGCAACTGCCGAATTACTTTCTATTGATTACGATAAAGTTGATGAGACTATTGCTGAGCTCGTTATAAGTGGTAACCTTTTTGAAAAAGAAATGCGCAATGATTACTATATATATGATCCTAAAATGAGAATCGCTGAGGAATACGTTGCTCAAAAGCTATTGCAACTCAACAAACTCTGCATTTCTGTTAACAGAAACGATATAGAAGGCTTTATACTAAAAAGTGAGCGCGAATCCGGAATAGACTATGCACCGTTGCAAAAACAAGCAATATATTCTACTCTCAATAATGGCGTTTCCATTCTCACCGGAGGTCCAGGAACAGGAAAAACAACAATCATTAAAGGATTGATTTCAATTTTTGAATCGATAGGTTGCAAAGTTGCCCTTGCAGCGCCCACAGGACGCGCAGCAAAACGCATGAGCGAAACTACCGGATATGAAGCAAAAACAATTCATCGCTTGCTTGAAATGGAGTTCAAGTCAAACAACGAACTTAAATTCGTTCGCGGAGCCTCTTATCTGCTCGATGAAAATGTCTTTATTATAGATGAAAGCTCTATGCTTGATATTCAAATAGCAGAATCATTCCTTTTGGCAGTTAAACCGGGAAGCCGTATAATTTTTATCGGTGACAGAGATCAGCTCCCTTCTGTTGGAGCAGGAAATATTCTTTCTGACCTTATTGAATCCGAAAAATTCAGTACTGTTTGTCTTAGTGAAATTTTCAGACAATCCGAAAATAGTATGATTGTTTCGGCGGCTCACAATATTAATGACGGCTATATTCCTGCAACTAATAACAAAAGTGAAGACTTTTTCTTTATGGGAAGAGATAATGACGAAGCAATTGCTGATACTATTACGCAACTTTGTTGCGAAAGACTGCCTAAAAAATATGGACCTGAACTCGCCGCAGGAATTCAAGTTATTACTCCTTCAAGAAAGGGTGTTGCAGGAACAGAATCTATGAATACCCTTCTCCAAAGTGTTCTCAATCCTCACACAAAAAACAAGCCTGAAAAAAAACACGGATCAAGAATTTTCCGTACAGGCGATAAAGTTATGCAAATAAAAAACAACTATTCTGTAGAGTGGGAAAAAAATGGCTACGAAGGGATAGGAATCTTCAACGGAGATATCGGAATAATCGAATCAATTGATTTAAAAAATGAAAATATGGTTATTAATTTTGATGACCGCATAGTTATATACGAATTCAGTATGCTTGATGAACTTGAACATGCATATGCAATAACAGTTCACAAAAGCCAAGGCAGTGAATATCCTATCGTTATCATTCCGTTATACAGATGCCCTCCTATGCTTATGTCAAGGAACTTACTATATACAGCTGTTACCCGTGCTGAAAAAATGGTTATTCTTGTAGGCAGGAAAAGCGTGCTTGAAACAATGGTTGAAAACAACTATCACATAACAAGATATACAGGCTTAAAGGAAATACTCAATGAAAAAGAATAAAATTGCAGAGCTGTTGGCAAAGATACTTTCATTTTTACTTGATTTGATTGCTCCACCTAAATGTTCTGTTTGTTCTGATCTGCTTGAAGAAAGCGGTGAGCTTTGTCCAAGATGCCTCAAATATTTTACTGACGCTATGAACCGTCGCTGTCCGCTGTGTTTGAAAACTCCTCGCGCTTGCACCTGCAAGCCGAGAAATCTATTTGAAACGACTGACATTGGAGAAAAGAAGCTCATATCACTTACATTCTTTGCAAAAGCTGACAGCACAGATAAAGGTGATATAGTTTCAAGAAAGTTAGTTTATAAAATCAAGAAAAGTTATGACAGAACCGGAGCAAGATTCGCAGCAAGAGAGCTTTCACATCAGTTGTTGAAGTTATTTGCAAAGAATAAGCTTAATATAGAAGATTGGAATATTACATATCCTCCACGAAGTAAAGTTGAAGCAAAGAAATATGGCTTTGACCAAAGTAAACAATTAGCAAAATTAATATCTGAATATACGGGGATGAATTTCTGCAGTTGCTTTGATCGAAAAAATGCCAAAATGCAGAAAAATCTGAATGCTGCAGAAAGAAGGATAAATGCAGATAATACATATTTTTTGAGGGATGATGTTGACGTCAAGGGAAAGAAATTTGTAATAGTAGACGACGTTATAACAACAGGTTCAACTATCAATGCTTGCGCTTCCCTTCTTATATCTGCTGGCGCAACAGATGTTTTTCCCGTGAGCGTTTCAAGAACTAAAAAGAAAAGGAGAATTCCAAAAAGAAATTCCCCCGCTAAACTTTGGTTTAAAAAGAAATACGGATTTTGATTAAAAGAAGCAGGACAGAGTCCTGCTTCTTTTTCTACTTTCATTCTATCCAACCATTCTCTATATTGAACTTCACAAATGCAACAGCCGTTTTACAAAAGCTACTCTTAGTTCAACTCCACTCCATATCAAACGTTGTTTCAAACTCTCGTGCCAAAAGGAAAATGTACCGATGGTGCGAGAGAGCGGTTTTGATTTCGGCTTTGCTATGCTCCTCGGTCAGTCGCGGATCTGACAGCCATTTAGGCTGCCATTCAACACCGCCCCCCTTCAAGTCCCGTTTTCAATCACATACCAACACAAAAGACCATCCGATTGGATGGTCTTTTGTGTTGGTGCGGGTGTTCTTTACGGATTCGAGTGTTATTCTGTATACCAAGGTAATTCTTTTTCGGACATGGCACTTTTAATATTGATTCCCTTTTTACTTAACAATGGCAAAACTTCTTGTTCGGTAAATTGGATTGAAGTGAAACCATCCAAATCAAGAGAAGTTTTATCATCAAACAAAATAACATACGACGCACGTTCTATTCTTTCATCATAAACATTATATCTTGATTCTATGTAATAAACACTGTCGACATTATTATAAAGGTAAGTTTTGCTTTCAAAGCATATTTTATCATCATAAAATCTAACATTTGAAATCAAAATCATCATTGCAAAAAATATTGATGCTACAATAGAAAGGGCAAAAATTACGCAAGAGAATTTTTTAACACCTTTTGAAACAACTATATTTAAAAACTCTTTTCGTTCTTTTTTAGTAAGGTGTTTATTGGCAATAGGTTTATTGGCGACAAGAGCGATTGCACCGAAAACAGAACAAAGTCCCGCACAAAGAAATCCTAAATACCATGGCGCAGACAATACAACGAGTGTGTTAATAGAAATTATTAAATTGTAAATAGCAAAAATACCGCAAAAGAAAATCGATGAAATGGCAAACACAATAGCGAACCCTAATAATCCTGATAAGGGGGTTAAAAGTTTTTCTGCAGCAGAAGTATCACAAGACGATTCAAATGCACTAAATTCGCAATTTCCAGAATTAAGGATATGGTTTATTAAATGCTTTTCATATTCGAGAAGTTTGCTTTTTTGATTA
>JAFXGC010000095.1 GCA_017513325.1 Clostridia bacterium
CGCCATTAAGACTACTGCTTCTACTATCGGCTCTGCGATAAAGACTAACGTTACTTCTACTTGGAACTCGGTTAAATCCAGTGTGAGTACGGCGCTTGAGGGTGCAAAGACAGCGGCAAGCACAGCATGGAACTCTATCAAGAGTACCGCTTCCACAGTCTGCTCCAGCGTCAAGAGTACAGTATCTTCTGCATGGTCTGATGTAAAGTCCAGTGTAACGAACAGCGTCAACAACATCAAATCCACTGCCAGCTCCGTTTGGAACTCGGTCAAATCTACCGTTTCCAGCGTAAGCAGCAGCATCAAATCTACTGTTTCCTCTGCATGGGATAACACGAAATCTGCCGTATCGTCTAAGCTCTCCAGTATCAAGAGTACCGTTACTTCTACGTTTACCTCGTTGAAGAGCAGTGCTACCACGTGGGGTAAGGACGTGTGCGATAACATGGCTAACGGTATTTCCAAAGCAAAGAGTACCGTAGAGAGCGCCGTTAAGGGCGTTGCAGATAAGATTAAATCCTTCCTCGGCTTCTCTGAGCCTGAGGACGGCCCTCTGTCGAACTTCCACACCTATATGCCTGATATGATTGACCTTATGACTTATGGCATTAAGAAAAATCAGGGTAAGGTTATAGGCACAGTGTCCAGCATGGCTTCTGCAATATCCAGTGAGATCCAAAACGGTGACTACGCTATGGGTAACATCAAGGTAGGCAAAAACACCACCAGCGCCCTCACGGGCTTCTCTGATAAGGTGGCTGACAGCTTCTCCTCTCTCATGGATAGGCTTCAGGCTATTGCTGACGGTGTGACCTTTGCTACACCTGTTGTGGCTAAAGGTAGTGTAATGCCGTACAGCGTGGCTGCATCTACCAACGCAGGCGGTACAGGCGTAACCACGGCTATTGAGGCCTCGAATGATGAACTGGCCTCTGTTATCACTCAGGTGGTAACAAACGCCACTACGAACATTGTAAATGCAATTCAGAAATACAGCGGTACTACCGTCAACTTTGATAAAAATAGCGTAACATCAAGCATTATTCAGGAGATTAACCGCCGCACCCGTATGTTGGGTAGCTCTCCGTTGATTCAATAATGGGTAGAAAAAGAGGGCGCATTTCTGCGCCCTCTGCAAGCGCCCGGATTTGTCACCGGGGTTTCCTCTATAACGGCGTTGTCCTCCTGAACCACTACTTGCATTAGCTATTATACCACAAATCCAGAATAAATGCAATAGCAAACAGAGGGGGGGATAAAAGTATGACCAACGAAGAATTGGCAATCGAAATTCAAAACGGTAATACTGAATATCTCCCGGTACTGTTTGATCAGGTAGAACAATTTATCCGAAAGAAAGCGGCTCAACGCTTACGTGTATTAGGTGAAAATTCTGGTATTGAATTTGATGAACTATATGACAGCGGTTATTTAGCTGTAATAGAAGCAGCCAAATATTTTGATCCTGAAAGCGGTTATAAGTTCTTAACCTTTTTAGATAGGCCTTTGAAAAAGGCTTTTTCCGAAGTCACAAATGTACGCTCCCAAAAAGGTTTGAAAGATCCGCTTAGAAATGCTGTCAGCCTTGAAACACCCGTAGGAGAGGATGAAACGCTTACTATAGGCGATACTATCGCTGACGATACTGATATTACGGCAGAAGTAATACGCAAGGTCAGCAACCAAGAGCTACACAAAGCACTTGATAACGCTCTTGACCGGTTAGAGCCGTTAGAAGCAGAGGCTATACGCCTACAATACTATTCTAACCTTAACCTTCAGCAGTCCGCAGTAGCTATGAAAATTGAGCCGGATAAAGTGTGGTATTTGCGTCTGAGCGGTATGCGTAAGTTACGTACACCTGAAATTGCTTCGGAGCTTGAGAAGTACCTAAACGCACCAAAAAATAAACGCAAGCGGCGTTTGGCTGACACAGCTGAAAAGAACATTGCTTTTAATACTCATTTTGATGCGCTACGTGCAAGGTGTGGCCTATGCACATAAATTAACGGGGCTTCGTGCTATACGGCACGTTTACATAAAACAAATAGGATCAGATAGCATTAAGGTGTTATCTGATCCTATTTGTTTTCGTTGGGGTTAAAACCACACCGTAATTGCAAAGACATCTTTGAAATAGTGGGTGTTCGTTTTATACCCGATTGGTGGAGCCGGCGAGAGTCGAACTCGCGTCCGAAAACCCCTTGACACAACTTTCTCCGGGTGCAGACTATCTATTATATTTCCCGCCAAGCTCTCCGATAGTCAGGATAGCTTGGTCGGTATCCTTTTAGTGCATGACAGATACAAAGGAAAAATCTCTGTTCACGTTCGCTGCTGTGGTTATGCCCCAAATGAAGCCGCAGCCCTCATCACCGGGACAGGCCGCATCGTAGGCGGCGGTAGCTTATGCAGCTACGAGTCTGCTATTATTAGCGTTTAATTTTAAGTGGAGCTTATTTAGGTGTTTCTCCAAACACCACCCGCTTATCATGCCTCAGAATCCCCGTCGAAACCTTTACGGCCCCATATGGAAAGCCTGCGGCTTTCAATGAAATCTGCCCTTAGGGCAGGTGAAATCCACGCAGTGCGTGGGTGAAATACGCCTTCGGCGTGTGAAATCGCTGCGGCGATGGGTGGATATTTACATTATCTGTAGTTATCCTTGAAATTGCGTTCAATTTCTCTGGATGCCTGGCGCTTTGCCTCGGATTCTCTCTTATCATAGAGCTTTTTGCCTCGGCAAACCCCTAACTCCATTTTTACCCTTGAGCCGCTGAAATAAAGAGAGAGCGGAACCAAGGTGAAGCTATCTCTTGCAACAAGAGAGCCAAGCTTGATTATCTCCTTTTTATGCATCAGCAATTTTTTAGGGCGGAGAGGATCGCGATTGAAGATGTTTCCCTTTTCATAGGGGCTGATATGAACGCCATAGGCGAACATTTCTCCATCCTCAACCTTGCAGAAAGAGTCCTTCAAATTGACTGTTCCTGCTCTGAGGCTTTTAACCTCTGTGCCGAAAAGCTCTATTCCTGCTTCGTATGTTTCGTCAACAAAATAGTCGTGGCGCGCTTTGCGATTCACTGCTATCTGCTTGCCTTTTTGCTTTTTTTCAGCCATCTGAATTCTCCTTTCCAAACGATTGGAGATTAGTATATCACAATACTCAAAAAAAATCAATAGCTATCAATTAACAAAATTTGATGGGGTTCGACATACAAAAAGGAGAGACTTTCATCTCCCCTTTTATCTTCAATTTTTTAGTGCCAACATTCTGCAGGCTTTTATTATAAGCTTTCTCTCAGAAAAAGGTTCTTTTCTTCCGTGAATGAGCTGATATGTTTCGTGGCCTTTTCCTGCAAACAGGACTATATCGCCATCCTTGGCAATTTCAACTGCCTTTTCAATTGCATCTTCACGGAGGGTTATACATTCGTATGAACTTCCCTCTTTCATATGCGAAGCAATCTCTGCAATGATCGCATCGGGATCCTCATTATCAGGATTATCACTTGTGATGATGCTATAATCTGCAAGTTCACTTGCAACCTCTGCAAGCTCACGTCGGCGCCCCTGTGTTCTTCCGCCAACGCTGCCGAAAACGCAGATGAGGCGGTTAGGCTCATATTCTCTGAGTGTTGAAAGTGCCTTAGTCAGGCTCAGTCCGTTATGAGAATAGTCCACAACGAAGGTTTTGCCCGGAGCAGCTTCCACAATTTCGAATCTGCCCTGAACGGGAGTGTGCGCAAGAGTTGATGCCGCTGATTCCACATCTACCCCATATATATGGCAAACCGCTATTGCTGCAAGTCCGTTATATATACTGAATGCACCGGGTGACATAAGCTTCACAGGAATCTCTTCACCTTTATTTATACAATTAAAACAAACACCGAGGGCTGTTTCGCTGCGATAGATATCACGGTCGCGTCCAACATAGTCGGCATCGTTTTCCATTGCAAAGGATATTTTTTCACCGCCAAATGATTTCAGCATAAACTCGCTTGCCTCATCGTCGGCGTTATACACCGCATATTTTGCGCCGTATGTATCAGTGAAAAGCTTTGCTTTACTGTTTCTGTAATCATCAAGGTCGGGATGCTCAACTGGGCTTATATGATCTTCACCGAGGTTAGTAAACACAACCGTATCAAACTTGATCCCGTCAACTCTGTTTCTGGCAAGCGCCTGAGAAGACACTTCAAGAACGGCATACTGCACTCCTGCATCAACCATTTCTCTGAAATATCTGTGAAGGATATGGCTTTCGGGTGTTGTGTTGGGTGTTTCTGTTAAAACTCCGTTTATAAGAATACCGTTTGAGCCGATATATGCACAATTTTTGCCATGGGCATTAAGAATGGAATTTACAAGCAACGCTGTTGTTGTTTTTCCTTTTGTTCCTGTTATACCTATAAGCTTGAGGCTTTCAGCAGGATGATGGTAAAACTCAGCTGAGATAACTGCCAATGCTGCTCTTGTATCCTTCACTATAAACTGCTCTGCGTCACCGGGCAGATCAAGTTTTTCTTCACAAAGGAACAGGCGGCAACCTTTATCATAGGCTGAGGGGGCAAATTTATGTCCATCCACATTTGCTCCGCGAAGGCACACAAACAGAGAACCCTCTCTGGCTTTTCTTGAATCATATTCTATGCTGTCAACCTGCGTTTCAGAAAAGCCCTCGTGGATGACGTTTACAAGTAGTTCGTTTATATTCATTTCAAATCGAATTCGGGAGAAAATCCCACGGTTTCGTGACCGCACAGCTTGATTGCAACATTAGCAAGCACTTCAAGTGAATCTGTCAAAATCGGATCTCCTCCGATTTCACGGTTAATAACGGAAAGTTCCGTACATCCCAGGATCATTCTGTCGCATCCTTTATCCTTCATATGACGGACAACCGCATAAAATTTATCCATCTCTGGGCCTTTACCTGCTTTTACATCATCGTATATAAGCTCCATCAGCCATCTCTGCTCTTTTTCATCAGGCACAGCATAACAAAGACCTTCCTCTTCAAGTTTTGCCTGATACGAACCGGAAGAAACAGTTCCCACCGTTGCAAGAATTCCTGCTTTTTTCACGCCTGCACGTCTGAGCTGAGCAGAAGTTTCCTCTATAATGCTTGGAACAGGTACGCAGACAGATCGGCGAACCTCATCAATAAAATAATGGGCTGTGTTACAAGGGATAACGATAGCATCTGCTCCGTAAGCCTCAAGACGCTGAGCATCCTGGATCATAAACGGAAGTGGGCTATCATCGCTCTTGCCTGTTATAAATGCAGTTCTGTCGGGGGTGGATGAACGGGAGGAAAGGATTATATCAATATGATCCTGATCGCAGGTGGCTTTTGTGTGAGCTGTGATCAGCTCATAAAAATACGCGCTTGCCATAGGACCAAGGCCGCCCAAAATACCCATAAGTGGTTTGCGTTTTATCATTTTGATATTCCTTTCGTTTTTATTATTTGCTCTTGGGATAATAAATCTTATACTTCTTGTTCTGACGGATAAGCTGTCCGTAAACGTAGAACATTCTCTTAGGATTCAACTTAAGATCGTATTTATAAAGAAGCGAACATGAGGATTTTCCTGCCTTGGCAAGAGCCTTCGCCTTAGCCACAAGATTTTTATCCTCTGTGTATTCATATGCAACCGAAGCCGGAACATGATGCCAGAAATGAGCATTTTCATTCATCACGCAATCATCGCCTTCATCTTCCCATTTTTCATGCGCAAGGCGGGCAATGTTCATGCCGCAGCTTGTTACGTAATAGTTGCTTCTTCCCTGGCGGAGATTGATCTCAAATGCTCTGAAATCTCCCTCTTTACCTGTGAATTTAAGGTCAAAGTTGGAAAAGCCGGTATAGCCTATTGCTTCAAGCATATTCTTGATAGCCTCTGCGCAAGGCAGACTTGAAACAGGTTCTGTTACGATTGCCGCATGGTTTCCAAGCCCCTTGGGTGTATGCTCCTCAACCATTGTGTGACCAAGGCACATAGCTCTGACTTTACCTTTTTTATCGGAAAAAGCTGTAAGAACTCTCATGTGGCTATCGCCGCCCTCTATCATTTCCTGAAGGATCATTCTCTCAGGATAGCCTGACTTATATATAGTTCTGATTATATCAGCCGCTTCATTGGGGTTTTTCGCGAAATAAACCTTTTTCATTCCGTCAAAGGAGAATTTCCAATAGTCAACGCTGGAGGAAGGCTTGATTACGATGGGATAGTTAAAGCCAAGGGCTTCTTCTGTGAGCATATCCTCTGTGAAATCAGCGGTGAGCACGGAAGTTTTGGGATAAGGAATACCATACTTTTCGCATATTTCATAGAATTCTGCCTTTTTCTGAATGAGAGTATACAGATTCTCATCGGGGCAAGGAGCTATGTACTGAGGAAGCTCAGCGTGGCGGCGGATTATCATAGCTGCATAATCGTCTGTACAGCCAAAAAGATACAGTTTTTCACCCTTATGTTCCTCAGCAAAAGCTGTGAGAACCCTGATCATTGTTTCCTCATTATCAATATCGGGAACGACTTTGAAATTGATTATTTTTGAGCCTTTTGTTGCAGAGATCTCATATCTTCCGAAAGCATATGAAGAAACGCCATATGCTTCGTGAAATGCTCTGGCAAAATTATAGCAATTAAGATCGGCTCCAAGCAAAACGGGAGTTATTTTCATAACTGTTCTCCTCAATTAAAATCTTTTGCCGCCAAAGAACTGTTCGTGCCATACAAGGAATGTATATGCAGTCCATATCTTACGGCGATTATGAGCAGGGTCGGCAAGCATTGCAACAAGCTTGTCCACATCGAAATATTCGGACGCAACGTCGCTTGTGAAGGCATTTTTTACCTTTGCTGAAAAGTCCTTATCCTCAAGCCATTTTGCAATCGGCACGGGGAAGCCTTTTTTCTTTCTGTTTGCCCACTCGTTAGGAAGTGTTTTATTGGAAGCAGTTCTGAGAACCGCCTTTGTGTCATAGGAGATCTTATATTCTGCAGGATATCTGACCGCTTCTTCCATAACCATCTTATCAAGATAAGGTACGCGAAGCTCGATTGAATGAGCCATGCTCATTTTATCAGCTTTAAGAAGAATATCTCCGGGAAGCCACAGGTTGAGATCAAGATACTGCTTTTTCTCAAGCTCGGAAAGCCCCTTAACTCTGTCGTATATAGGCTTGGCAACCTCTGTTGCAGTGGGACCGACTCTATACTTGGGACGAAGGATATCATATGCTTCATTTTCAGGGAAAACAAGAGCCTGGCCGATAAACCAATCCTCAGGTCTGCCGCTTCCCTTGATAATGAAATCGTGACCCTTAAAATAAGGAAGATGCTTCGTTACGTCTGCTGCAAGGTGACGCAGGGGCGCAGGAATCTTCTTATATTTTTTCATCATACCCGTTTCGTCGTACCATTCGTATCCGCCGTAAATTTCGTCAGCGCCCTCGCCTGAAAGCACAACTGTTACGTGCTCTGCTGCAAGGCCTGCAAGGAAATAAAGAGGTACGGATGAGGGGTTTGACTGTGGTTCGTCCATATGATACTGGATGTCAGCAAACTTTTCAAGGCACTCATCACCTTCAAGCATTCTCTTATAGTTGCCTACGCCGAGAATCTTGGAAAGCTCTTCTGCTTCTGTTGTTTCATCAAAGCGAGTGCTGTTATCTTTTCCGGGGTCAAAGCCAACGGAGAAGGTTTTATCAGGCATAAGGCAAGCTGTGATATAGCTGGAGTCTACTCCGCCTGAAAGGAATGAACCAACCTTAACGTCACTTATTCTGTGAGCCGCAACACTTTCACGAACTCTTGCATCAATTTCTGCCGCGCAATCGTCAAAGGAAGCTGTTGTCTTCTTTGAAAAATCAGCGTCCCAATAGCGCGTTACGGTCATTTTCCCATCCTTCCACACGAAATAGTGGGCAGGAGGCATTTTATATGTTCCCTTGAAAAAGGTTTCGTTCATTGCGCTGTACTGGAACGTGAGATAGGGACGAAGCGCTTCGGGATTTACCTCGCGTCTGAAGCCGGGATGCTCAAGAAGGCTCTTTATCTCACTACCGAAAATAAGGCTGCCATCATCTGTTACGCTGTAATAGAAGGGCTTGATACCGAAAATATCTCTTGCGCCGTACATAGTGTTTGTTTTTGTGTCCCAAACAACGAAAGCATACATACCGCGAAGCTTTGAAGCAAGTGCTTCACCGTATTCCTCGAATCCGTGAACGAGCACTTCGGAGTCACATCTCGTTTTGAATACGTGACCCTTTGCGATAAGCTCGTCGCGAAGCTCCATAAAGTTATATATTTCACCGTTAAAGGTTAAAACAACGGTGCCGTCCTCGTTATACATAGGCTGCTTACCATCTGCAAGGTCTATAATACTGAGGCGGCGGAAACCGAGAGCAATACTATCCTCTTTTGTTGTGCCTCCAATATGATAACCCTCCATATCGGGGCCTCTATGGATGATTCTGTCTGCCATTCGGCGAAGCACATCTTCTCTTGTTTCAAGAAGTCCTGTAAATCCAACAAATCCGCACATATTGCTAACCTTTCTTAGTTATCAAAATAAGTTGTTCTATCTATCGTATTATTATATCACACTTTTTCAAAAAAAGATATAGTTATTTTCGTTTTAGAAGCGGAAATATGAAATTTGCCAATACAAGCAGTGTAAGCGCGACTGTGGAAGCGATTATGAATCCGACGTCAGAAACTATTATTGCATACCAGAAGAATGCAAACGCTGCTATATTTACAAGAGAGCGCACGAGAAGCCACAAACTTTTCCAGAAACTTCCGTTATGAGTATATTCTATTTTCTTTTTCATAACGTCACCCATCCAAGATAAACTGCAATTGCCGCCTGTACTGCCAGAGAGATCCAAGCAGAAATTATAAAATGAAATTTTGTTTTAAATATGGTTTTATGGCGAAAAACGTACATCCCGAGAATGCCGCCCACAGCACCTCCGAAGTCAATCATTGAAAGAAGCACCAATTCGGGAATACGGCTGTTTGTTTCTTTTTTAGACCTTATTTTATCGATTGCAAATGCTATAAAAGTTATAAGGCTTACGATGCCCACTGTTATCAAATATACTTTTAGCATAGTATACCCTCTATATAGAATTGATTATTAAATCTGAGCCTTTTGCGTTTTTATCGACCTTTTTAAAAAAGGTCGCGGGTTAGTGAAGCGAAAACGATTAAATATCGTTTTCGCAAGCGGTGTCATCCAAAGTGCGAGTGAGCAGAGCTGAGAGTATAGAAGAGATAGCTCACGACACACGACGATGACTGGTACAAGGCAGCGCCCTATAAATACTTAAAAAGGGAAAGCCGCGGCTTTCCCTTTTACATTACAGTCCTTCAACTGCGTCTGCAGCGGCTGAGAGGTAGTTATTATCCATAATTTCGATAGAGCCCTTATCAACAAGTGCTGTGAGGCGGGGATCGATCGGAATCTTTGCAAGCACGGGAATTCCGTACTGCTTACCTGTTGCCTCAGCCTTGGATTCGCCGAAAATATTGATAGCTTTGCCGCAATCGGGGCAAACAGCGTAAGACATATTTTCAACGAGACCGAGGATCGGCACGTTCATCAGCTTTGCCATATTTACAGCCTTCTCCACAACCATTGTTACAAGGTCCTGAGGAGTTGTTACAATGATGATTCCGTCAACGGGAAGAGACTGGAAAACTGTAAGAGGAACGTCACCTGTTCCGGGAGGCATATCAACAAACATATAGTCAACGTCATTCCAAACAACGTCAGTCCAGAACTGCTTTACAGCGCCTGCAATTACGGGGCCTCTCCAAACAACGGGCTTTGTTTCTTCATCAAGAAGAAGGTTTACACTCATTATCTGAATACCTGAAATAGTTGTATGAGGTGTCATAAGATTTTCAGCGAGAGAAACCACGCCGCCCTTTGCATTAAATGCCTTGGGAATAGAGGGGCCTGTGATATCCGCATCAAGGATACCTACGGTGTAGTCTCTACGGCTCATTTCAACTGCCATCATTGATGTTACAATGGACTTACCAACTCCGCCTTTACCGGAAACAACACCGATAACCTTTTTAACGGAGCTCATGGGATTAAGCTGTTCCTTGGGGATGCCGCCTTTTCTGGAAGAACAATCCGCGCCGCAGGTGGAACAGTCATGTGTGCATTCGTTATTCTCTGCCATTTTTATATCTCCTTATTTATACTTATGTTTTACATACGCTCTGTAAGCGGCAAGAAAAATCACCGATACAAGAAGCGGTATAAGCGAAAATGCAAGGGCTATAAATCCGGGAAATTCCATATTCATAGCCTCACTCACAGAAGGCACTGCAAAGGCAACTGTGAGCATTATGATCGAAAGCGCCATTGGAATAAATGAAGCGGGGCTCAGCTTGGAGGAAGAAGCAAACAAGCCTTCCGTCGAGGTAACCTCCACAAACACTGCTGAAAGCGCCAGCAACACTCCTGTGAAAATAAGCGCTGAAAGGGATTTATCCGTAAACGTTTGTTCAAGCATATTAAGCGACATAATCATTTTGCACATAAAAGGGGCTGCAAGCGATACTGCCGCTATTATCGTTCCCGTTATAGCCGGAATCAACAGCTCTCCAACTGAATCGGGAATAGGTTTTGTTCTGATTCCTTCGCCTTTTGCATCAGCCCTTATTGCGGGCACTGCGCACAGTGCGCAACAAAGGTCGAATATACAACCAAGGAATACCATTTGTGATGCGGCAGGCATTGCGATGCCAAACACCGCACACATCAAAAGGCAAAATGCTCTGGCCAGCTGCGAAATTATCAAAAATCTCAGCGTTGCTTTTATCTGAGCCAGCGTTCTTCTGAATCGCTTTATCATTCTGTAAGCACCGGCAAAACCTCCGCCTTTGGAATCAATGGTTCCATCAGCTGTGCATCTTAGAGACTGAGGAATTCCGCTGCCTCTCTTCAGAGGAGACTCGGCCGCAAAAGAAACTGCTCTTTCCATACAAATGGCATCTTCTGCCCCAAATCCTACATATGCACATGTATGCTTTTCAGAAAGCATTTCCAGATATCTGTATCTTATGGCAGCTCCGTCAGCCGCCTGAGGACAGGATATCATAACAAGGCTTCCCGCGTCAAGAGGAAGAGTTTTGGCATTTTTACTATCCTTCTCGCTTATTACCAGGTCACCTGTTTTGAATATATCATATGCTTTAAGAAAAAGCATATCTTCATTTCCGCCCTCCGAGAAAACAACGATTCTTCCGCCATTCTCTCTATATGTCCTTATATATTCTGCACATTCGGCTTCCGGCTTTTCCGAAACTGCTATAAATCCTTCAAAGCACATATCCGAAAGAAGCACGGGAAGTCGGCGAAGACTGTTATAAAAAGATTGGCGAGATGCAACTGCGATTATTTTAACGCCCTGAGCCATAAGATCCAGTGCATAACGTCTTGCCTCAAGCTTTTTATCCTTTGAAAATGAAACGCTCTCTCCCTTGATACGCTCTTTAGAGCATCTTTCAAGAACGTTGAGCGCATCGCCCATAGCCGTGAAATAATAATCTCCATCGCGGACAAGCAGTGAACAATCAAGGCCTTCTGCCTCTGTTTCCGATGCCTTTTTATGAGCTGCAATATAGTATGGAGGAATTTCTTTACTATACTGTTCCCTCAGCTTCTTAAGATATACGGCTGAAAGGAATGTTGTTTCATCTCCTCCGCTTCCGTCATATCCTATTCCTGCAGCATAAGCCGCATATGAAGTTATCAATGATGCATCAAAATCTTTTTCTTTTTCGGCATCAATCCCTTTCCCTTCCAGATAGAAAGAATGTAGGGATGATATACCGTTTTTGATCAAGCTGGCGCTTCGAAGCAAAATAACGTCCGCGTGCGCCGCTTCCTCTATTTTTGAAGGGCATCTGAAATTTGTTTTTTCAATTATGCCGCTTTCTTTTTTATATATTGACCCGAGACTGAACGAAACAGCCAAAGCTCCAAACGCTGCAAGAAACTCACTCATGCATGCTGACGCCATTGCAATCGAGGGCAGAAACGCGTTTATAAGCCCCTGTCCGAATGCAACTCCTACTATTGTTACAATAAAAGCAACGCCAACAAGGCACAGTCTGCAAATTCTGCTCCACTCACAGAGTTTATCAAGAACGGGAATCTTTTCACCACCTGAAAGCTCTATAACACCATCCCTTGAAACTCTCAGCGTTCTCTTACCCGTTGCAACAGCAATTCCCATACAAAAGCCATATACAACTGTTGAACCGGCATAAAGCATATTTGAACGCATTTCAATTGGAACGTCTTTTACATGGCTGTTTATAGGTTCAGCATTTTTTATGTATAGACCGTGGCCTCCTCCGGGCAGATTTTCCGCAGCAAGCACGCTTTCTGCCGCAGTCAGCCTTATATCGCAAGGAACCACATCTCCCGAATCAAGTATAACCACGTCACCTTCAGCAACTGCTTCCGATGAAATTTCGCAAACGTTTCCATCGCGCACAACTCTGGCTTTGGGAACTACACCTTCCGTGCTTCTCTTAAGCATTGTGTCAGCTACAGTGAAGGCAAGTATTTCAGCAGTTTTTGCGCAAAGCATCAAAATAACAACTGATGCCGCAACTGCTCCTTCTCCGTAAAACGCTGCTACGATCACGGAAAGCAGGAGCAAAACTGCAGATGGATCGAGAAGACTTCTGGCAGCATATTTACCAACAGTATCTCCCCGTACCTGCCATATTCTGTTCCGGCGTTTTCTTATTCGCCTGGCTGCCTCTGCATCACTAAGACCTGTTGAGCTTGTTTTGAAAACTCTTTCAAGCTCAGACGAATCCATATAATGCCAATTTCTTTCCTGCTCCATTTTTCAGATCCTTAAAAATTATTTATATTGCAGAAACTTTTATTTCGCCGTTTTCACTATCAACGCTGATTGCAGAAATTCTTCCGCGCTCTTTTACTATAAGCTCTGCTGCACTGTCTTCAATTTCTGTCTGAATAAAGCGGCGCATATTTCTTGCTCCAAACTTGACAGAATAGGATTTTTCTGCAACCGTATCTGCAGCCGCATCTGTATAGCTGAAGTTTATATGCTTTTCCCAAAGAGCTTTTTTAAGATCTTCAAGCATTATTCTTGCAATGCCTACAAAATTATCCTTTGTGAGAGAATTGAACGTGATTATCTCATCAACTCTGTTAAGAAATTCAGGACGAAGGAAATCTGCCAAAGCCTTTTCTGTTTTATCCTTTTCTCTGGATGCGCCTTCTCCTGCAAAACCTGCCAGCGCCATTCCGCCGCCGCTTCCTGCATTTGTGGTCATAACGATAACAGTGTTTTCAAAGCTTACTGTTTTGCCGTGAGCATCTGTAATTCTGCCATCGTCAAGTATCTGCAGAAGAATATTCATTACATCGGGATGAGCTTTTTCTATTTCATCAAAAAGAACTACTGAATAGGGACGTCGGCGTATTTTTTCAGTGAGCTGTCCACCATCATCATAACCAACGTATCCGGGAGGCGCTCCAACGATTCTTGAAACGGAGAACTTATCCATAAATTCGCTCATATCAAGACGAATAAGTGTTTCGGGGGAGGCAAACAGGTCATTTGCCAGAACCTTTACAAGCTCTGTTTTACCAACGCCTGTAGGACCTGCAAAAATAAATGAAACAGGTTTGCGTTTGGGAGATATGCCCGTTCTTGAACGACGCACCGCACGAACGACCGCATCAACCGCATCGTCCTGTCCCACTATTCTCTGTTTCAGACGTTCAGAAAGTCCGTCAAGTTTTGTATACTCGTCTTCTGTTATAGTTGAAGCAGGAATACCCGTCCATATCTCAATAACATCAGCAATATCAGCCTCTGTCATTTCAACCTGTTCACAAAGGGGCTTCAGCTGATTCACTCTGTCCTTCATACGAAGCTCATCAACCTTAAGATCTGCCAGACGGCGGTATATTTCCTCTGTGGATTCGTTTGCATCCTTCAACTTAGCTTCAAGCTCGTTTCTTTCTTTTTCAAGAAGGATAAGTTTATCCCCAAGTTCTGCTCTTTCATTGATCTCAGGGCTGGAAAGTGAAATATTTGCAGCAGCTTCATCTATCAAATCAATAGCCTTATCGGGAAGATATCTGTCTGTTATATATCTTTCGCTGAGAACCACAGCGCTTCTGAGCACATTGGCAGGTATTCTGATACTGTGGTATTCTTCATAATAGTGCTTGATGCCGAGAAGAACCTTTTCAGTGTCGTCAATACCCGGCTCAGCCACAGTTACAGGCTGGAATCTTCTTTCAAGAGCGCTATCCTTTTCGATATACTTGCGATATTCATTAAGTGTTGTTGCTCCGATAACCTGTATCTCTCCGCGAGAAAGAGCAGGCTTCATAATATTGGCCGCATTCATAGAGCCTTCAGCATCACCCGTGCCCACAATATTATGAACTTCGTCAATAACAAGAATAATATTTCCGGCAGCCTTTACTTCATTCAAAAGGCCAAGAACTCTCGATTCAAACTGTCCTCTGAACTGAGTTCCTGCCACAAGGGCTGTCAGGTCAACCAGATAAAGTTCTTTATTCTTAAGCTTATAAGGTACATCACCTGCAACTATTTTTGAAGCCAAAGCCTCAGCAATAGCTGTTTTTCCTACACCGGGCTCACCTATAAGGCAGGGATTGTTTTTCTGTCTTCTTGATAGGATCTGAATAACTCTATCAAGCTCTCTTTCGCGGCCAATAACGCGATCCAGTTTACCCATTGCAGCCTTTTCGGTGATATTCTGGCAATAAGTTGTGAGAAACTTTTTCTCCTGCTTTTTCTTTGAACCCTTTTTATCAGTTTCAGCACCGTCGGACTTGCCGCCGTTTGCATTCATACCGTCGCGGATTATTCTGTTGATGTCAAGAGAAGGAGCATTTGTTGCATCTCCGCCAAAGGCTTCAAGAGCTGTTGCCATATCTCCGCCAAAGGGGCTTTCGCCATTTTCAAGACCTTCCATTATTCCTGCCATATCCTCGCTCATACGATCGAGGTCTTCATCGGAAAGTCCCATATTTTTTATTATATCATTAACAGGGCCTATGCCCAGTTCCTTAGCACATTTAATACAGATGCCTTCCTGTTTCTGCTCGCCGTTTTCAATCTTTGTTATGAAAACAACTGCCATGCGCTTTTTGCATCTCGCACACATTACCATATCAGTGTTTTTCGCCTTTCTCAGTTGGTTTGGTTTTAAGATAGTTTATATAGTACAGCGCAAGCGCGCCAAATCCCGTTGCTGCCATAACAGCACACAGGATATACGTTGCAATAGTTTTTTCGCCAATAGTGTTTCCTGCAATCAGAAAAACAAACACAACGGCATAAAAAATAACGGTATAAGCTTTACCAAAATATTTTGAAACTCCGATCTCGCGATGCTTTTGATACAGTATAACTGCGCCCAGTCCCATCATAACTTCCTTCAAAACTATAAGGATAAATATCCACAAAGGAAGAATATCTCTTAAACCGAGACACAGAAGAGAAATACACTGCATCAGCTTATCAGCAAGCGGATCAAGTATCTTACCTGCATTACTTATCCAGCCAAAACGTCTGGCAAGAATACCATCAAGAACATCAGATGCTCCGGCTACAACAAAAATTATAGCCGCGGCCACTACACCTTCAGGATACCACCATATGAAAATAGCAGCAAAGGCAAAAGACAGAAGTATTCTGAAAACCGAAAGAATATTAGGGATATGTTTTGCTTTCATTACCAAGGAGTCACCTACCGTAAAATTTAAAGTCCTATTTTTGAAAACAGATCAAGGAAACTGTTTTCAGAGAAGAATTTTACAATGATTGTATTGTTAAATGTATTTTCAGTTACAATACGAGGAGCTACAGTTACAAGTGCTGAGAGTGCAACCTCAATTGCAAGGGAAAGCACCCAACCAAGGAACACAGCACAAATTATACCTGAAACAAGACCAAGCCCTTTATCCATTGATTTGAGAACGGGAAGCTTGAACATTGCTGCAACAATTACTGTCACTATTTTTAATACGATCACAGCGCCGAGAAACAGCACGAGAAATGCCAGAACCGTTGAAACTGTATTGGCTACAGGCTTTGCCACTGTTACAGCAAGCTTGTTGATCAGATCAAAACCAACAATTTCTGCCTCGCCCGCAGCATTTTCAACAGCATTCATATCTGCTCCGAATCTCTCAATTATAGTTTTTATCTGAGGGTTTTCAAACATCTTTGTCAAGTCATAAACAATTTCATCGGCAGCTTCTCCGGTTGTTTTGGCGGCAGAAGCAAATGTTTCAGCGATTCCCTTTGAAATCGCGCCCAAAATGTACTTTGCATTAAGCCATGCGCTGAGCATTGGTGTAAACGTATATGCCACCAGCACTGAAACTATTCCGGAAACAAGCGACATAAGGCTTTTGACAAACCCATTTTTATATCCGTATATTACACTTCCTGCCATAACTGCAATGACAAGAACATCAAGAAACAAATTTAACATTATTTTAATCCTTCCACAAAATTTAAAAACACTTATTCAAATTCAACCGAGCTTGTTCCCAGTTTTTCGCATTTGAGCAAATTACCGTAAAGAACAACTATATCTTCCACAGATGTACCGCAAGGAACAGTTTTATCACTACCA
>JAFXGC010000096.1 GCA_017513325.1 Clostridia bacterium
AGTAACAGCAGTAATTTCAGTTGTTCTTGCGGTTCTTATTGCTTTTTCAAGACTTTATTTATATGTTCATTTTCCATCCGATGTTCTTGGCGGAGCGATTCTCGGAACGTTATTCGGCTTCTGCGGAGTGTGGATAGTAAATGCGGTTGATAAGAGAATAAAGAAGTAAAATAAAAAGAACCGGATATCCGGTTCTTTTTTATAGCACAAGATTAAACAGTCTCATTGAGTTTTCTATAGTAGCCTTCGCCAGAGTTTCCTCGTCTTCGCCTCTTGCCGCAGCCATAGCTGCAAGAGTGTGAACCATAAGACCTGAATGATTGATCTTTCCTCGATGAGGTACGGGGGCAAGATAGGGACAGTCTGTTTCGATGAGAATTCTGTCCTGTGGTACAGCTCGGCAGGCGGTTCGTACGTTTTCAGCATTTTTGTAGGAAACAGGTCCGGCAAAAGAAATGTACCAGCCTCGGCGAACATAATCCCTAGCCATTTCAGCACTACCGCTGTAGCAATGCATAACACCCGTAACATCGGGATGAGCGCGGAGTATATCAAAAATATCACCGTGAGCTTCTCTGTCGTGGATTATAACGGGGATATTCTTTTCTTCTGCAATGCAAAGTTGCATTTCAAAGACTTCCTTTTGGATGTCACGGGGAGTGTCCCAATGGTAGTCAAGACCGATTTCTCCCAGTGCAACAACTTTTTCATGCGAGAGGAGAGAAGTGATCTCGTCAACTACGGAAACAAGCTTGTTCCTTTCAAAATTAGCAGCATCCTCGGGGTGAAGACCGACAGCAGCAAAGCCCTTGTCGTATTTTTCGGCGATTTCAATAGCTTTTTTGCAGTTTCCCGGTTCTGTACCAACACAGATGAAGCCACAAACTCCTGCGTTAAAAGCATCTTTTATAGCGCCGTCAGCACCGCCGTCATATTCTTTTTCGTATCTGCTGTCGTTATAGTGTGAATGTGAGTCGAATAATTTCATAATACACCTAAATTTTAAGGGGACTTTATAAGTCCCCTTTATAATTTATCTGATTCTTTCTCCAAGACCTGTTTCTGGATCAAGGAATACAACGCGGATTGTTTCCTCACCGCTTGCAAGGATCATACCGTTGGATTCGATTCCGCAAAGCGTTGCGGGGCGAAGGTTACAAACGAGAATGATTTTCTTTCCAATAAGGGCTTCAGGTTCATAGTATTTAGCAATACCTGAAACGACCTGGCGTTTTTCATAGCCGAGGTCAACTTCAAGCTTCAGAAGCTTCTTAGCCTTCTTGATTTTTTCGCATGCAACGATCTGAGCGCTTCTGAGTTCAACGCCCATAAAGTCCTCAATACCAATAAGAGCGCATCCTTCGGGCTTTTCAGCAGCCTTAGCAGCAACTTCTGCCGCTTTCTGCTTTGCTTCCATTTCAGCGTTAAGCTGTTCAAGAAGCTTTGCTTCATCGATTCTTGAGAAGAGCATTGCAGCTTCGCCAAGTTCCATGCCGGATTCAAGCGCTCCGAATGTTTCGATTGAAGCATAGTCGTTCTTGTCTGTTGCGATCTGAGCAAAAATGGATTCGCATGTAGCAGGGATTGCAGGTGTGAGAAGAACGGCAGCGATTCTGATTGTTTCAAGCAGATTGTAAATAACGGTACCAAGGCGGGCTTTGTTTGCCTCGTCCTTTGCAAGAACCCAGGGAGTTGTTTCGTCGATATACTTGTTAGCGCGGCGAAGCATTGTATAAACGGCGTCGATTGCATCTGCAATGTGGTAGTTGTCCATATTTGTCTTAAAGCTGTTTATGACCTTTGTAATTGCTTCTTTGAGCTCGCAGTCAGTACCTTCGTCGCCTGCAGGAGCAGGAATAACGCCGCCAAAGTATTTCTTTGTCATAGCGTGTGTACGGGAAACAAGGTTACCGAGGTTGTTTGCCAGGTCGTTGTTATAACGCGTAATAACAGATTCATATGTGATAGAACCGTCTGTGGCGTAGGGCATTTCGGAAAGTGCGTAGTGACGAACGCCGTCAACTCCGAAGTGCTTAGCCATTTCATCAGCATAAATAACGTTTCCTCTGGACTTGCTCATTTTGTCCTGACCGAAGTTGAACCAGGGGTGACCAAACACCTTTTTAGGAAGAGGTTCGCCAAGCGCCATAAGGATGATGGGCCAGTAGATAGTGTGGAAACGAAGAATGTCCTTACCGATGATATGAACGTCAGCAGGCCAGTATTTTTTATAGTTTTCGGGCTGCTCAGCGTGGTCGGGGTCAAAACCGAGAGATGTGATGTAGTTTGAAAGCGCATCGATCCAAACGTAAATAACATGACCGTCGTCAAAGCTTACAGGCACGCCCCATTTGAAAGAAGAACGGGAAACGCAAAGGTCCTGAAGACCGCCTTCGCACTTAAGGAAGTTGTTAACCATTTCCTTCTTGCGTGATTCGGGTTCGATAAATTCGGGGTTGTTTTCAATGTGCTCAAGGAGCTTGTCTGCATACTTGCTCATCTTGAAGAAATAAGCTTCTTCCTTAGCTCTTTCAACAGGTCTGCCGCAGTCAGGACATTTGCCTTCAGTTGCTTGTGTATCTGTGAAGAAGGATTCACAGGGAGTGCAGTACCAACCCTCGTATGAGCTCTTATAAATGTCGCCTTTGTCGTAGAGCTTCTTGAATATATTCTTTACTGCAGTTTCGTGATAGTCGTCTGTTGTGCGGATGAACTTATCGTAGCTTGTATTCATAAGGTCCCAAACGCCTTTGATCTCGCCGGCAATGTTATCAACATATTCCTTGGGAGAAATGCCTGCGTCTGCGGCCTTGTTTTCAATCTTTTGGCCGTGCTCGTCTGTACCTGTCAAAAAGAACACGTCATAGCCGCGCTGTCTCTTGTAGCGCGCGATGCAGTCTGTCATAATGACCTCATAGGTATTACCGAAATGAGGCTTCTGAGAAGCATAGGCGATAGCCGTTGTTATATAAAACTTTTCTTTTTCCATTGTGAACACCTCTGTATAGGAACGTTACTAATTATTATATACCAAATGCCGATATTTTTCAATACAAATGGCAAATTTTTACTTGATAAGCAGTTTGTAAAAAGCGCCTTTGGACATACCACGGTCTTTAGCCGCTGCTTTTATGGCGTCCATATGAGCCATGCCGCCTGCTTCATACATTGCAACATGCGCTTCGGGATCTTCAGGAAACTCATCCTTGCATTCTTCCTTGATCCCACCTTCAACAACAAGTACGTATTCTCCTCGTGGGTCTTTCTGCTCATAAAGCGCAACAGCCCCCGAAAGGGTAGTACGTATTATCTCCTCGTTAAGCTTTGTCAGTTCACGGCAAAGAGTAATCTTTCTTTCTCCCATATATTTAAGCATATCTGAGAGCGTTTGCTTGAGCTTGTGCGGAGCCTCGTAAAAAATCATAGTTCTTTCTTCGCTTGCAAGCTTTTCAAGCAAAGCTTTTCGTTCTCCCTTATTCGTTGTTACAAAGCCCTCAAAAGCGAATCTTCCTGTAGTAAGGGCTGAAAGTGTAAGAGCTGTAACAGCTGCACAACATCCCGGTATACAGGTTACAGGAACGCCGACTTCTGCACAAAGACGAACAATATCTTCTCCGGGATCGCTTATTGCAGGCATACCTGCATCTGTTATAAGCGCGCAGGACTCACCTGCCTGGAGTCTGGAAACGATATATTCTCCACGTTCTCTTTTGTTATGCTCAAAGTAGCTTACGAAAGGCTTTTTGATGCCGTAACGTGATAAAAGCAGGCCTGAATTTCTGGTGTCTTCTGCTGCAACAAAATCAACCTCAGAAAGTACCTTTTTAGCTCTTTCGCTTATGTCAGCAAGGTTTCCGATAGGTGTAGCAACAAGATAGAGCATCCCGCCTAAAACTTTATTCTTTTCATCGCTGACATCGGGTGTGTCAAAGTGCTTAATGTTTTCCATTATCTTTCCTTAAAATAAAAAATCAAGTGATGAGGTATCATAAACCGTATTCATATCGTCAGTGTAATCTCTAGTTCCGTCTTTGTATGTGAAAAGAGGACGGGATAGCTTAACGGAAGGTGCGGCGCCTTTTTTGTTTTCTACAAGAACAAGACTAGGTTTTGATTTTGAGTCAGGATAGACTGTCACGATACGTTTCGGTTCAAGGGTGTTTTCTTTTAAAGCATGTATAAGCTCAGCCAGTCTGTCGGGGCGGTAAACAGTATAAAAAATACCGCCGTGGCGAAGAACTCTGTTGGCAGCATCGCAAAAATCGTATATAGTTCCGTTCATTTCGCGGCGCGCGATATTCATTTCATCGGTTTTATTTGCAAATCCTTCAGTTGCTTTGAGGTAAGGTGGATTTGAAATAACAGCGTCGATCCATCCTTCGGTATCGTTGGGGCCAACATCGCGTATATCTTTGCAAATAACCTTTAATTTATCAGAGAAATTGTTGAGAACGGCATTTCTCTCTGTAAGATAAGCGAATTTTTCCTGAACCTCAAAGTCATAGAATTTATCCGCTTTGTTTTTAGATAAACAGAGAAGAGAAGCAACACCCGTTCCACTACCAAAATCAGCAGCTGTTTTAACTCTGTTTTTCATAAAAGCAGCCAAAAGAAAAGCATCGGTGCCGAAGGTGAGCCCGTCTTTCTTTTGAATGAGTGAAAGGTTTTCATTAATTTCATCAAGCCTTTCATCAGGCTGAAGATTCACATTGATCATATATTCCTCTTTAAAGTTATTAAGCCGGAGCATAGCGCTCCGGCTTAATTTAACTTATGTTATTTGATTACTCAGCCTTGGGAGCTTCAACAGGGCAAGCAGATGCGCAAGCACCGCAGTCCAGACACTCGTCAGCGTTGATCACAAACTTGCCGTCGCCTTCAGTGATAGCACCTACAGGACATTCAGCAGCGCAAGCACCGCAAGCGATGCATTCATCGGAAATTACATATGCCATTGTAAAATACCTCCGTTTATTTTGTTTAAAAGATTATAGCACATTTAATATATTTTGAAAAGGGTTTTTTCAAAAAAACCGAAAAAATCATAAAAAAACTGAAAAATCAATCTTCGTTTGATGAATCATTTGCCACAGGTTTGTCATTTTTAGCTTTTTTTTGCAGAACTGTCAGCTGATCACGGTGAAACTTTTTGATAATTTCACCATTTTTGTCAGGAATAACTACAGTGCATATCCCTGTAAGGGGAGCTATTTCACGAACAAATCCTATTCCGTCGGGTGTTTTAACCTTGCTGTCAACAGGAGGTGTTCTTTTCAGTTCTTCCTCATAAACATCGCTTTCGTATCTGAGACAGCACATAAGCCTGCCGCATGTTCCTGAAATTTTAGCTGAGTTAAGGCTGAGATTCTGTTCTTTTGCCATTTTTATGGAAACCTGAACAAAATCAGAAAGAAACGTAGCACAGCAGAAAGGACGTCCGCAAACACCGATTCCACCCATCATTTTAGCTTCATCTCGAATTCCTATCTGTCGAAGTTCAATTCTTGTGTGGAAAACGGCTGCAAGGTCTTTAACAAGTTCTCTGAAATCAACTCTGCCTTCAGCAGAAAAATAGAAGAGAAGCTTGCTGTTATCAAAAGTATATTCAGCCTCAATAAGCTTCATTTCCAGATTGTGTTTTGCAATCATCTGGAGACATGTATCAAATGCTTGCTTTTCAAGCTGTTTGTTTGATTCATATCGTTGAATGTCGTCGTTGGTAGCTATTCTTTCAACTTCTCTGAGTGGAGGTACGATTTCGGAGGAGGATACTATTTTGTTTTCGCATGCTACAAATCCGAATTCAATACCTCGCGATGTACGAACAATAACTTTATCATCCAGATGGAGTTTCATTCCTTCAGGAGAAAAATAGTATGTTTTTCCTGCTGATTTGAACTTGACACCAACAACTTCATATTGAGAGGGGGCAGAATTTTCAATATCATTATCTGATACAGTTGTGTTTATATCGTTTTGATTTTCCATTTTGAGTATATCCTTCTTAAAAATTATCTGTTTTCTTTTCTTGCATTTGCTGCCAAAGTGCAGAATACTGTGCTTATGGATGCATTTTTTCTGCAAATATGATCCTGAGCTTCTTCAAGCTGATTATATAAACTCAGTAGTCTGGGTGCAGTAACTTTAACTGCCTTGGAGTAAGCAAGGTCAGCGTCTGTGAAAAACAAAGTGTTACGGCTGCCGTTTTTAACTGCAATATAATCCCTTACAGCTGTCATGGCGTAGAACAAAATCTGCTCACACTCAGCTCTTTTAAAATCGATACCACGACAGAAATTCACAGAATCAGCTGTGCTGCTGAATATCAGAGTATCAGTCAGTTTTTCTGCAATGTCTCTGTATTTCAGTACCGGTGAAGTGTCGGTCTTATCACAAAGATCTATGGCAACTCCCAAGGATCCTGAAGCCGCTGATGCAGCAACTTTCAGTTTTTCATCATTTCGTTCGTTGATAAGTCCTTTATTTCTTCTTGCCATAAGATTTTCAAGGATTAAGGGAGCGGACAATAGTTCCGTTTTGAGAGTGTGCGCACGGCTTCGGATTGTTTCCAGCAAAGATCCTGAGTCAGAGGTCAGCAGGATAAAAATAACATGAGCAGGAGGTTCTTCCAGTGTAAGCAAAAGCGAATTCTGCGCCTGCGTTGTCATTTTTTCCGCTTCTTCAATTATGTATACTTTATAGTCTCCGTCATCGGGAAGGTAGCTGACGGATGAAAGCATATTTCTGATAGTTTCAACCTGAAAAGTTGCGGTAGCTCCGCGATTGACATATTGAACGTCAGTGGAATAACCTGAAGAAACTTTTGAGCATGATGGACAAAAACCACAGGGAAGAGGGTTCTCTCCGTTTTTATTCCGGCACAATATAGCCATAGCTATTTGCTTGGCTGCCGTGTGCTTTCCGCTGCCTTCAGGGCCGTCGATTATATATGCATGAGAATGCTTGCCTGCTTTTATGTCTTTTCCGCAAAGATCTTTAATGGCAATGTTTCCAAGGAGTTCCGGAAAAATATTATTCATAAAAAACTCCTTTCTGAAAATACATTACATTTCATTATATCAAATTAATCTGTGATTGTCAAACAAAACATATATAAGAATATCATCCTCAATATAACTCGTTTGTTTTTGAGTGTGCTGCGGAAAAATAAAAGTGTTTCAGTTAAAAAACAGGAGAAAACATATGAAGAAACGTTTGAAATTTATAAGCTATACATCAGCGTTTGTTCTTATATTGGCTATGCTTATGGGAACTGGAAAGATTTATTCTTTTGCCAAAATCATAGAAAACAATGCAAATGTATTTTTGACAAAAGAAAACCAAAGATTGGCAGGTGTAAAACATAATGAAAAAACACAAAATCGGGCAAAAAAAGCATCGGAACAGATTTTAGGCAATGGTATAAAGTTTAAATCGTCAGAATATTCGGGTAAAGAAAACAGAATCGTGTGTTATACAAGGAATGTGTATATTGAACTGGATACTTACAGTATGCAACCGGTCTTTATAGTTTATGAGTGCGAAAGGGGAAAAGGAGTAAAATCAAGATATGAGTGTGAAAAGACCTTGGTTGAATTTGTTTTCAGAAATATGCCTGTGAAAGCGAAAGCAAAGGATGCTGAAGTTTGTTGTGATCATATTGATGATCATATAGTTCAATATCATATAGATTTTGCAAAAGGAACTGTTTATATTGCGCTCAGACGTGATACAGGCAGTGTTATTTTTTACGATGCCGGTGAACTTTTTTGATAAAGATATTAATTATATGTATATTTAAGTTTATTGTGCTTGAAAAAAACATAAAAGTATGGTATATTTAATAGGATAGCATATTATGCATAGAATAACTTGGGAGGTATGTATGAAAATAGGAATTCTTGGTTTTGGAAGTATGGGTAAAACTCACGCGTACTCTGTTGAAAATCTTAAATATTTTTATTCACCTCTCAGCTTTTCTGCTGAAGTTAAGGGCATTTGTACAAGGAATATTTCCAGAGCAGAAGCACTTTGCTCTCAGTATGGTGCAGGTAAAGCTTATGCAAACGAAGACGAGATGATAAATGATCCTGAAATAGATGTCATTGATATTTGCACGCCTAATATTGCTCACTATGAAACTTTGAAAAAAGCTATTTCAGCAGGTAAACATATTTATTGTGAAAAGCCGCTTTGCACAACTGCTGCTGAAGCATTTGAAATAGCAAAACTTGCAAGGGAAAAGAATATAACATGCGCTGTCGTTTTTAATACAAGATTTCTTTTGCCTGTTATTCGTGCAAAAGAACTTGTAGAAGCGGGAAAAATCGGTGATGTTCTTTCATTCAGAGGAGCTTTTTTGCATAGTAGCTCTGCTGATCCCAATAAACCTGCAGGCTGGAAACAGAATAAGGATATATGCGGCGGTGGAGTCCTGTTTGACCTTGGTTCTCATATAATTGATTTGATCTATTATCTCTGCGGAGAGTTTGAAGCAGTTTCTGGTATGTCACAGATAGCTTATAAAACAAGAGCAGGTATGGATGGTCAATGTTGGGAAACAAATGCAGATGAGGCCTTTTATATGACAGCACGTCTGAAAAACGGTGCCTGCGGAACTATATCTGTTGGAAAAATAATGCATGGAACCAATGACGATCATTCCTTTGAGATTTATGGAACAAAGGGTAGTCTTAAGTTTGATCTTATGGATCCAAATTTCCTTTGGTTTTATGATGCAACTGCTCCTGAAAATGTCAGGGGATATACAAAAATTGAGTGTTGCGGAAGGTATGCGGCGCCCGGAGGTGTTTTCCCGGGAGTTAAAGCTCCTATAGGCTGGCTGAGAGGACATGTAGGAAGTATGTATAACTTTCTTCAGGCTGTAGCAGATGGCAGGAAAGCTGTTCCTTCCTTTGATGACGCTGCTCATATACAGGCAGTTATGGAGGCGGCATATCGTTCTTCGGAAACGGGGAAACTGGAGCTGGTATGATTATTGAAGGACTTAAGATTATAGGGATCTGCGGAAGAAGCGGATCAGGAAAAGGTTATGTCAGCCGTATGTTTTCCTTGTTTGGTATTCCCACAGTAGACACTGATGCTGTATATAAAGGAATTATATCGGGTGGCGCAAGAACAGAATGTGTGGGAGAACTTGTTTCTGTTTTTGGTTCTTCTATAGTTGATGATGAAGGTAATCTTATAAAGCGAAAGCTGGCTAATATTGTTTTTGCCGACGGAGCTGCAGATAAGCTCAGAATGCTTAATCATATAACACATAAATACATACTTGCAGAAACCCTGCGTCTTTTGGGCGAGTTTAGAAAAATGGGTAAAAAAGCAGCTATAATAGATGCTCCTGTTCTCTTTGAAAGCGGCTTTGACTATTATTGTGATATAAAGATTTGCGTAACTGCTCCTGAAGAAGTGCTTTTGGAGCGGGTGTGTAGCCGTGACGGTATTGCGGAGTTTGAGGCAAAAATGCGCCTTGATAAACAATTGTCAGTTGAACGCCTTCGCCAGCTCTGTGATGGAGAGATAGTAAACGATGGAAAAACAGATATAATAGAGCAAATAAAGAAACTAATTGAGCAATTTGAACTTGATAAATAAGCTTGCATAAGGAGATTTCTTATGAAATATAAGGAAGCGCTGATGCGCAGTGTGGTCATAGTAACCATATTGGTATTGTCAGTTATTTGCGGACTTCTGTTCCAGTTTTTTTATGATAAATACGAGAGAAATGCATATCCCAAAGAATATGAGGAATACGTAGAAAAATACGCTTCCCAGTATGGCGTGCCGGAAAGTGTAGTATATGCCGTGATCAAAACAGAAAGCGGGTATGATTCCGGAGCTGTTTCCGAAGCAGGAGCAGTAGGTCTGATGCAGATGATGCCCGACACGTTTAACTGGCTTACAACGTTAACGAAAGAAAACCTTGATAAAGGTTTGCTGTATGATCCTGAAACAAACATAAAGTATGGAACATACTATCTTTCCTATCTCTACCTTAAATACGGAACTTGGGACACTGTTTATGCTGCTTACAACGCCGGTGAAGGGAATGTTGATGAGTGGCTGGGAGACTCCCTTGAAGCTGATGGTGCAAAAAAACTGAACGATGTTCCGTTTAAGGAAACAGAGAACTATATAAAAAAAGTAAATAAAGCAGCTGAAATATATGACAGACTGTATTATAAAGCATAGTATATGGAGGTAAATACAATGGAAATGGAAAACAAAACAAAGGGTGAATTACTTCGTGAAGAGCTTTTTTACACAAAAAAGAGTGTTTTTGAGGTAAGAACTCTCGCAGAGCTTGATGAAGCCAGAGAATATGCAAAGGGATATGCAGAATATCTTGATAACTCAAAAACTGAAAGAGAAGCAGTAATCACAACAATAAAGATGCTTAAGGAAAGAGGATACACAGAATATTCTCTTGGCGATAAGGTCGTTCCCGGCGGAAAGTACTATCTCAACAATCGTGGTAAGGAAATCTTTGCTTTCAGAATGGGCACTGAAAGCCTTAACGAAGGTATGCGTATCAGCGCAGCTCATATTGATAGTCCCCGTCTTGATCTGAAGCAGCATCCTCTCTTTGAAGATGGTGGCTTCGGCTATCTTAAAACACATTACTATGGTGGTATCAGAAAGTATCAGTGGCCCACAATTCAGCTTGCTCTTCACGGTGTTGTAACAAAGCGCGGCGGAGAAACAGTTGAAATCAGTATCGGTGAAGATGCAGGTGATCCTGTATTTGTTATTACAGACCTTCTTCCTCACCTTAGTGGTGATCAGAATAAAAAGCCTCTTGCTTCAGCATTCTCCGGAGAAGGCCTTAACCTTCTTGTTGGTTCCACTCCTTTCTATGAGGATGACGGTACAGTAACAAAGGTTGACGAAAAGGTTAAGCTTAATATTATGGCGATGCTTAATGAAAAGTATGGTATCGTTGAAAGCGATTTCGTATGTGCTGAGCTTTGCGCAGTTCCTGCAGGAAAGAGCGTTGATGTAGGTCTTGACAGATGGCTCCTCGGTGGATATGGTCATGACGACAGAGTTTGTGCATATCCTGCACTTACAGCACTCTGGGCGACAGATGATAGCGTACATACAGTGGTTTGTGTTCTCGCTGATAAGGAAGAAACAGGCAGTGACGGCCCCACAGGTATGCAGTGCTGGATCCTTTCAGATCTTATTGACGAGCTTTGCGCAGCGACAGGTGCTAATTCCAACATATGCCGTTCTAAGTCTATGTGCCTTTCTGCAGACGTAAGCGCAGGCTTTGATCCTCTTTATCCCGAAGTATTTGAAAAACGCAATTCTGCAATCGTAAACTGTGGCGTTGTTGTTAATAAATACACAGGCGCGGGCGGAAAATATTCTACAAACGATGCTACAGCAGAGTTTGTTGGTAAAGTAAGAGATCTCTTCGGTGATGACGTGCTCTGGCAGACTGCTGAACTCGGTAAGATCGACGTTGGCGGTGGCGGAACTGTTGCCAAGTATATATCCAACTGCAATATTGATACAATTGACGTGGGTGTTCCCGTGCTTTCAATGCACGCTCCTTTTGAAGTTATTTCCAAGGGCGACCTTTACGAGACACACAAGGCATTTGTTGCGTTCTGCAAATAAAAGCCTTCCACTGGGGAAAGTGGGACCGTTGGCGGTTGATGAGAAATCAGGGCTTATACTTTAAAAGGCTGAGATGATTGATTAATACCAGGAGATGGTTCTAGTTTCAAAATATCCCCCATAGGAGAAATTAATGTTAAATAAACTCAAAGAAGTTAAAGAAAACTTTTTATCCATAGAAGCGCGTCTTGCGCTTCCGGAAACTGCTTCAGATAATAATCTCTATAAAAAGCTGATGCGTGAATATAAGCATCTCGCCCCCATAGTTGAGAAATATGCGGAGTATGAGAAAACACAGGCTGATGTTGAAGGTGCGCGCGAAATAATGGAAGAAGAGACAGACAGCGAAATGCGCGAAATGGCGGCAGATGAATACTATAGCGGTAAAGATGAGCTGGTTCGAATAGAAGAAGAACTTAAGGTTCTGCTGCTCCCGAAAGATCCTAACGATGATAAAAACGTTGTCGTTGAGATCAGAGCCGGGGCAGGCGGAGACGAAGCAGCTTTGTTTGCAGGTGTTCTTTATCGTATGTATTCAATGTATGCAGAGAGTAAGCGTTGGAAAACTGAGCTTATCTCTGCAAACGAAACAGGGCTTGGCGGTTTCAGAGAAATATCTTTTATGATAGACGGAGAAGGCGCATATTCGCGTCTGAAATATGAATCGGGAGTTCATCGTGTTCAGCGTGTTCCCGAAACAGAATCATCAGGCAGAATCCATACTTCAACAGCAACCGTAGCAGTGCTTCCCGAAGCTGAAGACGTTGAGGTCGAGATCAATCAGAGCGATCTTGAAATCGAAACCTGTAAGTCAAGCGGCGCAGGTGGTCAGCACATCAATAAAACTGAGTCTGCAATCAGAATCATTCATAAGCCTACGGGTATAGTAGTTGAGTGTCAGGATGAGCGCAGCCAGTTGAAAAATAAAGATAAAGCAATGAAACTGCTCCGAGCGAAACTCTTTGATATGAAGCAGAGAGAGCAGGCTGATAAAATTGCGAGCGAGCGTCGTTCTCAGGTTGGAACGGGTGACCGCAGCGAGCGTATCAGAACCTATAATTTCCGTGAAAACAGAGTATCCGATCACAGAATAGGCTTGACAGTATACACGCTTGATGCCTTTGTAAACGGTGATATAGACGGTGTTATAGATGCCCTTGCAACAGCTGACACAGCTGAAAAGCTTAAGGGTGAGTCAAATTCATAAAAAAGCTTAGTTATGGGGCGGAGTTTCCTCCGCCCACATATTAAAGGTGAAAAAATTGAAAACAGAATTAGTGATTCCATCTGCTGCGGTATATGAAAGAGCAGGGGAAATACTTCGCCGAGGCGGACTTGTTGCGTTTCCTACAGAAACTGTTTACGGATTGGGAGGAAATGCACTTGATCCGGATGCCGCAACAAAGATTTTTGCGGCTAAAGGCAGGCCAAGTGACAACCCTCTGATAGTTCATATTTCCTCACCTGAAGATGCGGAGAATATTGCATATACAAATGAAACATATTATAAGCTTGCAAAAGCTTTTATGCCCGGTCCACTTACTGTAGTCCTTCCTAAAAAGGATATAGTGCCTGATTCGGTGACAGGAGGTATAAAAACGGTGGCAGTTCGCTGTCCATCCCATCCTGTGGCAAGAGAACTTATAAGAGTTGCAAAGGTGCCTATAGCTGCGCCTTCTGCTAATCTTTCAGGATCTCCCTCTCCTACAACTGCGGATTATGTTATGCGCGATATGGATGGAAGAATTGAAATGATAATCGACGGTGGACAGTCGGAAATAGGCGTGGAGAGCACAGTGGTCTCACTCACAGGTGATGTGTGTACAGTTCTTCGCCCCGGTGATATCATTCCTCGAGAGCTGTATGAAGTTGTTGGTGAGGTTGCTGTTGCAGAGGCGGTGAAGGTTCCTTCTGCGGCAGGTGACAATCCTGAATCTCCCGGAATGAAGTATAAGCACTATGCCCCTGAAACACAGCTTATTCTTCTCAGTGGCGAAAGAGAAGACGTTATAAGCTATGTAAATAATGAAAAAAGAAAAAAGGCAGTGCTCTCATATTCTGAGGACACTGGAAAATATAAAGATGCATATGTAATTGACATAGGCAGCGCAGATGATCCAAAAAGTCAGATGTACAATCTTTTCAAAGCTCTCCGAGACGTTGAAAAAGCGGATGCGGATATCATCTATGCTAATCTTCCCCCCGAAAATGATGATTTTCTGGCTCTTTATAACAGAATGATCCGAGCTTGCGGCGGAGAGGTTGTTCCTTGCCTTCCCTTGGGGGAAGGGGGACCGCTTGCGGTGGATGAGGAGTTTACTATTTAGCTAGCGTTATATTATAAGTTTTGCTAAGCCAAGATGCCTCATCAGTCTCGTGAACTCGATAGCTTTCCCACGGGGAAGCCAAATATTTTAAGGAACGGTAAAGTAAATGGCAAGAAAGAAAAAGGTAGAGAAGGTAGAATTACCTCATGCACCTGCTGTGAATCAGCCTATAACGGAAACGATCGAAAAAAACTATATGCCCTATGCAATGAGTGTTATAGTTTCAAGAGCAATTCCTGAAATTGACGGTTTCAAACCTTCTCACCGAAAATTGCTTTATACAATGTATAAAATGGGGCTGCTCAACGGTTCCCGCACCAAAAGTGCTAATATCGTAGGACAGACAATGCGCCTCAACCCCCACGGAGATGCTTCCATATACGAAACAATGGTGCGTCTTACACGTGGTAATGAGAGCCTGCTCCATCCTTTTGTAGACTCAAAAGGTTCTTTTGGTAAACAGTACAGCAGAGATATGGCGTACGCCGCATCCCGATATACAGAAGCTCGTCTTGATCCCATATGCGCTGAGCTTTTTGATGGAATTGATAAGAATGCAGTGGATCTTGTTCCTAATTACGATAACACAACAACAGAACCGACATTGCTTCCCACAACATTTCCCAACGTTCTTGTAACACCTAATATGGGTATCGCTGTTGGTATGGCGTCACAGATATGCTCATTTAACTTGGGTGAAGTTTGCGATGGAACTATTGCATTACTTAAAAACCCCAAGATAACGACAGATAAAATGCTGGATCTCATTAAAGCTCCCGATTTTGCCGGTGGAGCAATGCTTATTTACGACAGGGAACAGCTGAAAACTATATATGTAACAGGTCGCGGCAGCGTACGCCTTCGTTCCAGATATAGCTATGATAAAGAAAATAACTGTATAGATATTCTTCAGATTCCTTATTCAACTTCTATCGAGGTTATCATTAAAAAGATCGTTGATCTCATAAAGGAAGGAAAGCTTAAGGAAATCACAGATATCCGAGACGAGATAGGACTTGAAGGCTTCAGATTAACAATTGACCTTCGTCGCGGAGTTGATCCCGATGCTCTTATGGCAAAGCTTTATAAGCTCACAACCCTGCAGGATGATTTTTCCTGTAACTTCAATGTGCTTATAGATTCTTCTCCCCGCCAGCTTGGAGTTGTTGATATTCTTAGAGAGTGGATTCGTTTCAGAATGAATTGTCTCTCAAGAGAGTTGACCTTTGACCTTGGTAAGAAGAAGGATAAGCTGCACCTTCTAAAAGCTCTCAGTAAGATTCTGCTTGATATTGATAAAGCTATCAAGATCATCCGCGAAACTGAAAAAGAAGCTGACGTTATACCTAACCTTATGTCAGGCTTTGATATAGATAAGGTTCAGGCTGAGTATGTGGCTGAAATCAAGCTTCGTCATCTGAACCACGAGTATCTTATTAACAGAGTTAAAGAAATAGAAAGCCTTCGTGCTGAAATCAAGGAAATCGAGGCTATTCTTGCTGATGAGATCAAGCTGAAAGGCGTTATAGCAGAACAGCTTAAAGCAATCAAGAAAAAATATGCAAAGCCAAGAAAGACTCAGCTTATATTTGCTGATGATATCATTGAGGCTCCTAAAACTGAAGAAATTGAAAATTATAATTGTCGTATCGTTCTCACTCGTGACGGATATTTCAAAAAAGTAACTCATCAGTCACTAAGAGGTAACGACGAGCATAGACTAAAGGATGGAGACGAGATTATCTGCAGCGAGGACGCGCAGAACATAGATGATCTGTTTGTTGTAACTGACAGATGCCACACATATAAGGTGAAATTGTCAATGTTTGAACCTGTAAAGGCGTCTCTAATGGGTGACTACCTTCCCGCAAAGCTTGATTTTGAAGACGGTGAAAAACCGATTCTTATCAAAGCAATAAATGATAGCTTTAAAGCAGAGCACCATATCATTTATATTTTTGAAAACGGTAAGGGCGTCAGAATCCCTGTTTCAGCTTATGAAACAAAATCAAACCGTAAAAAGCTCACAAACGCATATAGTGCGGCATCTCCTGTAGTTGCGGCTCTTTATGAAAACGAAACCTGTGAGGTTCTCATTGGCAGTGATGCAGGACGAGGAATTCTTATTAAATCCTCTCTTATCCCTGAGAAAACAACGAGAACGGCAGGTGGCGTAACACTGTTCACGTTAAAGAAAAATCAGAAAGTTATTCTTGCGGCAAACGGTGAAAGACTTGAAAAATATGAGGGCGCATCCAAATGCAGAAAAATCAAAATTCCTGCAACGGGTAACCCCCTCACCATACCTGATCTTGCGGATATGCAGATCGGTATTGAATAATCCTGTATAGAAAGGTAAGTGAAGTTGAAATGCAGAAAAAATCAGTTAAAACTATAGTGCGCATTATCGCTATTGTATTGGTAGGATTAATGGTGCTCAGCTGCGCTTCAGTAGTGGTTCCGTTCTTGTTTGGCTGATTTTCAATATCCTCATATGGAGTTTGATTTTCAGTGAATTATCAAAAAACCAAAACAGCGTGTTATCTTGGTTACGTAACTCACGCTGTAGCAGTAAACCTGGCTCCGCTTTTGTTCGCTTGTTTTCAGCGTACATATGAGGTGAAGCTGGGTTTTCTTGCTTTTTTAACCTTTATAACTTTTACAGTTCAGATTTTCGTAGACCTTTCAGCTGTGAAGTTTATTGAAAAGGTAAGCTTCAGAGCACTTGCTGTAACAAGTCAGTATTTGTGTGCTATAGGTCTTGTTTTGCTTGGCATTTTGCCCGATATGATAATGCCGGAGATTGCATTTCTCATAGCTTCAGCATTTTATTCCGTTGGCAGCGGAATGGCTGAAGTTGTGCTTTCACCGCTGATTGAAGCTATTCCTGAAGAAGGCAAAGGATCATCTCTTTCTTTGCTGCATTCTTTTTATTCATGGGGCCACGTGCTTGTTATTTTAGTGACAACGCTTCTGTTGAGACTGACCGGGGATGAATTGTGGTTTGTTATACCTGTTATTTGGTCTTCAATACCTCTCAGTTGTGCGGTGAAATTCAGTCGTGTGCCAATTCCAGATATGATCTGTCACGAAGAAGGAAAAAGCATCAATGGGCTTTTTAAATGCAAATTATTCGTTCTCTTTTTCGTAATGATGATATCTGCAGGGGCACTGGAACAGATAATGGCTCAATGGTCCTCTTATTACGCTGAGGTAGCTTTGAGTGTTCCGAAAACAATGGGAGACCTTATAGGTCCGTTTATATTTGCTGTTGCTATGGCTGTTGGAAGAACGTACTATGGGGTATTTGGCAGCAGAGTTGAACTGAATAGAGCACTGGTGATTCTATCTGTGCTGACAGCATTGTGTTTTATTTCAGTCTCACTTGCAGAATTGCCTATAGTCAGTCTGTGCTCTATGGGTGTATCCGGTATTGGAATAAGTTTGTTGTGGCCGGGAGTGCTGTCTTTGGCTAAAGAAAAATATAAAGGCGGAGGTGCATCAATGTTTGCATTTTTGGCCTTTGGAGGGGATATCGGATGTTCTCTCGGACCCTTTATGTGCGGCAGTATTTCGGATATGATTGAAAGTAGCAATTCGCTTAGAATAGGTATTTTATCCGGAGTTTTGTTTTCTTTAATTATGATAACAGGTCTTATATTGATAATAAAAAGAAAAAAAGTCTCGTAAGAGACTTTTTTTCTTCTTGGCATATGTATTTGGTATTCTATGAAAAGAATTTGGAAATCATTTTTTGTGGCAGCTTTCGCTGAATGCACAGCCGTTGCAACCACAGGAGCAGGAGGATTTTCCTTGCTTCTTTTTTATTATTTCATTTACAATGATTGCAATAAATATAATTGCAATCACTGATGCGATAATTATTGTAGGAGCGTTCATAACAACCTCCGAAGGATTTACTTTTTGTTGAATTTATTGGGGCGAACAAGAAGCCAGATAAGAGCAGCAAGCACAACAAATGCGATTGCTGTAGCAACTGTAAATGCGCCGCCTGAAATAAGTGAACCGATCTGGAACACGATAAGGGAAATTGCATATGCAAATACGCACATATAAGCAATTGCGCCAACGGACCACTTCCAGTTGTTCATTTCGCGCTTGATTGCACCCATAGCCGCGAAGCAGGGAGCGCAAAGAAGGTTGAATATCATGAAGGAGAAACCAGCAAGCTTATTACCTGCAAATATTTCATAACCAACGAGAGCGAGCTTTGCGGATTCACCGGATTCAACAAGCTCGAATGCAAGATCAGCGTCGGCCATAGATGTGAGTGAACCGAATACGCCAACAACCTCTTCTTTAGCAACCAGACCGAGAATTGTGGCAACTGCAGCCTGCCATGTGCCGAAACCAAGTGGCTTAAAAATAGTTGCAATTGCTGATCCTATGATATTGAGCACCGATGTTTCATCACCTGTTATAAAGTGGAGACCACCTTCAAAAGAAATACTGTTGAAAATCCAAATCAGTATGCTGGCAGCAAGAATAACAGTGCCGGCGCGCTTTATAAAGGACCAACCTCTGTCCCATGTTGTTCTGAACACATTGCTTGCAACGGGAGCGTGGTATGCAGGGAGCTCCATTACGAAGGGAGCAGGGTCACCTGCAAAAAGTTTTGTTTTCTTGAGAATTATTCCGGAAACAACAACTGCGCCAATGCCTATAAAGTAAGCAGCAGTTGCAACCCAGGCGCTGCCGCCGAAGAGAGCTCCTGCAATAAGACCAACGATAGGCATTTTTGCACTGCAGGGAATAAAGCCGGTTGTCATAATAGTAATTTTGCGGTCGCGATCCTGTTCAATTGTACGGCTCGCCATAATTCCGGGAACGCCACATCCACTTGCAATGAGCATAGGGATAAAGCTTTTTCCTGAAAGACCAAACTTACGGAAAAGTCTGTCCATAATGAACGCAACTCTTGACATATATCCACAGTCTTCAAGAAGAGAGAGCATAATAAAGAGGATAAGCATCTGAGGAACGAAACCAAGAACAGCACCAACGCCGCTGAGAATTCCGTCAGCAATAAGACTTGTGAGCCAATCAGCACATCCTGCATTTACAAGAAAATCTGTAGCTCCGGGAATTATCCATTCTCCGAAAAGAATGTCGTTCATAAAACCAACAGTCCAGTCACCGATTGTTCCGATAGAAATTGTATAAACAAACCACATAATTACTGCGAAAATAGGAAGCGCAAGGATTCTGTTAGTAAGAACCTTGTCTATTTTATCGGAAGTTGAAAGTTTGCCTGCATTTTTCTTAACATAGCACTGGCGAACAATATTTGTCACGTAAACGTATCGCTCGTTGGTGATGATAGCTTCTGCGTCATCATCAAGCTCTTCTTCAACAGCAACAATATCAGCTTCAATGTGGTCAAGTTTTGATTTTTCAAGGGAAAAGTCTTCAAGCAACTTGTAGTCACGTTCAAAAATCTTGATCGCATACCATCTTTGTTGTTCTTCGGGAAGGCTGTGAACTGTTGCTTCTTCGATGTGCGCTATTGCGTGTTCAACAGTGCCTGAGAAAATATGACGGGGAATAATCTTTCCAATTTTAGCCGCTTCAATTGCTGCTTCTGCCGCTTCAATAATACCGTCACCTTTCAGCGCAGAAATTTCAACGATTTTGCAACCGATTTTTTTGCTTAGTTTTTCAATATCAATTATGTCACCGTTTCTGCGTACAATATCCATCATATTGATTGCAATAACAACGGGAATTCCAAGCTCCATAAGCTGTGTTGTAAGATAAAGGTTTCTCTCAAGGTTAGTGCCGTCAACTATGTTTAAAATTGCATCTGGACGTTCACCTATGAGATAGTTTCTCGCAACAACCTCCTCAAGAGTGTAAGGAGAAAGGGAATAGATACCCGGAAGGTCTGTAACTGTAACGTTATCGTATTTTTTTATTTTTCCTTCTTTTTTTTCAACAGTAACACCGGGCCAGTTGCCGACATACTGGTTAGCACCTGTAAGTGCATTAAACATGGTAGTCTTACCGCTGTTAGGATTTCCGGCAAGAGCAATGGTAATATTCATCGTAATGTCTCCTTGTCGTTAGCATTTGCTAACCAAATGCTATAAAAACAAAAATAATTTCAGATTGGATTATTCAACTTCTATCATTTCAGCATCAGCTTTTCTAATAGAAAGCTCATATCCGCGAACAGTTATTTCAAGAGGATCTCCAAGGGGCGCAACTTTTCTAATACAGAGGTCCACTCCTTTAGTGATGCCCATATCCATAATTCTACGCTTAACTGCGCCTTCTCCATGGAGTTTAATTACTTTAACCGGCTTGCCTATTTTGGCATCTTTAAGTGTGTTCATATGAATCTCCTTTAACATATAAACGTTAAGTTAGCGAGGGCTAACCGTACTTAATTTTTTAAGGTTAGCCTTCGCTAACCACAACTATAATACTACCATAATTATCCTTTGTCAAGAACTTTTTTTGATTTTTTAAATTTTGTCAAAATTGAACTATTTTCGTTTACAAATGTAAAATCCTGTGGTATACTTTTTTCTATGAAAAAGGGTATATTTATATATTTTGGTTTTGAAATGGAAATGCGTGATCGTATTGATCTCGTGAAAAAAGCTGGCTTTGATTCCATAATGGTCTGGGCTGCTGATGAGGATATTGCCCACACAGTATCATATGCCAGGAAGCAGGGGCTTTATGTTTCAAATGCACATCTGCCTTTCAAAAATATCAATTGCATATGGGAAGAAGGAGATGCAGGGGATATAATGGCAGATGAGTTTTGCCGTCTTTTAAAAGTTTGCGGTGAGCTCAGTATTCCTGCAGCTGTTTATCACGTGTCCAGCTCCTTTACGCCCCCGCCATATAATATGAAGGGAATAGAGCGTATCCGAAAAGTAGTTAAAGCCGCTGAAGAATACGGTGTTGATATAGCTTTTGAAAATCTTCGTAGGATAGACTATTTGCAATATGTATATGATAACGTAAAGTCAGAGAGAGCAAAGTTTTGTTTTGATTGCGGACATCATAACTATTTGTGTCCCGAGCTTGATTTACTTGAAATGTTCGGCGATAAACTTGTAGCAGTCCATCTTCATGATAATTTTGGAGATTATGATTGGCATATGTTGCCGTTTGATGCAAAAGTGGACTATGAAATGGTAGCCGGGGGACTTGCTTCAGTTGGGTACGAGGGTCCCGTTTCCCTGGAAGTGCATCAGGACGTGCACGAGATGTATAAGGACTATACTCCCGAGCAGTTTGTGTTTGAGGCGTATGACAGAGCAGTTCTGATCGAGAAAATGATCAGCAACAAAACAGTGTAAATATAGCGAATCTTGTTGACTATACAACAAGATCGGTTTATAATAGTTGTAGCAAAAGATTCTATTTTATGAGGACTTTATGAAAAAATTTATGTTGAACCAAGGAGTCCGTATTCAGAAATATTATCCTTATTTTTATCTCAGCGGCTGATATTAAATTTTTATATTCAATATCAGTTATAATTAAAAATTAAGGAGTATTAAATAATGAATTGGTTTTGGTTTGCGATTTTAGCACTTATATGTTGGTCTGGTTCAGACCTGTTTTCAAAGATTGGCTGCCGCGACAGCGACGATAAAACAAGCCATCTTAAAATGGTAACGGCGGTTGGCGTCGTTATGGGTCTTCACGCTGCATACGTAATATTTGTTGGCGGCGTTGAAATTTCCTGGGACGTTATTATTACGTATCTTCCCGTATCAGCTTTGTATATTCTTTCCATGACCATTGGATATATGGGCCTTCGTTATATCGAGCTTTCAATTTCTTCACCTATCTGTAATTCATCCGGTGCGCTTGTAGCGGTAATGGCAATAACGATGTCTCTCATCACCCGTGACACAGCAGGCATCAGCGTGCCTCAGATTATTGCAACGGCCCTTGTTTGTATCGGTGTTATAAGCCTTGGATTCGTTGAAGCAAGAGAGGACGAGGAGGCAAGACTTGTCCGTCAGTCTGTTTCAAATTATAAGTATTCAAAATCTGTTTTAGCAATTCTTCTTCCCGTTATCTACTGTATTCTTGACGCAGCGGGAACCTTTGCAGACAGTCTTGTTCTTGAAAAGCTTAACGAGGACAGCGCAAACGTTGCGTACGAGCTCACGTTCCTTGCTTGCGGTATCGTTTGCCTTGTCATTCTTCTTATTAAGCGTTCCAAGTTCACAGTAAAGAGAGAGGCTCCCAAATATATCGGCGCGCTCTTTGAAACGGTAGGACAGTTTGCATATATCTATGCTCTGGCAGATGAAGAGCACGTTGCGATGTCTGCTCCCATCATATCTGCTTATTGCCTTGCTTCCGTGCTTTGGAGTCGCCTTTTCCTTAAGGAAAAGCTTTCCTGGAAGCATTACGTTTCAATTGCTGTTGCAGCAGTTGGTATAGTAGTTCTCGGAGTTCTTGATGAATTATAATACGAAATAAAAAAGTCCGCTTTAAGCGGACTTTTTTTTCAGTTTGTTAATTACGGCAAATATAAATTTAACAAGAGATGAAATTGCGATAATTCCCATTGCAAGTGCAAGAGCAAGTTCTACGGTGTAGAAAGCTCTGGAGAAAAAATCATACCATTGCTGGTTCAAAGCGAATTTCATAGTATAATATAAAGAACCACCGGGAACGTGGGGAATGATAGCAGGAACGAGGAATGTTGTTGTTGGAGTTTTCATAATTCTTGCCAGTGCTTCGGCATAAACGGCAACGAAGGCAGCGGAAAGAAAATATCTTATAACCTCGCTTTCAAACCAAATCTGCAGAACAAGGCACAAGCTCCAGGAAAACAATCCACCGAGACCTGCCAGAATAAGTTTTTTTCCGCGGATGTTGTAAAGAATTGAGAATCCGAAAGACCCAATTGTGCCCATCAGCACCTGAATTATGCTTTTAACGATGATATTCATATTCCCGCACCTCCGATCACTAATGCGGATAAAATATATCCTGCAGCAATAGAAAGAGCGATGAGTATAACCTCACAAAGTCTTAAAACGCCTGCCATAATGTCACCACTTATAAGGTCTCGCAGAGAATTGGTCAGTCCAACTCCGGGGATAAGGAGCATAATATTTCCTATAACAATATTGTCAATAGATTCCCCAAATCCGTTGTTCACGCACAGAAATGCCAAAAAGCACATTGCAAATGATGATAGAAGGCTGGAAAATACCTGATTTACTTTGGATATTCCGTTGAGATATACGATCAATCGTAAAACAACGCCTATAATTGCAGAAACTCCTGCATCAGCGAAACTTCCTCCAAAGAAAACAGTGAAAGCCCCGGCTATCGCTCCGTATGTAATGCATTCAAACCACAAAGGATACCTTTTGGAGTTTTTGATGGCCTTGATTTTTTCGTGCACTACTTCGAGATCAGGTTTTTTTGTGCACATTTCTCTTGAAAGCTGGTTAAGCTTGTCAAGCTTGGTGAGATCGGTTTTATATGAAGAAATTCGGCGTGTCTGGGTAATGTTTCTGTGCTCATTGTCTTCAAGCGTTGCAATAATACTTGAGGTGATCGTAAAAACATCAATTCTCTTCACTCCGTATGAAGAACAGATTCGTTTGATGCAGTCTTCAACTCTGTATATTTCAGCACCGCTTATAAGCATTTGTTCGCCAATATCAAGAGCACAGGATAAAAGGAAGCTCGAGTCCATATAACCTCCTGGATTTTTGATAAAAATATTGTATCACGATTTATGTTTTTTCGCAATAGAAATATAAAAAACGAGGTGTTTCCACCTCGTTTTTTGCTTATTTTTCAAATTTATCTGTTTTGTCGTCAAATACTAACTTGTCCATGTTTGAATTGTCAATAACGTTGATCATAGTCTTGCCGCGGTTAAACTGAACCTCAGTTCCATCGGGGTAGTAGTATTTAATAACAGAATCATGAGCTTCTTTTTCCCAGTAAATGTGCACATAAGAACCGTTAGTTATGTAGTAAGCATCGCCTTTACCTGTTGTCTGCATCCAGATTCTGTTCTTTTCATCGCCTGAAATACGTCCGGAATCGTTGTACATAAGAATAACGTTTGTAAAGGAAAGCTGAGTGTCAGTAGCGGAGTCCATGTGCTTGTCACCGTTGTACTGATAACGGAGATATTCACCTGTTTCAGCATCATAAACGTAGTCAACGTACTGATATGAGGAAACGGGAACACCTATATGAGTTGCAAGATTGTCAAATTTAGCAGTTTCTTCGAGAGGCATGAATACCATAGGAGTTTCATAACCTTCAGCTTTATCTTTGTTATAACCAAGTGTTTCGATCGCATTCTTGATTGCTTCGCCGCCCTGAAGGAAGAGTGTATGTTCGCTTGCAACACCTGCGTTGAGTCTGTCCTGGTCGCGTGCAAATGTTCCTTCGGGAGAAGGTCCGTTAACGCCATCAATGTGAGCATTTCCTCTGTTAGCCAATGTATCATAAGCAATGGGACTACCGCCTGCGTGGATGAAGATACAGTTAAAGCTTTCAGCATAGTCGATGTAATAATCTCTTGCACTGCGAACGGAACCAACCTTGGGAAGTTTTTCATATTCTGTAGAGATCATCATAAGTCTTGTGATACCACCTTCTGCAAGACACTCAAAAATGATATCTGCAGAGGAGATGCCTGACTGAGGAAGGCTTGCACCGATGTTGTTTATCATAACAGAGATAGGGCGTCTCTTTGAAAGATCAACACTACTCTCAAGACCTGTAAGGGGATTTATAAACTGAGCATCAACGTCGGGCTCGTCTGTTTCGGGAGCATCTGTTGAGGGATCAGTTTCGGGATCTTTTTTCTGTGTTTCTTTCTGCTGTGTTTCTTTTGCTGAAGTATCAGCGGGAGTTTCGTCATCTTTCTTGCATGCGCAAATGGAGAAGATCATAAGTGCAGCAAGAAGAAGAGCTAATATACGTTTAAAATTCATAATACCATGTCCTTTCTTTTCTGAATTTTAAAATTAGTTACCAATGAGACGTTCAAGCCAGATTATACCCAGTTCAAAAGCCTCGTATAGTCCGTTTTTAAGATCCTGTTTAACGATTTTTTCTCCATCGGAAAGTGCAGGATCAGTTTTCATAACCTGAACGATAACTTTGTCGGGAACAGAGTTGCCCATATATTCTTTTTCGTTCATAATGATGAGAGAAAGAATATATTCATCGTCCATATTTCCGTAAATTATAGTATTTCCTTCGCGAACCAGGGGGCGTTCCTTATACATCAGGAATTTGCCTTTAACTGTTGCGCCGTCAAGGATGCTTTTTGTTTCTTCATTCATAGTAATAGTTCCTTTCTTGACATATGCTTCTAATATAATACTACAAAAACCAGTCAATGTCAAGATACAGTTTGGTATATATAGCACAAACACAACATATATTGTTATAAAATATTTAAGGAGAATGTACAGTGAAAAGAATTTTATCCTTGTTTTTGACTTTTTTGGCTATTTTTTTCATTATTCCTTTTAATTGTTACGCTATTGAAGATAATGCACCATTTGAACTTAAAGCCAAAAGTGCAGTACTTATGGATGCAGAAAGTGGTGAAATAATCTATGCAAAAAATGCTGATGAACCGCTTCCGCCTGCATCGGTCACAAAGGTGATGACACTATTGCTTGTTATGGAAGCTATCAATGACGGAATTATCAAACTTGAAGATATGGTTTCTGTCAGTCAGAATGCAGCTTCAATGGGAGGATCTCAAGTATTTCTTGAACCCGGAGAAGAAATGAGTGTTGATGAAATGCTCAAATGCGTTGTTGTCTCAAGCGCAAACGACGCAGCTGTTGCTCTTGCGGAGAAAGTTGCCGGAAGTGAAGCCACGTTTGTTCAGAGAATGAATGACAGGGCAAAAGAACTGGGAATGAATAACACAAATTTTGAAAATGTAACCGGTCTTGACGACAGCGTAACAAATCATACAATAAGTGCTCATGATATTGCAGTTGCGTCAAGAGAGCTTATTACAAAACATCCAAAAATATTTGATTATACAACTATATGGATGGATACTATCAGAAACGGCGAATTCGGACTTTCAAACACCAACAGACTTATAAGATATTATAACGGCGCTACAGGTTTAAAAACAGGTTCAACATCAAAGGCAGGATTTTGTATCAGTGCAACTGCAAAGCGTGATAATATGCATCTCATAGCAGTTATAATGGGCTCTTCAACAAGAGATGAACGCAATGCTGCCGCTTCTACTTTGCTAGATTGGGGATTTGCTACTTTTTCTGTTTTTAAGGCGGAAGGCGGCGATGCCGGGAGCGTAAAACTGATGGGTGGAAAAACTGATAAGATAAATATAGAATATGAAGCCTTTTCTAAACTCCTGGGAAAAGGTAAAGAACAAAAAATAACGACTGAAATGGAAATACCGGATTGTGTGTATGCACCAATAAAAAAAGGAGATAAGGTTGGAAGCGTTAAGTTTCTGTGTGATGGGAAATCTATAGGAGAAGTTGATGTTGTCAGCACAGAGGACGCTGAGCGAATTGGCTTCTTTGACATTTTAGTAAGAATTTGGCAAAATTACTTTATGTTTTAGCAAAATAAATCAATTATAGACCTTGAAAAAAATAATAAAATGTTGTAGAATTGTTTCAACGAGATTAATAGTAAGTAATTGGAGGAACCCAAAATGTCTCTTAAACTTAATAATGAATTTGTGCGTGGATTTGTAGCCGATACTGATGTTGAGGCTATTCGTCCTGAAATTGAAAATGCTCTTGAAACAGTAAAAAACAAGGATGGAGCCGGCAATGATTTTCTTGGCTGGTATGATCTTCCCGTTAATTACGATCGCGAAGAATATGATAGAATCAAAGCTGCTGCACAGAGAATAAAGAATATGTGCGATGTTCTTATCGTTATCGGTATCGGTGGCTCTTATCTTGGCGCTCGCGCAGCAATCGAATATATTCAGGGAAATCTTTATAATAATGTTGCAAAAGATACACCTGATATCTATTTTGCAGGTAACAGCATTTCCACATCTGCACTCAACGATCTTCTTAAGATCTGTGAGGGCAAGGATGTTTGTGTAAACGTAATTTCTAAGTCCGGCACAACAACAGAGCCTGCTGTTGTGTTCAGAGTTTTCCGTGAGCTTCTTGTTAAGAAGTATGGTGAAGAAGAAGCTAAGAAGAGAATTTTTGCAACAACTGACAAGGCCAGAGGTAAGCTCAAGGAGCTTTCCGATAAGATCGGTTATGAAACATTTGTTGTTCCTGATGATGTAGGCGGCAGATTCTCTGTTCTCACAGCTGTTGGTCTTCTTCCTATAGCTGTTGCAGGCGTTGATCTTGACCAGCTTATGAAGGGTGCGCAGGATGCAAGAGCAGAGTATACAACAAAAGCATTTGAAGATAACGAGTGCCTCAAGTATGCTGCTTATAGAAACGTTCTTGAAAGAAGCGGTAAAACAACAGAGATCCTCGTTGCATATGAGCCTTCCGCACAGATGCTTTGCGAATGGTGGAAGCAGCTTTACGGCGAAAGCGAAGGTAAGGATAATAAGGGCCTTTTCCCTGCATCTGTAATCTTCTCAACAGATCTTCACTCTCTCGGTCAGTATATTCAGGATGGTCAGAGAAATATCTTTGAAACAGTTCTTGATATTCAGGGCTCCAACGACACAATTTGTGTTCCTTTTGACGAAGCTAACTCTGACGGACTTAACTTCCTGGCAGGTAAGGAGATCCACGAGATCAACCGTACAGCAATGAAGGCAACACTTTACGCTCATATGGACGGCGGTGTTCCCAATATCGTTGTTGAAGTACCCGACAGAAGCGCGTATTCATTCGGTTATATGGTATATTTCTTTGAACTTGCATGCGCAGTTTCCGGCTACACTCTCGGTGTAAATCCCTTTAACCAGCCCGGTGTTGAAGAGTATAAGAAGAATATGTTTGCTCTTCTTGATAAACCCGATCCTTCTCTTGATGCTCTTAAAGCTGAATTGAAGGCAAGAATGGCTAAATAACAATGATTATAAAAAGAAGCAAGTTGAAAATAACTTGCTTCTTTTTTATAAAGATACCAAATTACTATTGTTGATTTTTTATTACGAAGTATACATAAAAGATTATCTTTTTTATAAATATTCTATAAAAACTATTGCAATTATTGTTTGAATAATGTATAATAATCACATCAGTATAAATGCCGCAAGGCAATAATAGATAAACGGAGGACTTACCCATGCTGAAAGTAATAATCGGCGTAAAAGGCACAGGCAAAACAAAACAGCTTATCGAGATGGTTAATCAGTCACTTGACACAACAAAGGGTGACGTGGTTTGTATAGAAAAAGGCGATAAACTCCGATTTGAGGTTAAGCCCCAGTGCAGACTTATCGATACAAAAGAATATGCGATCGACGATGCTGAAGATCTTTACGGATTCGTTGCAGGTATTCTTGCAAGCAACAACGACGTAACCGATCTCTATATAGATTCCGCTCTTAAGATCTGCCGCGATGATGTGGCTGCATTTGACATATTCCTTGATAAAGTTGCAGCGCTTGTAAAGGAAGTAAATTGTGTAATGACAATTTCTCTCCCTGCAGAAAACGCAACAGATACAATTAAGAAGTATCTCTAATACTTAATAAATGAAAAGCACTCCTTTCGGAGTGCTTTTTTTATCTATCCGTTTGGTGATAATGCAATTTGTTCATTCATTTAAGCATCATATTTACACCCATTCATATCCCACAAAAACTTATCTAAATCAACTATCCCGTCATCGGAAACCTCAACCCCTTCGTTGCGAAGAAGCTGAATTTGCATATTTTCGCCGCCGAAAGCAAAAGCAGGAGAAACTTTGCCCAACTTGTTTACAACTCTGTGGCAGGGAATAACGTAGGGTTCTGGATTAACGTGGAGAGCATAACCTACCACTCTTGAAAGTCTTTTGTTTCCACAGAGAAAGGCTATCTGTCCGTATGTAGCAACTTTGCCTTTGGGAATTTGTTTGACATATTTGTAAATAAGCTCATATGTGTTCATCATTCACTTATATTAATGCTGACCCCGTTGACAGTAACTTCGTCTTCTGCTCTGATCATTATGTACTTTGTTCCGTCAATGACCTCTGTTTTGATAAGGTCAGGTCTTTCGGGGTTAACCTTAATAACAACATCGGGAGTTTTAACTTCAAACTGCTTTGTGTTAATAATGTTTTTTGGAGGAACTTCAGCGCCCTGTCCGAAACTTTTGTCAAACTGCTCGTCAAATGCCGAAATCTTTTCTTCAGCTATACCGCAGTCAGTAAGAACATTTTTTACAGTCGCCTTGGAAATAAGAAGAGGTTCGCGCACCTTTGCCGCCTTGTGTTCGTCTACCATAGTGCAGATCTTTTCGTGAACAGCCTGAACAACCTCCATGTTGCATTCATTTGCAACGGAGTCGCTGAGAACAGTTTCAAATGTTTCCTTTTGAACTGATGCAGGCATAGGCGGCTCGCTTTTAAAAATCTTTTCTACGAATGCGTCCTGGCTGTCGGAAGTGTTCTTTGTATAGAGAAGGGCGCCGTATATATTAGCAGCTCTGTCATCAAAAGCAGGGAACATAAATCCCAGCTCAGGGTTTGAAATAACTGAATTAGCAGCAACGGAATGGAATTGATCTCCATAGTAACTGAGTGCCGGCTTTGTCAGTTTTATGGGGCATATGGAGCAAAGAAAATATGAGAACACTGTCGTTGAGTCTTCATCCTTTGAGCCATCACCACTGTAGCTGAAAACATCGTATTTATCGCTTGCAAGAAGAATAAGATAACTGCCTTCGATCTGAACCGTTTCTATAATATTTTTATAAAGAGTATCAACCGCCTCATCGTTTTCAAGTGAACTGGAACGAAGCTCTGAGAGGAGTTTGTGTTCATCTCCGGAAACTACCTGATGTGTTGAAAACTCAATATCTATAAGATTCTTTCCGTGGGTTCCGGAAAGGGTCTTTTTTATTATTGGAAGAAGTTCTTCAGTTTCTATCTCATTGAGCATAGCCAGAGAAGAATTGAAGGTTGAAAGAATCTCTCTCTGTTCTGTGACATAACAGCCGCGTATTCTTTGGATACTGGTTTTGTCAGGTGTTATTCTGCGGCGAATTTCGCCTATTTCTTTTTCATTCATAAGTGTGCCTCCGGGTATTTTTGGACCTATATTTTATCATTTTTTTATCATATTTACAAGTGATTTTTAAAGAATGGTGCAGATTTGCACCACTGAACTTAATTGGGGAGAAACAGTTTGGACCGGCGGCTATAATTAGCACAGACTTTGCAAAGTTTAAAAAATAAAGCAGAAAGGCACGGTTTATGAAAGAAAACGAAACATTTGCAAAAGAAACGGTAAATGATGAAACTCCCATTGAAAATCTTTTGCATGAGCTTTCCGAGGAACTTGACTGTAAGAGCAGTACTCCCGAGGAACTCAGTCGTGCGATGAAGAAAAGAAAGTTAAAAACAGTTCTGAAAAAGAGAGCGGAAGAAAATTTAATACAGAAAAGATACAGGTCATATCTTTCAGAGATAGATGCTCTCAGAAGTAAGTATTCAGATTTCGAGATTGAGAATGAACTTGAAAATCCTGTTTTTGCAAAACTTATCAGATGTGGATTCGGAATGGAAGCTGCATATAACTTTGTTCATCACGACGAAATCATTGAAAAAGTTAAGCTGGAGGCTGAACAGACAGGTTATGAAAACGCTGTTGCGCTTCTGCGCTCCGGCAATCTCCGTCCCGAAGAAAACGGAACGAGAGACCAAAGCGGAATATCAGAAAAGAAAAATGTTGCTTCTCTTACGGGAGGCGGCATAAGAGATATTCTTCGCAAAGTTGAAAAAGGAGCAAAAGTAAAATTCTGAAAAGGAAAGGAAAAATTATGGAAAGAAATATTGTAACTGATCTTCAGATCTTTGCAGCAGGAGATGTTGTAAACGGCACAGAGGCATATGTTAATGCCAACGAAGCAAACGCTGATGCGTATGCAGAGGGTAACGCAGGTCTCTCTGCTGAGATGAAAACATTCTATGATAAAACACTTATTGAACTGGCAAGCCCCAATCTTGTTTTTGATCAGTTTGCTCAGAAGCGTCCTATTCCCAGAAACGGCGGCAAGTCTATTGAATTCCGTCGTTTCAACAGCCTTCCTAAGGCGCTGAAGCCTATCACAGAAGGCGTAACCCCTACCGGAAGCAAGCTTACAGTAACACCTGTAAATGCTACAGTAGACCAGTATGGTGACTATGTTGAGCTTACAGATATGCTTGAGCTTACAAGCGTAGATCCTGTAGTGGTTGAAGCAACTAGACAGCTTGCTGATCAGGCAGGAAGAACAATTGATACAGTTGTCCGTAATCAGATCATGGGTGGTACAAACGTAAACTATTGTCCCGCAGTTGATGAAAACGGAAATGAAACTGAGATTACCAGCAGATCGCAGATCAACGGTAATTGTAAGCTTCGCGTTCGTGACGTATTCAAGGCGGCTGCACAGCTCAGAGCAATGAATGCACCTACAATTGACGGTTCTTACGTTGCTGTAATTCATCCCTACGTGGCATTTGATCTTATGCAGGATGCAGAAGGTCAGTGGGTTGATATCCAGAAGTATGCAAAGCCTGAAAACGTTCTTAACGGTGAGATAGGAACACTTGGAGGTGTTCGCTTCGTTCAGTCTTCCGAAGCTAAAATCTTTTATGGCGCGGATCTTTGCGCTGATGCAAGAAATCTCACAGTTTCTGCATACACAGCTGAAGCGACAGACTCAAATGTCAGCGCAGGCGAAACAACTGCGTACAGAGTAACTGTAAACGAAAATGTAACTATTGATATTCTTGGCAGAAAGGTTTTCTATAAGGGTAAGAACGGCGACGTAACAGCCACAGTTGCAGGTGTGAACACAGGCTCTAAGTATATCTATCTTGATCATGGTGAAGATATCACATATGCTTCAGGTGATACACTTTGTCCCGGAGAAGGCGCGGGAGATGGCAGTGCTGTTTTTGCAACACTTTTCATTGGTGCAAATGCTTACGGAACAACTGATATTGCAGGCGGTGGTATTGAGCATATTGTTAAGCAGAAGGGTTATGGTAACGATCCCCTTAACCAGCGTTCTTCTGTAGGCTGGAAGGCTGCAAATGTTGCCTGCCGTCTTGTTGAAGAGTATATGCTGAGAGTGGAAAGCTCTTCTTCTTTTGCTGCTTCTGTTATGGAGGCAAACTGATATGGGGAAGATGAGAGATGTCTTTATTCCCAGAAAGAATAAGGCGGACACAGAACGCTATGTAGCTGTCAATGGCGAAAATATGCTTGTTCATACCGGAAAAATGATCTCTGTACCCGTAAGATTTGCAGAGGTAATTGAGGAAAGCCAGCGTTGCGATACTTTGGCTGAAAAGTTTATTGAGGCAAATTCAAACTAAAAAGAGGGAAATGCCTGCGGCAAAAGCCGCAGGCAGAATCCTCAGAAGGAGGAATTATGAAAGTCAGTGAAGCAATCACTCTTGCTGATAAGTATACAGGTTCTACTGTTGAAAGCGAGCTAAAATACAGATGGCTTCAGCAGATTGAGGATATTATTTACAATGAGGTCATATTGACACATAAAGAACCATTTTCCAAACCTGATCCAGTGCTTCAAAGAGACAGAGAATTGATATGTCCTGAACCATACAGTGAACTATATATCCATTACATCAATGCTCAGAATGATCTTTTGCACAGAGACACCCGTAGTTTTGAAAACAGTGCTTCAGCTTTTGCTAGTGCCTTCGCATCATATACGGATTGGTATAACAGAACTCATATGCCTGATTCTAAGATTGAAAGGATAATTATATGAGAATACCATATCAGAAGAGAATTCTACAGAATAAGAAGAGCATCGCCGGTTTCAGAGGCCTTGACAGAAGAGTAGGAATGGGAGCAAACTCTTTTTATAATATGACTAATATGAGTGGCAAAGAGCCGAACTGTATTTCAACCAGGAATAAAAGAGGAAAACTGGATCTTAATGCTACAAAAATAAATTCCTTTATTTCTACAGACGTTAAAATTGACGGTGTTATCAGAGAAAACGTTTTTATCACATTGGGTGGCGACAGACTCAAAGCTTACTATTATGAAAATAATATTCTTAAAACAAAAATTCTTATGAGCACGGCGGATTTTACAAGTAATGAAAACTGTATGATAGCTTCCGGTGGTTATTTGTATTTCTTTCCTGATAACAAGTATGTAAACCTTATGAATCTTGGAGATAAAGGTAATTTGGGAGCAAAAGTTGATCTGCCTTATGGTGCAAACGATGAGTTTTTCTTTGAAACTGAGTTTATTTCTACTGATGAAAAGGGTATTGACCAAGTGAATGATTCAGGATATGTAAAGATTGTGTGTAAGAAATATAAAAACGATACCTCACAGAAAGGTGAGTATGTTTCAAATTTCAACTACACATATGAGTTCAATGAAGACGATTTCATAGAGATACATGGAACTGTTTTTGACGGGCTTTATAAAATAGCATATATACCGGAAACGGATGATTATCTGGTGGTGAAAGGTTATCTCGACTCGGATTTTTCACAAAACGATAGTTTGGTCACAATTTCACGAAACATACCTGAAATGGACTATGTTACGGCAGCAGGAAACCGTTTGTGGGGATGCAGATATGGAATCAATGAAAAAGGGCAGCCTGTAAATGAAATTTATGCTTGCAGATTGGGCGATGCGAAAAACTGGTATAGCTTTGAGGGCATCTCAACTGATTCATATTCGGTTTCGGTTGGTGTTGATGGAGTTTTTACAGGAGCAATAACCTATGAAGGAGATCCTTTCTTCTTCAAGGAAGATTCAGTGCTGCGGATATATGGTTCTCGCCCATCGGACTTTAAAGTTATCACAAACAACATAAGAGGTATAGAAAACGGAAGCAGCAAAAGTTTGGTGATCGTTGATGATACTCTTTATTATAAAACCTATAACGGAATCGTTGCATATAATGGCGGAATGCCCTATAACATTGATGAAGCTCTTGGAAGTGAGATATATCGAAATGCCGCGGCAGGGTGCCGCTGCGGAAACTATTATGTTTCAATGGAGAATGAGTGTGGAGAATACGAGCTTTTTGTATACGATACTTCGGAAAAAGAGTGGTATCGCGAAGATAATATGAAGGTCACTGAGTTTTGTCGAAGTGGTAATGAACTGTATATGCTTGTAGACAGCGATGATGGTTCAAAGATATATTCAGTGGGTGGTGAAGGTGAAGTTGATAATGAAAAAACAATATTCTGGAGTCTTGAGAGCCCTGATATTGATTATTACCTTGCCGGTAAAAAAGCAACCACCAAACTTGAAATCAAGCTGAAGTTATCTGAAGGTTCATATTTTAATGCGGAAATAAGCTATGACGGTGATAGAAATTGGCATAAGATAGCTGCTGAAAACGGACCGCTCAGATGTATTTCGGTTGTGCTAAGGCCACGGCGTTGCGATAGTTTTCGTCTCAGATTCAGCGGTCACGGAGAGGTAAGCTTTGTTTCTATGACAAGATACACAACTGAAAGCGGCGATAAACCGGGAGGAAGATGATGAAAATAAAAATAAGCAATCCTCCCGTGCAGAGTGGCGATAAATATGATATGGAAAAGCTTATGGCGTGGTTATATCAGTTGACTTTGGCTGTGAATATGGGTTTTTCCAATATCAGTTACGACAATCTTAGTGATGATCTTGTGAGGGATCTGGAAAGGATGATGGAAAATGGCAAAGAAAACGAATAAAGATGATAATATGCTTAATTCAGATCCAATTGAATCTGACGTATCATTAAAAGCTCAGGAAGCATTAAATGAGCAAAAATACAGGATACTTATGGATGCAGGGCATATTAACGATTCTTTAGTATCTGATGACGGCATAGCAAGTGATAGCAATTTAAAAAAAGATGTTTCAGATTCTTATGCTGACTGGAAAAGCAAAGAAAAACCTAGCTATGACGATGTATACAGAGACGATATAGAAAAAACGCGCAAAGAACTTGAAACAAGAGAATTCTCATATGATGTAAACGAGGATGAAGCATACAGGCGATACCGTGACAGTGTAAAGAACAGTGCAGAACTGGCACTTGCCGATGCCATGGGTTTGGCATCTTCGCTGACAGGAGGGTATTCAAATTCTTATGCACAACTCGCAGGTCAGGCTGCTTTCTCTGATACCATAAAAACCGCTGATGAAAAAGTTTTCGATTTTTATAAAGAAGCATACAACAGATATTCAGAAGAAACCGATAATATTGAGGACCGATTGGAGATGCTTCTGGATATGGATGATACGGAGTGGGACAGATATATTGATATGCTTGATGAATACAATGATGAAGGCGAAAGACTTTTTGATCAGCTAACTAAAATGTCAGATGAAGAATTTGATCGGTTTTATTCAATGTATAAGCTTTCGGTAAAATAAAAAACGCCCAATCGGGCGTTTTTTATTTGTTTATTGTGATAGAATCAATAACCTTCATAGTAATATCTTCTCTTTCAAGCTCATCCTCTATGCAAAGGTGAACCACGTAATCAGGAGATATGCGAATCAGCACAGAATAATAGCCTTCGATTCCGCGGGGTTCCCTTTGCAGAAAATAAGAATAATTATTTCCATTTGAGGTCGTGCCGGTGAAGAACTCACTCATATATAATTCTCCTCCGGCAAGTCCCTTGGAATTTGCTTCATCTAAAGTAACTCCTGTCTGAACCAACCTCATAATACTCATGGCGCTTGTATATCCTGAATAATCTGTTTTATCAAAATATTTAAAATATCTGCCTTCTTTTCCGCTCCAATGCTCCGGAATGTCAATGCTTATAGTAATGGGATCAAAATATGTAAGTGCCTCTTGATCACGGTAATCTACATTTTCATCATATGTAAAGCAGAAGTCAAATTTGTAGCTTTCGGTTGTATAAGAGATGTTATTGAAATCAATAACCTTAACGGGAGTCACGTTTACAATATCTACCTCTCCTGCTTCTTTTCTGAGGTAAAGCGTATACTCTGTGCCTGTTTTATCCTTAATAGTTGTTCTGTTGTTTTCCAGAAATTTCTCGGTGGCGTCAATGTTTTTGAATTTGATCTTTAAGGAATAGTCGTATGAATCCTTGGCTAAAGCTTCAAGACTTGCACTTTTCAATAGATTAATAACTTCTTCGCTGTTTTCATAAGAATTCATACTGTTCTGCCATTGTTCAGTCATAGGGAGTTGCATTTTTTTCATATCTG
>JAFXGC010000097.1 GCA_017513325.1 Clostridia bacterium
AAAGCATTTATTGTTGATACTGTTATTGAATCTATGAACAGCTGTAAGTATTTCATAGTAATAACAAAATATCCTGAAGAAATTTCAAGATTTGTTATGAAAGAACTTAATCATGGTGTAACTGCGCATAAGGTTGTAGGTGAATATACGGGTGAAGACAGAACTATGCTCCATACAGTTTGTCGTAGATTTGAAGCTATCCGCATTCGCGAAAAGGTTAGAGAAGTTGATCCAACTGCTTTTACTATAGTTACTACAAGCAGCGAAATAATAGGACGAGGTTTTCGTAGTGTATAAAAAAGCCCTTTGGGGCTTTTTTATATTGATTTTGTTTCATTTTGGTGATAATATAGTAGCTAGAAAAACATACAAGGATTATTTATGAAAAGAATGAATAAAGTCAACAGCAAGTTTATAAATCTCTTCTTTCCAACGGTTGTGCTTGGAGCAATAACAGGAATAATAACTTCGCTGATAGTTAATATTTATAAATTTTTAGCAAAACATATAATTCATTTTACAGAGTATACTTACGAGCATTTCTTTGAAAAGATGTGGATGTTTCCGATAGTTTTAGTGTTGTTTTTGCTGACTGCGTGGATTATGTCTAAAGTTTATAAGAAATATCCTAATATTAAAGGCGGCGGAATTCCTACGGCTATTGCTTCGCTTAGAGGTATAATAAACCTCAAGTGGATTGAAAATCTTTTTGGTGTATTTACATTTTCACTAACATCTTTTTTGTTTGGTGTACCGTTGGGCAATGAAGGACCATCTGTGCAGATGGGATGTGCTGTAGGCGCAGGTGTTTCGAGGCTTTGGCAGAATAAAAAGAAAGAAAAGAACCGTAAGGCTTGGGAGAGGTATTCAATGACAGGAGGGGCTTGCGCGGGCTTTTCTGTAGCCACAGGTGCTCCTATTTCTGGTTTTGTTTTTGCTATTGAAGAAGCTCATAGGAGAATTTCTCCAATGATATTAATATCAGCTGCCACATCGGTTATTTTTGCTGGTTTGACAACAGAAATAGTTGCTCCACTTCTTAATATAAGTGCTAGTTTGTTTCCTTTGATTAAAATGCCCAAATTGACAATAAGAGATGTTTTTATTCCAGCTTTTGTTGCAATGGTTCTGGGTTTGTTTGCAGTTTTGTTCTTGAAATTGTACTCATTGCTTGATAAAATATATAATATAAAATTTAAAAGAATACCTCATTATTTTAAAATATTTATAGTGTTTTTTGTTTCTTTGGTTTGTGGAATAATATCTCTTGATTTTATTTCAACAGGCCACGAGCTTTCGCTACATATGTTAGAGAATTCGATTCCATTGATTTCTCTTATCGCAATAGTAATAATAAGATCTATACTAACGCTTTCTGCGAACACCAACGGTATAACCGGTGGCGTGTTCTTACCGTTACTTGCTATCGGTGCTGCTGTTTCGGCTATTGTTGCCAATATTTCTATAGACTTTTTAAATCTTGATAACAGTTATTATGGATTAATAATAGTACTTGGGCTTGTGTGCTGTATTTCTGCTATGATGAAAATGCCACTGACTGCTGTAGTCTTTGCGGTGGAAGCACTTGGGTGTTTTGAAAATATTGTTTACATAATTCTGGCTGTAATTATTTCTTATTCTATAACGGAAATACTTGCGGTGAAGTCAATAAACGATGTTGTTGTTGAAAAAAGAGAAGAACAGGTTCGTGAAAGTGGAATTATGAAGACGTTATACAAAAAAGTGACTGTCAGAACTAATTCATTTGCAGATGGTCGAGACATAAGTGATATTCTTTGGCCACACGGAATGCTCGTCCTTTCGGTCGATAAAGAAGAAGCTCATGGTGGAAGCGAATTGAACAAAGGAGATGTCGTAGAATTGAGATGCATCACAAATGATGAGATTTCTATGAATGATGAAATTGAAGCTATTTTTGGAGAGCAATGAATGGAATCTAAAGATTATATGGTTGTTAAAATAGAGGGTGAATACGCATATCTTCGAGACTTAAATGGCTTTTGCAATGAAGATCTATTCATCGCGCTTGCGCTTCTTCCACAGGGAGTGGATGTAGGTACAAAGCTTCACTACGAATTGTTTGAATACTCGATTATAGATTGAGGAGGTTTTTATGTACGAAAAGTTTGAGAAAAGAGCAGAAGAGATACTCTGTACGCTGACTTTAAAAGAAAAAATAGGACAGCTTAATCAGGTACCTCAGCCTGTAGCTGGAAATCTCGAAGAAACAAAGGAACGAATTCGCCGCGGTGAAATTGGTTCGTTCATCCTTTGCAATTCACCTACAGCGGGTAATGAAGAGCAGCAGGCTGTAATGGTTGACCTTTTGAATGAACTACAGAAAGTAGCTGTTGAAGAAAGCAGAACGGGTATACCATTGCTTTATGGACGAGATGTTATTCACGGACATCACACTGTTTATCCCATAGGACTTGCTGCTGCGTGTTCATTTGACCCTGAGCTGGTGAAAAAATGTTATCATTGCATTGCTAAAGAGGCGGCTTCCGAAAGTGTTCACTGGACTTTTTCTCCTATGATAGACGTTTGCCACGAACCTCGTTGGGGAAGAATCATTGAGGGACAGGGAGAGGATCCATATCTTGCGAGCAGAATGGCCGAAGCTATGGTTAAAGGTTTTCAGGGAGAAGACCTCACTGCTGACGATAGCATGCTTGCTTGTGCAAAACATTATGTTGGATACGGTGCGTCAGAAGGCGGAAGAGATTATTTCAGAACTGAGATTTCCGACTATACACTTTTTAATAGTATTTTGCCTCCTTTCCGTGCAGCCGTAAAGGCAGGCGTAGCGACAGTTATGTCCTCTTTTAACGATATAAACGGTCAGCCTGTTACTTCTTCTAAAAAGTATCTCACAGATATTCTTCGTGGTGAGTTGGGATTTGAAGGATTTGTTGTATCTGATTGGACGGCAGTTCATCAGCTTATGAAGCAGGGAGTTGCAAGAAATAGTGCTGATTGTGCAAGATTGGCTCTTACTGCTGGTCTTGATATGGAGATGACAGATAATCACTATATAGCTAACCTTGAGAACCTTGTTCTTTCAGGTGAGATATCTGAAGAAGTAGTAGATTTGGCAGTTAAGAGAGTTCTTAAAATCAAAATAGCGAAAGGATTATTTGAGAAGCCTTATAAGGAACCTTATAAGGTTGACAGAACTGAACATATTAAACTTTCTGAAAAGATTGCCGCAGAATCAATGGTATTGGTTAAAAATGAAGATAATCTTCTTCCTTTGTCAAAGGATATGAAGGTGGCTCTTTATGGTCCGTTTACTTATGAGCGCAGAGCGCTTCAGGGTAGCTGGGCACTTGATGGATACCTTGGAGCTTCAACTCCTAATTTCCTGGAGGCAATGAATGAAGTTATGGCCGGTCAGAAGGGACATATTCATCATAGTTATGAAGGTGTTCTTCACGATGACTGTACATATATTTTCTCGCAGAATGACGTTATAGTACTTGCTCTTGGTGAGAGTCATGCGGCAACGGGCGAAGCAAGGTGTTCTGCAGATATTGTTCTTGCACCCAATCAGGTTGAGATGGCTAGAAAAGCAAAACAGAGCGGTAAAAAGGTGGTTGGTGTAATTTTCTGTGGAAGGCCACTTGCTCTTGAGAATATTGAACCTTATCTTGATGCAATTCTTATTGCTTGGCATGGCGGAACAAGATGTGCACACGCTGCAGCTAAAACTATATTTGGTGAATATAATCCTTGCGGTAAAACATCGGTTACTTTTGTCAGAAAAACAGGACAGATTCCCCTTTACTATAATATAACAAAAAGTGGTAGAAACGTTGATGGGTATTACGGTGAAGGTTATGCACAGAACTATATTGACTCGCTTGGTTCACCCATGTATCCTTTTGGTTACGGTTTGTCATATACATCTTTCGAATATAGTGCTCCTGAGGTAGATAAAGCTACAATATCGCTTGATGGCTTGCTGGCAGGTGAAAATGTGCGTGTTGCAGCAAAAATTAAAAATACAGGCGAGAGAACGGGCAAGGAAACTGTTCAGCTTTATATCAGAGATCATGTTGCTTCATGTATGCGTCCCATTCGTGAATTGAAGGGATTTGAAAAGATAGAGCTTGCTGCCGGAGAAGAAAAAGAAGTTGTATTTAATGTTGGTGCAGAAAGCCTTGGATTCTATAACTTTGAAAATAAGTATGTTGTAGAAAAAGGTCATATTGATCTCTTTATAGGAGAGAATTGTCTGACTAACAATTTAGTTACTATTGAAATAGTGTAATAAAAAAGCTGTTCCTTTTAGGAACAGCTTTTTAAAATATATCCCCTTTATAAACACCCATAAGCTTGAGAGCCTCTGTCATAAGATATTCAACGTCTACTTTATTGATTGCAACCATTTGCCTTGACGGATCAAAGCTTTCTATTTCACCATTTTCTTTAAAAATGGGTGTGTTAACAACTTCGTATGTAAAAGCTTCAGGAAAAGCGAGAACTCCGTCAGCACAGTAATCCCATAGTCCTTGTGCCCAACTTATTTCGCAGAAACGGTTTGCTAGCCACCTGCACAGCTCATCACCGTGAGCATACAGGTTCATTATTTGCTCGTTTGAACGCTGAAATGGAGCAACTAGTCTGCCTGCAACTGCAAGCACCATATTTTTTGCAAGAGAGAAGAGGAGTTTTCCACCTTCAACATCATTGTGATAGTTATATTCACATGTATTGCGCTGACCGTCAAGATTGTCTAGTCCAAGCCACAGAACAATTAGTTTGTCAGCAATATCGGGGGCTAGAGCAAGTGCGCAAGCAGCATTTGTGCAACAACCGCTTATGACAATATAAACAGGTTCGTCGGATTCACGGCAAACGTTGATGATATTATCAACCGCTTCTGAGTGCATAGGAGATCCTGCTCTTGTTATAAAATCAGGGGATCCACAGCAGGATTTAACTTGTCCTGTCATACCCGCTGCTGCTATTATCTCGTCGTTTTCAAGCTTGCCCGCGGCAGCCATATCAGCTGAATCATCGTTAAAAGGCGCGGAGTTGGCAGCAACAACATTCATTCTAGGTGAACGCAGAGCAAGACCGAGAGCAAATTGATCGTCGCCGTCTGCGCCTGTGTCTCCGTCAAATATTACCTTTTTAACTCTATCAGATTTTATATCTTCGATTATCTCGTAAGGTGTCATATGATACCTCCAGTGTTTTTTATCATTTTAGCATAAATGTATAACTTATTCAAGTGTAGGTTGACTTAAAAACTATGAAGTGATAGTATATATTTTAGAATAGCAGGGGAGGTTTGTTATGAGAAAAATAATCGTGTTGGTTGTGTGGCTCGGATTAGTTATTTCCGTCATTTCTTATATGATATATGACGCAGTGATAAATAATAATATACCGGACGGCGCTACTATAATCAAAGCTGCATCCTCATTGGCTGTAGGAACATTGGGTATATTCAAAATGTTTAAAGGACATAGACAAGTTAGAAGACCTTTGAATTACTATAAAAAATTTTATAGCGAACAGCTCAAAGGCGTTTTTATAGATGATAAGAAAAGCTTTGATCAACTGGTGGAGTGTTATAGACTATACGATGAAGATAGAATGAAGGATTCACTGAAAAAATTGATAAAATTGAAGGATAAGTGCTCCCGAGTACGAGATAAAGAAGCTGTATCACTTGTTATGGCACTTTGTTATGATGACCTTGAAATGCCAGGTAAAGCCATTGATGAGTACAATAATGTTTTAAGATTAAATCCATCTCATAGTACGGCGCTTTCAAATTTAGGTTTGATCTACGTAAAAATGGATGATTACAGAAAGGCGATTGACTGTTACAAGGCAGCTATTGAAGCTGATCCATCTAACCCTATGGCATACAATAATTTGGGCGCTGTTTTATTTAAAGCAGGAGCAAGAGATGAAGCTGAAGGGTTATTTCTTAAAGCTTTGGATTTAAAGCCGGATTTGAGAAATTCAGCAGACTATTTGGCGTTTATATATGCTATGAAACGCGATATCGTTAGAAGCAGGGAGTACTACAACAGATCCATTTCGAATGGTGGTGATGCAAAGTGGCTTAAAAAATCTTTGCAAGAAATATCAGGAGACTTGTCTGTAGTTGATGAGTTAGCAAGAAGATGGCAGGTGATGACAGAGTTAGAGAGCATCAAGATTAAGATTGGAGCTAAAAGCGGAAAAAGTGTTGTTGGGGGCAAACTTAATGAGCGCGCTCCCATTGATGAAAGAGGAAATCCTATGCGCTTGCTCGCGGCAATATTTTTCTCAGAGATGCCGCCTTTAAAAGATTTTCCAAGTAAAGGTGTTCTCCGTTTTTATATTGCTGAAAATGAAAACTATGGTTTGGATTTCCATGAACAGAACAAACAGAAGAATTTCAGAGTACTATATGATGAGGATGAAAGCGTATTTGAAAGCAGTCCCTTTAATGTTGCAAGTGAAGTATTCCCTGTAAAAGGAAGCTTTAGAATCTCTTTTAATAGAGTAAAAGAAGCGATGCCTTTTTCTGTTGACGGTGCTCAGGACCTTTTTGAGGAAAAATTCGGGGAGGTTGAGGACGGCATATTTGATTCTCTATACGATTCCCTTATAGTCCCTTATTCTAAAGTTGGGGGTTATCCGTATTTTACTCAATTTGACCCCAGAGAGAATAAGTTTAAAGAATATGACACCTTATTATTCCAACTTAATAGTGCAGTGTCTAATGAAAGAGAATTGATAATGTTTGGCGATTGTGGTGTGTGCAATTTTTTTATTTCAAAAGAAAATCTCAGGCGCAGGGATTTTTCTAATGTTCTTTACAATTGGGATTGTTGCTAAGAGTACGTAAAGATGAGAAGTGTAGAGTTAAATGAAAGATTGTTTTTGCTGTCAGATGAAAAATTCAAAAAATTCAATTCATCGTTGATACCTAATATCGATCCTGAATATATAATAGGAGTTAAAACACCTCAACTAAAGTCTTTAGCAAAAGAGTTATATAAATCGGATAATTACAAAGAATTTCTTCTTGATTTACCGCATAAATATTATGAAGAGAATCAAATCCATGATTTTATAATCGCCGAATTTAAAGATTTTGATAAATGCATAATAGAGGTTGAGCGTTTTTTACCCTATATAGATAATTGGGCAACTTGTGATCAGTTGTCTCCCAAGTTGTTTGTAAAACATAAAACTGAGCTACTTGAGTATATAAACAGGTGGATCAAATATCGTCACACATATACTGTGCGTTTTGCAGTTAATATGCTTATGCGTCATTTCCTTGAGGATGATTTTAGAATTATTTATGCTGATATGGTGGCAGAGATCAGTATAGATGACTATTACGTAAATATGGTACGTGCCTGGTATTTTGCAACAGCGCTTGCAAAACAGTGGGAAAGTGTATTGCCGTATTTGGAGGATAAAAAACTAGATGTGTGGACGCATAATAAAACAATACAAAAATCAGTTGAGAGTCTGCGTATATCCAAAGAGCAAAAAGAATACCTGAAAACTTTAAAAATAAAAACGGGCTGATTTCAGCCCGTTTTTTGTGTGATTAAGATTAAAGAAGTGACTTGTAAAGCTCTGCAATTTCTTCCTTGCTTGTTTCTCTGGGATTGCCGGGACGGCAAGCATCATCGAATGCAGACTGAGAAAGGAAATCGATATCTTCAGCCTTTACTATTTCCTTAAGATCAGCAGGAATACCAACATCGGCAGAAAGCTGTTTAACGGCATCAATTGCAGCTTTTCTATATTCTTCCTGAGTCATTGTATCAGTTCCTTCAACACCCATAGCACGAGCGATATCGCGGTATTTTTCGCCTGTGTAAGGAGCGTTATATTCCATAACTGTGGGAAGGATTATAGCGTTTGCTACACCGTGGGGGGTATCATAAAGAGCTCCGAGAGGATGAGCCATGGAATGAACTATACCAAGTCCAACATTAGAGAATCCCATACCTGCCACATACTGACCAAGGGCCATACCTTCGCGTCCGTCTGCTTCATTATTAACAGCAGCTCGGAGACTACGAGCAATGATCTCGATAGCTTTAATGTGGAACATATCGGAAAGTTCCCACGCGCCTTTTGTGATATAGCCTTCAATTGCGTGTGTAAGTGCATCCATACCGGTGGCTGCAGTAAGTCCCTTGGGCATAGAAGCCATCATATCAGGGTCAACAACAGCAACAACGGGAATGTCGTGAACGTCAACACATACCATCTTGCGGTTATTTGCAGCATCTGTGATAACATAGTTGATTGTAACTTCGGCTGCTGTACCTGCAGTTGTGGGGACAGCGATGATGGGAACGCACTTGTTCTTTGTGGGAGCTACTCCCTCAAGACTTACAACGTCAGCAAATTCAGGGTTGTTTATAATAATACCGATAGCTTTTGCAGTGTCCATTGAGGAACCGCCGCCTATAGCTACTATGCAGTCGGCACCACTTGCTTTATATGCGTCAACACCGGTCTGGACATTTTCAACCGTAGGGTTTGCTTTAATATTTGAGTAGATCTCGTAGGGAATAACGGCATTGTCAAGGATATCGGTAACTTTTTTTGTAACACCGAATTTAATAAGATCAGGGTCTGAGCAAACGAATGCTTTTGCAAAACCTCTGGCTTTGATTTCATCAGCAACAGCAGAAATTGCGCCGTATCCGTGATAAGAAGTTTCGTTAAGTACAAAACGATTCATAATATATCAGTCTCCTTTTTGTTTATTTGATTATATTATAAAATAAATGTAACGATAAATCAATAATTTTGTGTAGAATATACTAAAAAATAAAAATGTCTTTATTTTGTTGAATAAGTGTGATATCATAAATAAAAAACAAATGAGGTGCTCATATGGCATATAAACTAATTGCAAGTGACCTTGACGGAACGCTTCTCTCTGATAATGCGGAAGTAACAAAAGAGAATTTTGATGCTATAAAAAAAATAACTGATTCCGGAGTGCTTTTTGTTCCCGTAACAGGCAGAGCGATGTATGAAATGCCACGTAATGTTGTGGAGTGCAATGATATCAGATATATTGTTTCATCCAACGGAGCCGTTATTTATGATAAAGTAACAGGGGAAAAGATGACTCATTGCTTCACTGTGGAGCGCTTCAGAGAAATATTTCAGCTTTTGAAGAATTATCAGGTAACTATGACTATCCACTATGATCAGAAGTCTATAACACCTGCTGATAAAGTTAGTGATGAAGCGTTTGATTATTATTGTGTAAACGATTACTATCGCAAGCATATTCGTACAACCAATGAAATGATGGATGATTTTGATGCGTATTTTTCGCAGGACAGAGAAGCAGAAATGCTCAGTATATTTTTCCGTCACGAAGAAGAATTGCAAGAGTGCTATAAAGCACTTGAAGCTATGGGAGATGTGGACATCACAGCTTCTACAAAGGGAAATCTTGAGATTATCCGTAAAGGCGCATTGAAGGGCGCGGCGCTCATCAAACTGGCGAATAAACTCTCAATTCCACTCTCAGAAGTGATCGCTGTGGGCGACAGTAGAAACGATCTTTCGATGCTTAACGAAGCAGGTCTTGCTCTTGCAACGTCAAACGCACTGGACGTTCTCAAAGATGCGTCTGATGCCGTGATCTGTTCAAATAACGAGAATATAGCAGTTCATATATACGAGAATTACATAAAGTAAAAAGAGGCTCAAAGAGCCTCTTTTATTTTTCGTTAAATATTTCCCAAAGTACTTCGTTTTCGGGGGGCAGACAAGAATAGGACATTCCGTTAGGGAGTGTAAGTGAATGGCACCAAAGTGCAAGGGGATATCCTGATTTGCCTCCGTATTTTCCATCTCCTACAAGTGAATGACCACGTGAGGCAAACTGAACACGAATCTGGTGGGTTCTGCCGGTGTGTAATTTGATTTCTACAAGTGTATATATTTCGCCGTTTATTTCATTTTCGGCAATCACCTTGTATTCGAGACTTGCTTTCTTTGCGCCTTTTCTCTCGCTTTTTACAACAAAAGATTTGTTTTTGATTTTATCGTGCCACAAAAAATCTTCCATTACTCCTTCGGAGTCAATTTGCCCACGTACGATTGCCCAATATCGCTTGTCGGGATGGTTTTTGGCGATTGTATCTGATAAAGATGCAGCGTATTTTTTGTTTTTTGCGTAGACCATAACTCCACCTGTAGCGGTGTCAAGGCGGTGGACAGGGTATATCTCTCCTCCTGTTTGCTCCGAGAGGAGTGATATCATATTATCTCCGTTTGAGCTTTGAGAAGAAACACCTCGCGGCTTAACAGCAAATATCAAGTTTTTATTTTCAAATAATACCTTCATAATATCACAGAAAAAGGAAGCGCTTGGCTTCCTTTTATCCTTAAATTATTTTACAAGCACTCTGATAACGCCGTCGATTGCAGCAATATCAGCAACATATTTATCCTTGATCTCGGAAACGCAATCAAGAAGTGCGCAAGCGAATGCCCCTTTGGAACGGCTTGCCATGTTTTCAATGTTAACTCCGTCAGCTGAGAGTACCGCTGTGATGCGGCTGAGCATATCGGGCTGATTCTTATGAAGAACAACAAGACGAGCTTCACCGCTACGTTCCATAGAGATGGCAGGGTAATTTACACTGTTTTTGATATTACCGTTTTCTATGAAGTCAACCAACTGATCTGCACCCATAATTGCACAGTTGTCTTCAGATTCACTTGTGGATGCGCCGAGGTGAGGAATGGCGATAATTCCGGGGCTGTTGATTGTTTCTTCTGTTGGAAAGTCTGTAACATACTTTGAAACCTTGCCACTTTCAAGTGCAGCTTTAAGATCTTCTGAATTAACAAGATCTGCTCTTGCAAGGTTGATGATCTTAACGCTGTCTTTCATCATAGCGATTGTGTCAGCGTTGATCATACCCTTAGTATCCTTTGTTGAAGGAACGTGAAGTGAAATATAGTCAGCGGTCTTATAAATTTCTTCGTAGTTGGATGCGTGAACAACACCGCTGGAGAGTCTCCATGCTGCATCAACACTCATAAAGGGGTCGCAGCCGATAACTTTCATTCCGAGGGACTGAGCAGCGTTTGCAACCATACCACCAATTGCACCGAGGCCTATAACGCCAAGTGTTTTCCCTTTAAGCTCGCAGCCTGCAAAAGCACTCTTTCCTTTTTCAACGCTTTTAGCTACATTTTCTGTAAGTGTTCCTGCCCACTGAATACCTCCAACGATATCTCTTGAGGCTAGAAGCATAGCTGCTATTGCAAGCTCTTTAACGCCGTTTGCATTAGCACCGGGTGTATTGAAAACAACGATACCTTTTTCAGCACAAGCGTCAACAGGGATATTGTTTACACCTGCACCTGCACGGGCGATTGCCTGAAGCTTGGAATCAAACTCCATTTCGTGCATAGCTGCGCTTCTTACCATAATAGCGTCTGCTGCGTTTACGTCTTCTGTTATTGCATATTTATTGTTGTCAAATCTGTCTGTGCCGCATTTGGCGATTTTATTTAGCAAATGGATATTGTACATTTTGTTTTCCTCGTGGATCAATTATTTCTTGGGATTTTCTGCTGCAAATTTCTTCATAAATTCAACAAGAGCTTCAACGCCTTCAATAGGCATTGCATTGTAGATGGAAGCTCTCATACCACCAACAGAACGGTGTCCTTTGAGATTTGAGAAGCCGGCTTTTCCAGCTTCAGAAGCGAACTTTTTATCGAGATCTGCATCGCCGGTAACAAAAGTAACGTTCATCATAGAACGGCACTCGGGCTTAACGGGTGCGATATAATAATCCTGACTATCGAGATAATCGTAAAGGATAGCACACTTCTTTTCGTTGTGAGCTTTCATTGCTTCGAGGCCACCAAGATCTCTAACCCATTCACAAACCAACTTGAGCATATAAATGGAGTAGCAGGGAGGTGTGTTATACATTGAGTCGTTATCTGCCATAAGTTTCCAATCAAGCATGGAAGGTGTTTCGGGGCGAGCATTGCCAAGAAGATCTTCACGAATGATAACAACAGTAACACCTGCGGGTGCCATATTCTTTTGTGCTCCTGCGTAGATCACACCGAACTTTGAAACATCAACAGGCTCAGAAATAATACAGGAGGACATATCGGCTACAAGAGGAATATCACCTGTGTCGGGAATGTAGTTGTATTTTGTACCGTAAATAGTATTGTTGAAGCATACGTGCACATAATCTGCATCGGGACGGAATGATTCTCTGGTTGTCTGGGGAATAACAGAGAAATTGTCATCTTTTGAAGATGCTACAACCTGAGCATCGCCATATTTAAGAGCTTCTTTATAAGCTTTAGTGGAAAACTGACCGGAAAGAATATAGTCGGCTTTACCTGTTTTCATAAGGTTGAGGGGAACTGCTGCAAACTGAGTTGAAGCGCCACCCTGCATAAAAAGAATCTTGTAGTTGTCAGGGACATTCATGAGTGTACGGAGAGTTGCTTCTGCAGCTTTGATGATTGCATCATAAGCAGGTGAGCGGTGGCTCATTTCCATAACAGACATACCTGTATCTTCATAGCATACAAGTTCAGCGGCTGCCTTTTCAAGTACGGGCAGGGGCAGCATAGAAGGACCTGCGGAAAAATTAAAAACTCTGTTCATATATGTGAACTCCTTTCAGGGATGACAAAAATAATATAGATTAGAGTATATCACTTTAAATTTCTAAAGTCAATAGAAAAAATGCTGTATTATTGCTTGAGTTTATATGTAATTTAAACAAAAAATATGTCTTAAATCTAGGTTTTAAATGCCAATTTTGACTTAAATTACTTGACATACGGTATATGTATAAGTTATAATGATAAAAGAGAAATTATGTGTAGTATTTGTGCAAAATAATAATTTTATCTATAATTATATCAGAAACGGAGAGCTTAAGATGGAAGAAATCAAATATCTTAATGAGGCCGGTGCAGCTTTTGACTTTGCTAAAGCACCTGTTAAGTACGAAAGATGCTATGCGGGACACATCAATGTCACTTTTTTTGTTTATTGTGATGATGGCGAGCCTATGTATCTTCTTCAAAGAGTAAATACATCTATATTCACAAAACCTATTGAACTTCAGCAGAACATCAGAGGTGTTTGTGAGCATGTAGCAAAGAAGATTGAAGCTGAAGGCGGAGATGTTAACAGACAGGTTAGACGTATAATAAAAACTAAAGAAGGTAGTGACTATTTCGTTGACCCTGATAATTGTTACTGGAGAGCTTATTTGTTCATCAATGATGTTGTTTCTTATAATCTTCCTGACTCTCCCGAACTTTTCAGAAAGAGCGCTGTAGCTTTCGGTAAATATTTCAATCAGTTGGCTGATTATCCTGCTGAAACATTGACTGAGACTATTCCTAATTTCCACAACACTGTAAACAGAATGAATAACCTCAAAAATGCGATAAAAGAGGATAAGATGGGAAGAGCAGCATATGTTCAGAATGAAATCGAGTTTGCACTTTCCAAAGAACCCGTATGCTCCTATATCCTTGACGGATTGGCTGACGGTCGTTTTAAGCTTTGCGTAACCCATAACGATACAAAGCTTAATAACGTGCTTCTTGATGCAAAAACAGGTGAAGGTACATGTATTATTGACCTTGATACAACAATGCCCGGTTCTGTTCTTTATGATTTCGGAGATTCAATCAGATTCGGTGCTTCCAGTGCGCCTGAAGATGAGAAAGATCTTGATAAGGTTTATATGGATCTTGAAATGTATTCCACATATGTTGACGGATTTGTTGGAGAACTTCGTGATTCTCTCACAAATGACGAGATAATGGCGCTTCCTATGGGTGCTTATCTTATGACACTTGAAGTTGGCATCAGATTCCTTACAGACTATCTTGAGGGAGATACATATTTCCACACTCGTTATCCCGGACATAATCTTGACAGAGCAAGAAATCAGCTTAAACTTGTTGCTGATATGGATTCCAAAATGGAACAGATGAAGGAGATTGCAGCTAAGTACCTGTAATTGACTTTGTAAAATGCGAAATTTAGTGTGTTACTGATAGTAATCAAATAACACAACTGTTAATGGAGTTGAAATTATGGAAGCTAAATATTTAAGAGATGCTGGTATGGCTTTTGCTTTTGCCGCAGACCCTGTGTTTTATAAGCGTTGCAACTCGGGACATATAAATGATACATATTTTGTTTCTTGTGGAGAAGGATTTCCTCGTTATGTTTTGAACAGAGTGAATACAAGCATTTTTTCCAGCCCTGAAGAACTTATGGCAAATCTCAAGGGAGTTTGTTCTCATGTAGCTGCCAAGGTTAAAGCAGCAGGTGGTAATCCTGACAGAGAAGTGAGAAAAATCATTCCTACCAAAGATGGCGGAGACTATTTTATAGATCCTGATGGAGGATATTGGAGAGCTTTTTTGGAAGTTGATAACGTTGTTGCTCATGATTATGCTGATTCCCCCGAACTGTTTTATAAGAGTGCAGTAGCATTTGGACGTTTCTTCAAGCAGTTAGCAGATTATCCTGCGGAAACTCTTTATACTACCATCCCTGATTTTCATAATACAGTTAAACGTATGAATGATTTCAAGGCTGCAGTTGAAGCAGATGTTTGCGGAAGAGTTACTGAAATGAAAGAAGAAATTGATTTCGCCCTTTCAAAAGCGCATCTTTGTTCATTTATTCTTGATGGTCTTGAAGAAGGTAAGTTTAAACTGTGTGTAACCCATAACGATACAAAACTCAATAACGTTTTGATGGATGCATGCACCGGAGAAGGTGTTTGTATTATTGACCTTGATACAGTTATGCCTGGCTCAGTTCTTTATGATTTTGGTGATGCAATCAGATTCGGAGCTTCAAGTGCGCTTGAAGACGAAACAGATCTTGATAAAGTTTATCTGGATCTTTATATGTTTGAAACTTTTGTCAAAGGGTTTGTAGGAGAACTGGGAGATTCGTTGAATAACGACGAGATCCTTGCATTTCCTATGGGTGCTTATCTGATGACGTTGGAAGTTGCAATCAGATTTCTTGGTGACTATCTTAGTGGAGACGTGTATTATCACATACTTTATCCTGAACAGAACAGAGACAGAGCAAGAAATCAGCTTAAGCTGCTTCGTGATATGGATGACAAGATGGAGCAAATGAACGAGATCGTTCGCAAATATATAAATAAATAAACAACCGGGAGGTAACAGAATGGAATTATTTAAACCAGAAGTTGAATATTTTCGAGTAAATAATATTAAAGGTAATTTTTTCAGATATAACGGCTGGCCTACTGTTTGTAAAGATGATCGAGGTGTGCTTTATACAACAGCTTCATCATATCGTATGTCACATGTTGACCCTTGTGGAAAAAACTGTATGTATCTTAGCTTTAACGAAGGTAAGACTTGGACTCCACCTATTATTGTAAACGATTCGTATATTGATGACAGAGATATGGGTATAACATATTGCGGTAATGGCAAGATGGTTGTAACATGGTTCAATGAACTTCACCCTGAGTATTGGGAGCACCTGGACGCTTGTACCTGGTTTGACCGTGTAGATGTCCAGGTTGTAAACGGAATTGCAAAGGCTCTTCGTCACCTTCCTGAAGGCACTTGTGAAAAGCTTGTTGGTGCATATGTTAAAGTTTCTGAAGACTACGGTGTAACTTGGTCTGATCCTATCAGAGTGCCTCTTACCAATCCTCACGGTGTATCTGTTTGTGCTGATGGAACCCTTATCTTTATGGGTAAGAAAATGGATCCCGAGTATGGAACTAACGACCCTATTGTTGTATATTCCAGCCATGATGGCGGTTATTCTTGGGAGTTCACCGGAGAAGTTCCGCTTGGAGAAGGACTTGATGGTTATGTGGATATGCACGAACCTCACGCAATAGAATTGCCCAATGGTAGACTCCTTGGTGCTATTCGTGTTCATAACGCTGAGTTTTTCACCACTTTCATAACATTCTCTGATGATAAGGGTAAAACATGGTCAACACCTAAGAGAATTGGTGAGCTTGACGGTGCTCCTCCTCATCTTATGGTTCACAGCAGTGGAGCAGTTATCTGTTCTTACAGTTGCAGAACTTATGGTAAAATGGGCGAGAAAGCTGTAGTTTCTTATGATAATGGAGAAACATGGACAGAAGATTATGAACTTGATCTCAGAGTTAGCCCTAACCAGCATGACTTGGGTTATCCCAGTACTGTTGAACTTGAAGATGGAAGTTTATATACAGTATATTATCAGGCGTATGGTGATGAAGACATGACAAGTCTTCTTGCTTGTAAATGGCGTCTTAACGGTAAATAATTAGTTTTATATAAGGAGAAAATTATGAAGATAATCACTCCCGAAGTGCAGTATGGCTTTGTGTATCAGCCTAAAGACACTTTCTTTGTTCATAGCGGATGGCCGAGTGTTTGTAAAGATGATCGTGGAGTTCTTTATGCAGGAGCATCTTCTATGCGTCTTTCACACGTAGATCCTACAGGTAAAAACTGTATGTGGTTAAGCTTTAATGAGGGTCAGACATGGACTCCTCCTATGATTGTAAACGATTCATACGGTGATGATCGTGACGTTGGTCTTTGCTACCTTGGCGACGGCAAAATCGTAATGAGTTGGTTTACAGAAGCTCCTAAAGATTTTATGCAGGATATCACAGAATATGATTTTTATGGTGAGTGTGCTCATGAACTCATCTGTGGTTGGATTGATGCTTGGAAAAAGCTTCCTCCTGAAGAATATTCAAAGCTTGATGCATATTATGTTAAAGTTTCTGAGGACTATGGCGTAACATGGTCTGAACCTATTAAAATTCCTGTAACATGCCCCCATGGTCCTTCTGTTTGTAAGGACGGAACACTTGTGTTTATG
>JAFXGC010000098.1 GCA_017513325.1 Clostridia bacterium
ATCAAACAATGAATCGTGCAAAGCTTTATCAGCTTGCACTATTCCCTCTTAATAACGGTGCAACAAATGTGTATTTTGTACTTATTCTCTCATATGTTGCAACTTTCGGAGAAAATGTACTTGGACTTTTAGGATTTGCTTCAATTATGGTTACGGTTATGCGTTTGTTTGATGCAATAACAGACCCTATAATTGGTGCATTAATGGACAAGACAAATACCAAGTTCGGTAAATTTCGTCCATTTATGGTTATTGGTAACGTTATAATGTCAATATCCGTTATAGTGTTATACGTTTTCACACCTATGATCCCTGATACAGTCATGTGGGCACGTTATATCGCGTTCACGCTCCTATACGCAATATGGGTTATTGGATATACATTCCAGACATCAGTTACTCGCGCAGCTCAGCCTGTTTTAACAGATGACCCCAAACAACGTCCTCTATTTACAATTTTTAATACTGTTGGATCACTTGCTGGTATGGGTGTAATGCAATTTATCGGCCCTATCCTCGCAGGCGATAATATTATAGGTGACTATAATGCAACATGGTTTGCCGTTATGACACCTATCGGAATCTCCGTGTCCGTTCTGCTCACAATACTCGCAATTATCGGTATTTGGGAAAAAGATAATGAAAAATACTTCGGTCTTGGCGGTAAGCAGGAAAAGATCAAAATCAGTGACTATATTAAAATAATAAAAAATAATAAACCTCTTCAGCGCCTTATGGTTGCAGGAGGCGGATGTAAACTTGCTCTGGCAATCGCAACAAACGTTACTGTTCTTTGTATGCTATACGGTTGTATGATGGGCAACTACGATTCACTTTATCTCCCTATGATGGTACTTGGCTACGTTTTCTCCGTTCCCTTCTTCCTTATGACCGTAAAAACATCACAAAAGAAAGGCCAAAAAGCTTCTCTTGTACGCTATGTATCACTGGCCCTGATTTGCTATGTTGGAGTACTTATTATTCTTCTGCTATGGAAACAAGGCAATCCTGCATTTAACCTTTCAATTATAACTGACGGAAAGCTCAGCATAAATCTTTACACAATCGCATTTATTTTGTTCTTTGGAATCGGTTATGGTGCATACTACGCAACAGCTGATATGCCTATTCCTATGGTTGCTGACTGTGCAGATTATGAAACATATTGTTCAGGTAAGTTTGTTCCCGGCATTATGGGTACTCTGTTCAGCCTTGTAGACAAGCTTGTTTCTTCTCTTTCCGCAACTGTTGTTTCAATTGCTGTTACAATAATCGGTATTCAGGGACTTCCTACCAAAGCAACTCCATATACTGACGGAATGAACTGGGTGGTTATTGCTCTCTTCTGCATTGTTCCTATGGTTGCTTGGATAGCTACCTTAGTCGCAATGAAAGGATATTCTCTCACCGGAGACAGAATGAAAATAATTAACGCTGTTAATGCTGCAAGAAAAGAAGCTATAGCAAACGGTATGACTACTGAAGAAGCAATGGCAACCATTACAGATGAAACTGTTAAAGTTAAATAATTCAATAAATATAAAAAGCAGAGATTTCTCTGCTTTTTATATTTATTAGGCATAGTATTTTTTGTCCATTTATGTTAAAATAAGAAAAACTGCTAAGGAGGTAATAATGACTGAAAATATCGAAACACTTGAAAAAGAATTTTCAAAATGCCATAATAAGAAAAAGCTTATTATATTGCTCATCAGCATCGCAGCGTTATTATCTATCGTAGCTGTATTATGCATTAGTATTGTAACATTCTGTTCGGTTGATACATATGTAGAGATTGATGACCGACCTGACTACAGATTCATTACAGATTCAAATATGTTAAACTCAATATGCAAAATAGAAACAGACTTAAATAGTGTTGACACTTCAAAGATCTCTACAGTTGCCATTGATTTGCGATTTTTTGGATTTTTGAATAAAACCACACAAATGCATATAGTTGATACTACACCTCCTAAAATAAATGTCCAAAAAGTTGTTGCAACTGTTGGTTCTGAAATTTCACCTAAAAAGTTTATAAGTGACATTGTCGATAAAACAAATGTCACCATAAAAATCACTCCAGACACCTCTGATCTCCCGGCCGGCAAGCACACTGTTAAACTTATTGCAATAGATGAAGGGCAAAACAAAACCGAAACTACAACTGAATTAACTGTAGTTTCTCCGACTGTACCATTGTTTTTTGAATATGGTATGTCAGTTGATGATATTGAAAATATATTGCTTTCTGAATTTGGGGAAAATATAGATTTCAATATGCCTGAGCAAGGATCGTGTTCCAAACTCACTATTGAAGGTTATGATGAAGACTCAGTATACTTTGTTGATATTGAAATTCGCGACACAATAGCTCCTACAGCAGTAGTTAAATCGTTTGATATACTTCTTGGAGAAAAACTCACAGAAGATGATATCTTAACTGATATTTTTGATCACTCTGAAGTTACCGTTAATATGTGCGATTTTCCCGACTTTACTAAAATCGGTGAACATATTGTCAGTATTGTTATTACTGATGAATATAATAATTCATCAAAATATCTTTCATATATCCGAATACATAATATTAATACGGAAATTGATGTTGAAATCAATAGCCACAATGATGATATTATTGATAAAATATTCAACGATAATTTTTCAAAAAACAAGCTGTCCTTCATTAAAGAAAACTTTTTTAACTTTCTTGGTATAAAAGAAACCACTATTACTTTAAAAGGCGAGTTTAACAACATAAAAATCAAGGTCAATGTTGTTGACTCTACACCTCCTGTACTAAAAATAAAGTATGTAGAAAAAGTTATTACATCCAAAGTTTCCCCTGAAGAATTTGTATATATCTGCAAAGATGCAACTAAAGTTAACTACTCTTTTATTGAAGAACCCAAAACAAATGCTACAGGAACATTCAGAGTTACTATTGCTGCAACAGATGAAGGTGGTAACACTACAACAGCTACTGCAAACCTTATAGTTCATGCAGATACTACCCCTCCTGAAATTCATGGAGCAAAGGATTTCACAACCTTTGTTGGTAGCAAACCAAACTATCTGAACGGCGTTTATGCTACTGATAAAATCAGCAAATATGTTGACCTTAATGTAGATAGCTCACAGGTTAATATTAATAAAGCCGGTGTATATCCGGTAACATATAATGCAATTGATCAGTATAAAAACGAAGCTGAAACCACTGTATATATTACAGTAAAAGAAAGCATCAGAGTTTGTCTTGATATTGAAAACATACTTCAAAATCCATCCCTTCCCAATGGATGCGAAGTGGTATCGTTAGCTATAGCTCTTAAATATAATAACTTCCCAGTTGACCCAGTGTGGCTATTTAAAAACTATATGCCATCATCCAGCATAATGTCAAACGGCGATCCTTGGGAAACTTATATAGGAGACCCAGCAAAAGTTGGATTTGGATGTTATGCTCCGTGTGTTGTTAAAACAGGAAATGATTTTCTTTCAGATATGAATTCCGAGTTAAAAGTTAAAGATGTCAGCGGGCAAGATCTTACCATTTATGAGGAATATATCAACAATGGAACTCCTGTCATAATGTGGGCGACTACGTATATGGTGGATAACGACACTTTATGCAGAAGTTGGAAATCGGATGAAAAAAGTGTTGTATGGCATTATTACTCACATTGTTTGGTTATGATTGGATATACCGAAGATAAATATATATTCTGTGATCCTCTTCGTGGAATAGTTGAATATTCAAAAAGTTCTGTAGAAAGAGCTTTCGATATCAACTTCAAACAAGCTTGCATAATTGAATGATTTTATATTAAAAATACAAAATCACAAAAAAACAGAGTGCTGAGCACTCTGTTTTTTATATGATTATCTCTGAATTCTTCCGCTTCCGTCACCGCCTGCAAGTTTTTCAACCTCAGCAACAGTTACCATATTATAGTCGCCCTCAATGGAATGCTTGAGAGCAGAAGCTGCAACTGCAAATTCAACCGCAGCCTGAGTGTTCTTTCCGCTGAGCAATGAATAAATAAGACCACCGCCAAAGGAATCACCACCGCCTACACGGTCAATAATATGAAGATCATACTTTTTGGAGAAGCAGTACTCTCCTGTTTCAACATTATAAAGCATAGCGCTCCAGCCGTTATCAAACGCTGAATGGCTTTCACGGAGAGTTATTGCAACCATCTGGAATCCAAATTTATCAGCAAGCTGCTTTGCAACAGACTTATAACCCTCATGATTAAGAGAACCGGCATAAATATCAGTTGCTTCCGCCTCTATACCAAATACATCTTTAGCATCTTCTTCATTGGAAATACATACATCAACATACTGACAAAGATCAGTCATAGCTTCACGCGCCTGATCACGAGTCCAAAGCTTACCTCTGTAATTAAGGTCACAAGAAATCTTAACACCACGAGCCTTGGCTGCTTTACAAGCCTGACGACAGATTTCAACCAGATTGGAACCCAATGCAGGAGTGATGCCTGTAAAATGGAACCAATCAGCACCATCAAAAATCTTATTCCAATCAAAATCATCGGGAGAAGCCTGCTGAATAGCAGAATGAGCACGGTCATAGATACAAACAGAACCTCTCTGGGAAGCACCCTTCTCATTAAAGTAGATACCAACTCTGTCTCCACCACGTGTTATCATAGAAGTGTCAACACCATAGCGGCGAAGACTGTTTACCGCTGCCTGACCAATGGAATGAGTGGGAAGCTTTGTAACAAAAGTAGCATCCATACCATAGTTAGCAAGAGAAACTGCAACGTTGGCTTCACCACCACCAAAAGTGAATTCAACATGGTCGCACTGAACAAATCGCTCGTAATTATAGGGCTGGAGACGGAGCATAAGCTCACCAAATGTAACAATTTTAGCCATTATTAAAAATCCTTTCAATCAAACAGTTATCAACCCTGAGCAGCAGCACGAGCTTCTGCGCAAAGTTTAGTGATTTTTTCAAAATTGCCAGCAGCGATATCTGCCTTAGGACAAACCCAGGAACCGCCAACAGCATGTATAAAGGGAGCATCAACATATTCTTTAATATTTGCCGCATTAATTCCGCCTGTAGGCATGAACTTAACACCAACAAAGGGAGCGGAAAGATTCTTCATTGCATTAAGTCCGCCATACACGTTTGCGGGGAAAAACTTTACAACGTTAAGTCCCATATTCACGGCAGCAGTAATTTCAGTGGGAGTTACACAACCGGGAGTTACAGCTATACCGTTTTCTATACACCAACCTACAACCTGAGCATCGAAACCGGGAGAAACAATGAACTTTGCACCCATTTCAACAGCAAGCTTGCACTGTTCAAGATTAAGGATTGTTCCTGCACCAACAAGCATATCAGGGCAGTTTTCAGCAACAGCCTTGATTGCATCTGGAGCAGCAGCTGTACGGAATGTGATTTCCATAACATCTATTCCACCGGCAACCATAGCATTTGCTGTGGGAACAGCATCCTTAGCATCATCAATTACAACCACAGGTACTACAATAGAATTAGCAAGTCTTTCAAGTACAGTCATTTCAAAAAACCTCCTGTTATCATACACCGCTGTAAGCTGCAAAACCTGCATCAACAGGAAGAACTACACCTGTGATAGCAGAAGCGGAACGATCATCACAAAGGAATAGTGTTGCACCAAGAAGCTCATCAGCATCAACAAAACGATTTGTAGGAGTACCATTGAGAATCTTCGCAGAACGCGCTGTAGGAGTACCATCTTCATTGAAGAGGAGCGCCTTGTTCTGAGCTGAAACAAGAAATCCGGGAGCGATTGCATTGCAACGAATACCCGTTCCTGCAAAGTGAGTTGCAAGCCACTGAGTGAAGTTGGAAATACCAGCCTTAGCTGCGGAATATGCAGGAATCTTTGTAAGAGGTGTGTACGCATTCATAGAGGAAATATTAAGAATGCATCCTGCCTTCTTAGCTACCATGTCTTTAGCAAAAGCCTGAGTGGGAAGGAGTGTTCCCTGGAAGTTAAGCTTAAACACAAAGTCAACTCCGTCAGGTTCAAGATCAAAAAAGGATTTGCCTTCAGCTGTCGCTTCATGCTGATACTCGTTTGTTGTTGTTGCACGGGGATTATTACCACCTGCACCATTTACAAGAATATCACATTCACCAAGATCACGAAGAACTGCCTGATGAACTTCCTCAAGTGCGCCTGCATCGAGAACGTTTGCCTTATAGCCCTCGCATATAAATCCTTCAGCCTTAAGGCTATCTGCAAGTTCCTTAACTGCGTTTTCATTGAGGTCAAGCGCTGCCACCTTTGCTCCGCTCTGTGCAAATGCACGAGCCATCGCGCCACAGATAAGTCCGCCTGCGCCTGTAACAACTACTACCTTGCCACTAAAATCAATATTAAGGGGAAGATTAATCATTTATATTTACCTCTTTTACTATTAATTTTTACCTGAAAGCTTATCGAGCATATCCCATATACCAAGCATATACATTATGCCAAGTGCACGGTCATAAAGGCCATAACCGGGACGAACGTTACCGGGGCCCTCACCCCAAAGATGGCGACCATGGTCGGGACGAATATATCCCTCATAACCACAATCGTGGTATGCTTTAAGAATATCAAGAATACCTGTATCGCCGTCACAGTCGCGATGGCTCGCTTCAGAGAAGTCACCATTTTCAAAATGCTTAACATTACGAACGTGTGCAAATGCAATACGATCGCAATGCTTTCTTACAATATCTGCAACATTGTTGTTAGGATCAGCATTAAGTGAGCCTGAACAAACTGTAAGGCAGTTACAAGGATGATCAACCATCTTAAGGAAGCGATCGATATTAGCCTCATTTACGAGCAAACGAGGGAGTCCAAAAATATCCCACGGGGGGTCATCCATATGAATAGCCATCTTAATACCGCATTCCTCACAGGTGGGCATTAAAGCCTCAAGAAAATACTTAAGATTAGCCCAAAGCTTTTCGTGGTCAACCTCTGCATAATCTTTAAAGAGCTGGTCAAGCATTGCCATTCTCTCAGGTTCCCAACCGGGGAATGACATATTATACTTTTCTGTAAAATCCAGGATATATTTTGCCATTGCGTTGTAATCATCCTGAATCATATTCTTTTCATAGAAAAGAGCTGTTGAGCCATCGCCAACGGGGCGGAAAAGATTTGAACGAGTCCAGTCAAAGATGGGCATAAAGTTATAACAAATAACCTTTACGCCAAACTGTGACAGGTTGCGAATACACTGCTTATAGTTTTCAATGTACATATCTCTTGTAGGTTTACCGATCTTGATATCGTCATGAACATTGACAGACTCAACTACGTCCATATTAAAGCCATATTCATCAAGCTGACGTTTGACTTCGGCAATCTCATCTACTTCCCAGATCTCACCGGGCATTTTGTGGTGAAGTGCCCACACAATGCTTGTTACACCGGGGATCTGCTTGATATCATTTAAAGTGATTTTGTCATTTCCTTCGCCATACCAGCGAAAGCCCATTTGCATTGGCATAGTGTTTTCCTCCCTAATTTATATGTTAAATATTAAAATAACGCACCGCGTTGTTATGACATATATCTGTTACAATTGTTCCCAACTGTTTAATATCATTGGGATACTCACCATTTTCCACCCATTGTCCAATAAGATCACAAAGGATTCTGCGGAAATATTCATGACGGGTGTAACTAAGAAAACTTCTTGAGTCAGTAAGCATACCAACAAAATTTCCGAGCAAGCTGAGGTTTGCTAACGAAATGAGCTGATCTCTCATACCCTGTTTATTGTCATTAAACCACCAAGCGCTTCCGTGCTGTAGTTTGCCTGCAACTTCAGTACCTTGGAAAGAACCTATCAATGTATCAAGGAACCCATTGTCTGAGCTGTCAAGACTATACAGAATTGTTTTGGGGAGTGCATCAGCCATATTAAGCTTATCAAGAAGCTTCGCCAACTTTTCGCTACCATTTTCAGGTCCTATACAGTCAAATCCGGTATCTGCACCAAGCTTTGTAAACATCTTGGAATTAGGATTTCTAAGACAATTATAATGTAGCTGCATAACCCACCCAAGACGAGCATATTCGCTTGCACAGAAAACAAGCAAACTTGTTTTAAATGCCTCAGCATCTTTCACACTGACTGTTTCACCCGCAAGAGCTTTTTTCATTGTTATATCGTTTTCTTCATCAGTTGCTTCACAGAAAATCATATGATCAAGTCCATGGTCACTGACTTTACATCCTGACTCGTTAAAATACTCAATTCTTACACCAAGAGCTTTTTTCAAGGATTCCAAATCACAAATTTCTATATGGGTAACCTCAGAAAGAGTTCTTATATACC
>JAFXGC010000099.1 GCA_017513325.1 Clostridia bacterium
AGTACGCACTCCAAGCATATTGGCAGGCTTTTTGGTGTAGTAACCGTCGGCAAAGCCCTGGCGGGAGAAAAGCTGCTTGAGATATTCCATCTCGCCCTCGGTAGCGTTTCTGCCCTCATCAAGCAGGCGGCGATATGTTTTTGTAACTCCGTAAACATATTCCGGCGGCTTTTGTCTGCCTTCAAGCTTAAGAGAAGCAACGCCCGATGCGATTATATCCTCTATATGTCCTGCAAGGCACATATCTTTAAGGCTGACGGGATATCCCTTTTTGCCGCCGAGTGTATAGGGCTGGCGGCAAGGCTGGGCGCAACTGCCTCTGTTTCCGCTTCTGCCTCCCATAACGGCGCTCATAAGGCATTGACCTGAAAATGAAACGCAATATGCTCCGTGAACGAACATTTCTATTTCAACGGGGGAGTTTTGGCAAAGGCTGTGAAGGTCGTTTCTTGAAATTTCTCTTGGGCAGACCATTCGTGAAAAGCCTGCATTGCGCAGCGCCTCTGCATCGGACACGGTATGTCCCGAAAGCTGAGTGCTGGCGTGGATCTCAAAATCGGGGAGAGCTCGCTTGATTTCTTTGGCAAGACCGTTGTCCGCAACAATAAGCGCATCGGCTCCGATTTCGTAAAGCCTTTTTGCCAAGTGAAGCGCATCGTTTAGCTCGCGGTCAAAAAGGCGGATATTCATTGTTATATAGCTTTTGACTCCGTAGGCGCGGCAAAGCCTGATTGCTCGCTCTATTTCCTCGTCGTCAAAGTTTCCTGCTCTCATTCTTGCATTGAATTGGGACGAACCGAAATAAACGGCATCGGCTCCGCCCTCAATTGCCGCTTCCAACGCGGCAAAGCTGCCTGCAGGAGCGAGAAGCTCGGGAAGAGTTTTCATATAAAATTATTTGTTTCTGAGAAGGTTTTCGATCTGGCGAAGCTTATTTTCTCTTGCTGTTTCGGGCTTATCGCCTTCAATTGCGCGGCGTGTGAGAAGCTCGTCTATCTTACGGAAAGTATCGTTTTTTGTTTCTTCAGCAGGAGCAGCTTCTTCAATTCCAATCTGAACAGCTGTTTCAGCCTCTTCTGCCTTTTCCTCAGCTGCATCTTCAGCGCCGTCGATTGCCTTAAGGTCTTCAACGTCGGAGTTTTCAGGCTCTTCTGTCTTAACTGCAGGTCCAACATATGTTTCGCCCTTGAGTCGAGCAACCTCTTCTCTGAGGCGGCGGATGTTTGCATCATACAGAGCAACCTGAGCTTCGAGATTGCGAACTCTCTTTTCAGCCTTCAGCTTATCGCTTGCATAGTCAAGCGCGCAGAGAATTGCTGCATCAAGCTTAGAGCAGCGTTTGTTGTGTTTGAGAAGATATCTGATGCCTGAATCAAGCTCGTTTGCAAGACGCATAACAAAATCTTCCCTCTCATCTGATATGATTGCCATTTCAACGTCGGCAATTTCAAGTTCATATCTTTTCTTTTCCATGGTTTTATGTACGCTCCTTAAAAATTTATAAATTTCTCTTGAAAATCGGACAAATAGTGCTATAATCAAAATAACAGTATACCCGATTATAATATTATTCATTATATTATAATATATAAAGAGGTAAAAATAAATAGTTTTACTTTAAATTTTTTGTAACATAGAGGTCTTTTCAAAAAGAAAATGGAAAATATACATAATTGCAGTAGAATAACGGTGAAAATAGGTTCTTCAACGCTCACTCATGCTGCAACAGGAAGGCTTAATATCCGCAGGATAGAAGCGCTGGTGAGAGTGCTTTCGGATATGAAAAATGCAGGCAAAGAAGTTGTTCTTGTGTCCTCAGGCGCAGTTGCGGCAGGTGCAAGCAAATTGGGGCTTCCCTCTGAAAAAAGAACGCTTGCGCAGAAGCAGGCTCTTGCTGCTGTCGGTCAGACAGAGCTGATGCGTCTTTATGAGCGTCTTTTTGCTTCATATGGTCACAGCGTTGGTCAGATCCTTATGACAAAGGACGTTGTTGACGACAGTCACCGACTTGAACTTGTTAAGAACACGTTCAGAACTCTTTTTGAGCTTGGATGTATCCCTATAGTAAACGAAAACGACTCCGTTTCCTCAGAAGAATTGCAGTTTGGCGGTAACGACACCCTTTCCGCTTACGTTGCAACGGTTTGCGGGTCCGACCTGCTTATAAATCTCACCGATATTGACGGTCTTTATGACAGCGACCCCCGCAAAAATCCCAATGCCCGTCTTATTTCAAGGGTTGAGAAGATAGACGACACTATTCTCGGCTTTGCCGGCGGAGCCGGAACTGACCGAGGAACAGGCGGTATGGCAACAAAGCTGAAGGCGGCAGGAATAGTTTCTGAAAACGGCATTCCCATGATCATTATGAACGGCCGTGATCCCCTTAAGCTGTACAGTATTCTTGATGGAGAAAAGATCGGAACTTATTTTGATCCCAAGGTGGTAAAATGAATATAAGAGAATACGTGGAGGCTGTGTGCCTTGGCGCAAAGAAGGCGTCAAGCGAGATCGCTCTGGCAGACACAGCCCTGAAAAATAAAGTTATCTCCTGCTTTGCAAGAGAATTGAAGGCTAAAAGCGCTTATATCATCTCTGAAAACGCGGCAGACGTTGCGGCAGCAAGAGAGCGGGGAACGGCTGAGGCAATGTGCGACAGACTGACGTTGACAGAAGCCCGTATTGACGGTATCGTTGCGGCGCTTCTTAAGCTTACAGAGCTGCCCGATCCCGTTGGCAGCGGCACGGTCACAAAGCGTCCCAACGGTATGGAAATAAAGAAGCTGAGTGTTCCCCTTGGAGCAGTTGGCGTTATATATGAGGCTCGTCCCAACGTAAGCGCAGATATTGCAGGTCTTTGCCTTAAAAGCGGCAATGCGGCAGTTCTTCGCGGAGGTAAGGAAGCCCTTAGAAGCAATATGGCTATCGTTTCCTGCGCAAAAAAGGCGCTTCGCGAATGCGGACTGCCCGAGGAAACGGTTTCTCTCATTGAAATGACTGACAGAGAAGGCGCCGCTGTTATGATGGAGCAGAGAGGCGTGCTTGATGTGCTCATTCCACGAGGCGGCAAGGGTCTTATCCAGAACGTTGTGGCAAATTCCAAGGTGCCCGTTATTGAAACAGGAGCAGGAAACTGCCATTTGTACGTTCACAGCGATGCTGACCTTGAAAAAGCTGTCAGCGTAACTGTAAACGCAAAAAATTCCCGTCCTTCCGTTTGCAATGCCATTGAAACACTTCTTGTAAACGAAGCGGTTGCAGAAAAATTCCTCCCCCTTGTAAAAGAAGCGCTTGGAGAAACAGAGCTTCGCGGCTGCGAAAAAACAAGAGCTGTTATTGAGTGCGGCGCGGCAACGGAAGATGATTTTGAGAGGGAATATAACGACTATATTCTTGCAATAAAGGTCGTTTCATCTCTTGGTGAGGCAGTTGAGCATATCAATCACTACAGCACAGGTCACAGCGAGGCGATCATAACAGAGTCAAGGTCTGCGGCTGAATATTTCACCGGTCGTATTGATTCTTCCTGCGTCTACGTAAACGCTTCAACGAGATTCACTGACGGCGGTGAGTTTGGCCTTGGTGCTGAGGTGGGCATTTCCACACAGAAGCTTCACGCAAGAGGACCTATGGGCCTTGAAGCGCTGACCACCACAAAATATGTAATAAACGGCGACGGACAAGTGAGATAACCGTGCCGAATAATAAAAAATTCAGGAGGCAAAAATGAAACTTGGTATTATCACAGGCTGGAAAGAAGAATGCTTCCAGTATGCAAAGAATCTGGGTCTTGAGGCAGTTGAATTCTGCTGCAACTTCTATTCCGACAGCAAAAAATTCCTTGAGCTTGCTCCCGAAACAAAGGCTCTCAGCGAGAAGTACGGTCTTCCCGTTGCATCCGTTGGCCGTTGGGGCGCAACACGTCTTGACGAAGAAGGCAACATCATCGAGCAGATGATGAACGAGGATAAGGACTGCATCGATGCGGCAAGCATTATGGGCTGCCCCGTATTCTGCTGCGGTTGTAACAGAGTTGAAGCGCTTTCTTATTATGACAATCTTCAGAAGGCTATTGAGTATTTCTCCGAGCTTGTTGAATATGCTCGTCCCAAGGGTGTAAAGATCGCAGTTTATAACTGTGGCTGGAACAACTTTGTTTATAGCGACAAGGAATGGGAGATCGTTCTGGGCGCTATTCCCGAGCTTGGCATTAAGTATGACGTTTCCCACTGCTTCGCTCACGGCGGCGACAGAAACTACCTCCGCGAAATCCGCGATTGGGGCCATAAGATATTCCATTTCCATATCAAAGGCTCTCTTTATATCGACGGTGTTCGCTATGACGATCCTCCGGCAGGTCTTGACCAGACAAACTGGGGCGCAGTTATGGATATGCTCTACACAAAGAACTACAACGGCGTAGTTTCCATCGAGCCTCATTCTGACTATTGGAAGGACGAAAGATGCCAGTGGGGTATCGACTATACTATCAAGTATATCCGTCCCATGATCATGCCCGACGGCTACAGCGCGCCTATTCCTTATATGCCTTAATAGAGATTATTATTTACGAGGGGACTTTTTGGCAAAGTCCCCTCGTGCTCCCGAAAACTCACCTGGTTTAGTTCAGGTGAGCTTTTTTATTGACTTGTAGGGATTTTAAGAGTATTATTATTTACAGATGGTAGGGGCGAACTGTGTTCGCCCGTATAATACATTAAAATTAAGCACGGGCGAACACAGTTCGCCCCTACGGCTTGTTGGTTTACCGAGAGGGGAAATTATGAGCGTATATATTAAGGACAATGCAAGATTCACAGTTATCTCCGACGGAGTTATCCGCATGGAATATGCAGAAAACGGAGCTTTTGCTGACGGTGAAACCCTGTTTGCAAAGCGCGGAATGTTCTGGGATGCTGTGGTTTATGAGGACGACGGACTTGTTATTGAAACTGAAAGCATCACTCTTTATTACAAGGGCGGTGAATTTTCAGCGGAAACTCTTTATGCAAAGATTCACGCAGAGGGCGTTGAAACTATCTGGCATTATGGGGACAAAAACAAGGAAAATCTTGGAGGAACACTTTCCACTCTTGACGGAGTTTGCGGAGAGGTGCCTTTGCCCGACGGTCTTTTGTCACGGGACGGTTGGTACGTTATAGACGATTCGTGCACTCCTGTTTTTGAGGGTGACTGGATAAAAAACAGATCTGCTGATCACAAGGTGGATATATATCTTTTTGCTTATGGCAGAAACTATCGTCTTGCTCTGTGTGATCTTGCCTCCGTTTCAGGCAGATTTGAATTGCCAAGAAAATATTTCTTCGGCTCCTGGTATTCCCGTTGGTGGCCGTATACTGCAAAAGAATTTATTTCTATTGCGGATGAATATGCAGAAAACGGATTTCCCCTTGATATACTTGTTATGGATATGGACTGGCATTATCAGGACTGGGGACATCAGGAGGGTGAGCCCCGGTATCAGTATGGCTACGGTCACGCAGGAGCGAATCTTGGCTGGACGGGATATAACTGGAATTTGCGTCTTATTCCCGATCCCGAGGGAACGATAAAATCACTTAACGACCGGGGAATTGCCGTAACGCTTAACGATCACCCGGCTGACGGTATTCGTGATACCGATCTTGTATACGACAGATTTATAGAAAAGCTCCACAAGGCAGGATACGAGGAAGCAGTTCCCGATATAGTGGAAAAAATAAACGACCGCGAGCGCGCTCACGTTGAAAAAGGAATAGAGAATTATCGTTTCAATGCGGGCAACAAGGCGTATATGGATGCATTTTTTGATGCCAGCGGCGCTGAAATGGAAGAAAAGGGTGCGGCTTTCCGTTGGCTTGACTGGCAACAGGATTATCTCTATCCCAACGTAAACGGAATAAATAATCTCAGCCATCTCAAATGGCTCAATCATCTGTATTATGAAAACTCAAAGCGCAGTGGAAAGCGCGGAATGAGTTTTTCCCGTTGGGGCGGATTTGGTGATCATAAGCATCCTGCATATTTTTCCGGCGATGCCGTAACCGATTGGGAAACTTTGAAGTTTGAAGTTGAGATGACAGTTTCTGCAGGCAATGCAGGCTGTTTCTGGTGGAGCCACGATATAGGTGGCTTTGTGGACCCTGTGGAGGGCGGACAGGCTGAGCTTTATGCAAGATGGGTGCAGTTTGGCGCATTCAGCCCTGCGCTCAGAGTTCATATGAACGGAGTTGAAGGGCTTGACCGCCGTCCTTGGACTTGGGGCGAGCCTTATTGCTCCGTTATGCGTGATGCCTACCATTTGAGAAGCATTTTTATGCCCTATATCTATTCTTCCGCTGTGGAAAGCTCACTTATGTCTGTTCCGCTTCTTCGTCCTCTTTATATTGATATGCCCTATGAGGATGAAGCTTATAACCATAAGGGAACGTATCTTTTTGGAGAGGGAATGGTGGTGTCTCCCGTTTGCAACCCTCTTTCCGAAAACGGCACGGTTGAAAGCACGGTATGGCTGCCCGATGGAATCTGGTTTGATTATTTCACCGGCAAGCGCTATGAAAAGGGAGAGCACAAGATAGTAAATCCTCTTGAAACCTTCCCCTTGTTTGTGCGCGCAGGTTATCCTGTTGCAACTCAGCCCTACACTAACAGAATGACGAGCGAAAAGCTCAGTGAGCCACTCTTTATAATCTACGCAGGAGACTCAGGCTCGTCCATGCTTTATGAGGACGACGGCGTAAGCGATGTTGATAAAAATCTTTGCCGTATGACCAACGTGAGCTACGATGAGGATGAAAAGTCCATTTCCGTCAACACTTCCAATATGGGATATTATGACGGAATCGAAAAGCGAAATCTTACTTTTGAAATCAGAGGCGGAGAATATGCGGGCGCAGAATGTGAAAGTCACCATATCTCCTTTGAAAAGGGAGAAGGCTGTGTTAAGGTAACGATTCACGATGTTTCCTGCCTTGAGGCAAGCGAAGTGATAGAGATAAAACTGAAATGAAATATAATAAGATCTTAAAAGCCAAATTCATTTCCCGACCAAACCGTTTTATAGCTCATTGTGAGCTTGACGGCGAGGAAGTCGTTTGCCACGTTAAGAATACGGGGCGTTGCAAGGAGCTGCTCACTGCAGGCACAACGGTTATTCTCACAGACGAAAGGGAAAATAAAACCAGAAAAACTCCCTTTGATCTTATTTCAGTCTACAAGGGCGAGCGGCTCATAAATATGGATTCTCAGGCGCCTAATAAGGTGGCTGAGGAGCTTATGAAAAGGATTTATCCGAAGGCAAAAATACGTCGTGAGGTCACCTATGGCAAATCGAGGATAGATCTGCTTGTTGAAAACGGAGAAGAAAAGATCCTCGTTGAGGTGAAAGGCGTAACGCTTGAAGTTGACGGTGTTGCGAAATTCCCCGATGCGCCTACGGAGAGGGGAATAAAGCATCTTCGTGAATTGGAGAGAGCTGTGAGCGAGGGATATAAAGCCATCGTTTTGTTTATCATTCAGATGAAGGGCGTAGCTTATTTCACCCCTAACCGCGAAACGCATCCTCAGTTTGCCGATGCGATTGTCGAGGTGCATAAAAACGGAGTGGACGTGTGGGCTTACGACTGCAAAGTTCAGGAAGGAATAGTTGAAGCAGATATGCCCGTTGAGGTGAGATTATAGTAAACAAAAAGCGCAGATATCAATCTGCGCTTTCTTTATTTTTGTCTTTACTTTTCCACATATACAAGTTAACGAATATAGCCACAAGGGGGAACATCATTCCGCATAGCATACCTGCTTTCATTCCAAGCTGTTCTGTTGTAATTGAAAGCTGCTCTGCCAGATGAGCCGCATTGGGGTCGGCAATAACAGTGTCTGTAATAAGTCCGATAAGCTGAGGACCGATGGAGGCTCCAAGGTCGCCGCCTGCCGCCATCATTGCGTATATGAAAACTCCGCCCTGAGTGAATCTGCCTGAGGCAACAACAAGGTTTCCGGGCCAGAGCATAGAAGTGCAAAATCCGGCAAGTGCGCAGGCAATAAGGCCTGCAAGGGGAGCGTTTGTGATTGCGGCAACAAGATAGCAAATTGTTGCGCCAAGAGCGCCAAAGGTCAGCACGCGTCCGATATTTTTACCGATTTTGGAATATAAAGTTCTGCCCGTTCCAAGCATAACCGAGAAAAGCGCAACGCCGAAAAGGTCACCCCATATTTTAGGTATGCCAAGTGCTTTTTCTATGTAGCCGGAAGCCCACTGTGCCATAGTGCATTCCGCGCTTCCACCGAGGAAAATGGCGAGAACACAAAGCCAGAGAGTGCTGCTTTTCAACAGATTTAAAGCGCCGCTCACTTTTTCAGGGGTTTCCATTTGGGGAATTTCACTTTTTGCAAAAAGGAAAGCAGAGGTGAGAGGAATAAGCATGATGATAAGGGCAAGAAAAGGCCAGTTTTCATTTCCCGCAATAAAGAGAAATGCCGTGCAGAAGATAACTATTGCAACAACTCCCCAGGCGTAAACTGAGTGGAGCTTGCTCATTTCGCGGTCGGGGTCATCAGCAGGCAGGGCAGCAATAACGGGGCTGATAAGCACTTCGCCCAGTCCTGCGGCGGCGGAGAATATGATCGTTCCGAGAGCCAAGCCGAAATAAACGTGATTTGGCATTATAACGGGCAGCAGCGCATATATAAGAAAGCCGACCACCGCTATAACAGGGATGGATCTTACCGTTTTTGAAATATTGAATTTGTGGGAGAAAAATGAAAAAATAAGGTCGATTATAAGCTGAGTAACGAAGTTTATAAGCACAAGCAGTCCAAGCATGGAATATGAAATGCCGTAGAGGGTGCGGAACGTGAGAAAAAGCACGGGAGAAAGGTTTCCAACTGCCGACATGGTCACGTTTGTGCTGTAGCAGGCATATTTAAGTCGTTTTATTTTTGATTGATCCATAGCATATCACCTTAAAATAACGTTGGCATATTCTAACACAGCTGTTTGTTTTTTGCAATAGTAATTGCATTTTTATCGTGTTTGCGATATTATATATGCAGTAACAAAGGAGGAGCGCGTTATGTTTTACAGATTTTCCGTTGACGATAATATCCGTTTTTTGCAGGATCTGACAGAAGGGGAGTATTCTTCTGTTTTTGAGCATCCCTATCTGAAAATGTATAAGGATCTGCACGAAAAGTATGGAACTAAAATCCAGCTGAACCTGTTCTACACAATGAACGGTTTTGATCTTTCAATGATGACGGATAAGTACAAAAAAGAGTGGCAGGAAAACTCCCATTGGCTTCGCTTTTCATTCCATTCACGCTCCGACGGACCTCCTTTCCCCTACAGGGATTCGGACTATGATGAAGTTTACAGAGATTGTCGGGACGTGCACCGTGAGGTGCGCCGTTTCGCAGGAGAAGAATGCCTCAGTTATTTTATAACCGTGCATTATTGTCAGGCATCTCCCGAAGCCATCCGCGCTTTGAGAGATTGCGGTATAAGGGGCATAGTGGGGCTTTTCAAAGAGGCTGAGTGTTATGGCAGAAAGCGTGACGGAGCCTCTATGACCTTTGAATATGACAAAGAGCTTGGCATGTATCTTTTCTGCAATGATATAATTTTAAATCTGTATCCGCTTTCCATGGTTGAGGGGCTGCTCTCCCGTGATGATCACAAGGATTTCACCGAGGTTATGATCCACGAGCAGTATTATTATCCGGATTATTTTGCCCACGTTCCCGATTTTGAAAAGATCGTTGAGGCAGCCATCCGTTATCTGACAGAAAAAGGCAGAAAATCCATATGGCTTGAAGAGCTTGTGGAGATGTGATTTTTATAATCAAAAAGGACGAGAAAAAATCTCGTCCTTTTCTTTTTTCACATCAGCTTTTCGTTATAGTGTGCTCTTTCGCCGCCGATAAATTTTGCTCTTGTGCGAGCGGCGTTAAGATTTGCCTCGCCTATCTTGTTATTTACAAGGCGCAGAGGCACAGCAACTTTTTTGAGGTGCATACCGATAAGGGTCATTCCGATATCAATGCCTGCATCGGCTTTTATTTCCTCAAGGGCAACGGGATCGCTCATAAATTTATATGCTGCTGTTGCAAAGGAGCCGCCTGCTTTGGGAAAGGGAACAACGTTCACTTCTTCTGCTCCCTTAGCAGCTTTTCTCTCAATGATGATAGCGCGGTTAAGATGCTCGCAGCACTGAGCCGCCATATAAATTCCTGCTTTGTCAAAAACTTCCGCAAGGCCGAGATATATAGCTTCTGCCGCTTCGGGCACAGATGCGCTGCCTATTTGTGACCCGCAGACTTCGCTTGTGGAGCAGCCTATAACAACGGTCATTCCTGCTTTAAGAGCTGCTGCTTCAACAAGTTCAGCCGCTGCGGCTTTTGATTGTTCTTTTATCTTTGAATACATTTTTTTCACTTCCTTTGGCACTATTTTAACACCAAAAATGTCTTATGTCAATTCCACTGTATCTCCAAGAGCCAGAGAATAAACAAGCACTTCGTCTATTTCACGTCCGAGAATATCAGCGCAAAGCTTTTTATACGTGAGAAGCTGGTCACTGTGGCGATCTCTGAGTTTTTTCTCAGCCAGGGCTCTGTTTTCCGTTTCTTCTTGTGTGAGTCGGTCGGTCTTGTAGTCCACAAGAACGGTTTTCCCCGATTTGTCGGTAAACAGACAGTCCACAACGCCCTGAACGCATATTTTAACTTCATCCTCTGAGAGAAGACGGCGTTTTTCTTCATTTTCCGTGAAAGAAAAGGCGGGCACAAGAGCGTTGAAACGCACTTCGCGGTATATTTCAGTTGCTTGTTTAATTCTTGTGTAAAGGGGGGATGCTGCAAATTTTTCTATTTCATCAAGGCGGATAAGCTTTTTTGTTTCCTCGGAAATATATCTGAGGCGGCAAAGTCGTTCTGCCTCGGCTGAAACGTTGCAGGAAAGGGCGTCAAAATCGCAGAATTGCAGAAACAGGTGGGTCGCAGTGCCCATTTCTGCCGCGCCGGCTTTTTTCTCGCCCGATAAAAATGCAGGAAGCGGAGGAGATTCTCGCGTATCTGTATAGCCGGTGTCGAGCACACTTGAAGAAAGCTTTGAAACGGGAAGCTTTGCAGGTATTTCGGAAAGATATGCCCTGTCGTATGAAAAATCAAGGCGTTCTTTCAGCTTTGCCGCAAATTCCTTTGTTTTTTCGCTGTCAAGAACCACAACTTCTTCTGCCGACGTTTCTTCGGAAGTTGAAACCGAAGCTGTTGTCAGGAAAAAAGAGTGGTGTCCCATATTTGCGCAAGCGGCATCAAGCACCCAGCTTCCCCAGCAATTTGCAGAGCAGATATTGTGGGTGGTTGCTCCGAATGCTGTTCGCTCATTTGCCTTTTGGAGAGTTTTTTCTGCATCATCGCTTTTCATTGTGATGATGATCTTTTCCTTTGCTCTTGTGAGGGCAACGTACAGCACGCGCATTTCCTCTTCAATATCCTTCTGCTTTGAGCGAAGGGCGGCGGCGCGCCTGAAGGGGTTGTCGCATTTAACTATTCCGTCAGGGTCGGGAAGCTTTGCAAAAAGTCCGAAGTCGGCATCGATTATGGCTGATTTTTTGCTGTCGCTCATATTGAATTCTCTTGCTCCGTCGCAAATAAAGCAAACGGGATATTCAAGTCCTTTGGAACGGTGGATGGTAACGATAGTCACAGCGTCTGCATCGCTTGCCGCTTCTTTGGAATCTGTTTGCGACATAAGCCCCTTGAGATAGAGGATAAAGTCGTGAAGTCCGCCTCCGCCTGCGGCGCAGGCAAGAGAATGGGAATACATTTTGCGAATTGAGCGTCGGAGACGTCCGTTTCCGCTGTCATCGCGCAGGGCGTTAAAGCCCGAATCGGTTATTATCATATGGAGAAGCTTGTTGCAAAGCATATTTCTGGAGGCTTCTCTGTAATAGTCGATCTTTTCTATGAAGGCGCGAAGGCGTGCGGCAAGGGTGTCGGAGTTATTCTCTGCATATTTTTTAACGGAATACCAAAGGGGCGCTTTGTCTTTTCCTCTGATATTGACCAATTCCTCCATAGTGAAGGCAAATATGGGGCTTTTCATAGTTGCCGCAAGATAAACGTCTCTTGTGGGGTTATCGATTGCGGAAAGCAGGCTCAGCAGAAGCAGAACTTCGCTGTAGTTGAAAAAGCTTTCCGTTGCGCTGTTTTTAACGGGTATGCCGCGCTCTTCCAACGCCTTTTTGTAAACGGAGGCATTTTTGCCCGTTCTGAGCAATATGGCGATGTGCTTCGGCTGAAGCTTTTCGCCGCTTCTGAGTGTTTCGCCGCCCAGCATTTTTTCAATTTTGGTGGCAACGTGATCCGCTTCGAAGCTTTCGGGGGCATCCTCTGTTTTTTCAACTATGCAAATTTCCGTTTTGGCTCCGTTTTCACCGTTTTCTTTTGCGCAAACGAGTCTGTCGGCCGCTTCAAAGGGCGTTTCGCTGTGGGGGAAGATATAATCGGAAACAAGGTTTGAAAAATCTATAACTCCCGAGTCGGAACGGTGATTTTCGCTCATAAAAATCGCCGTTCCGTTTTCGGTTTCTTCGTATTCTTTTCTGTATTTAACGAATATTTCGGGGCAGGCGCCGCGGAATCGGTATACCGACTGTTTCACGTCGCCAACCATAAATCGGCTTCCGCAAGCGGAAATTGCCGTGTAAATCATATCCTGAAGGCGGTTGGTGTCCTGATATTCGTCAATAAAAATATGGTCGTATTTTTTAGCAACTGCCATTGCTTCGGCGCTTGGCTCTCCATTTTCGTCGCAGAACAGTTTAGCCGCAAAGCGTTCAATATCGTTGAAATCCACTTTTCCGCGCTCGCGTTTGGCTTCTGCAAATCTGCAATCGAATTCTTTAAGCAACTTGCCGACCGCCGTTGAAAGACGGTTGCTTTTTTCGCGGGTTTCAAGAAGCATTTCTTCCGAAACGGAAAAATAATTTTCAAAAAGATCGTCCGTTTCTTTTTTGAAATGCGCTTTCGCTTCTTTATAATGCTCGTATTCCACCGTGCTTAATTCTTTTTTCACAGAGGCGGATTTGGGCAGAATGATGTTTGAAACAAACGATCTTGCTTTTTCATATCCAAGATAGGAAGCTTCACGTAAGCCTCTGGCTATATTTGCACATTCTGCTGCTCCTGCTCCGTTTTTGGCAGTGGGTTCATATTCCATAAGTTCATCTGCAAGATTTTCAAAAAGTATGGAATAATGTTCTCCCATATTCTGCATTTTCTTACTGACGGCTTCGCCTACGCCTGAAGTGAGAAAATCGCCTTCGGTATTTCCGGTTATGAGAAAATCCGGATCAAGTCCCAGTCGCATAAGGTCATCCCAAAGTGAAAGCAGAGCTCCGTCAAGGCTTTCGTCGTCTCTTGCTCCGGAAAGCGCATCGCAGAGAAGGCTGAAATCTTCAATTTCAAGCGTGCCTTCAAAGCAGTCGCTGACGATATCAAGCATTATTTCCTTTTTCATTTCTGCCACGTAAGCTTCTTCGCAAACGGAAAAGTCGGGCGGAAGTGAAAAACGGACAAAATAAGGTTTCAATTCGCTGAGAAGAAAGCTGTGAGTTGTGGAGATGGCCGCGCCCTCAAGGTCGCGAAGCTGTCGCACGAGTCGCTTGTCGGAAGGATCTCTTGCAATAGCTTCAGTGAGTGCGGCTGCAATTCTTGTTTTCAGCTCAGAGGCTGCATCGTTGGTAAAGGTAACGATGAGCATTCTTGAAATTTCCGCATTTGACGCGGGATCTTCAAGAAGCTCGATTATTCGCTGGGTGAGCGTTGCGGTTTTGCCGCTTCCTGCGGCGGCAGAAAGAAGCAGATTTTTCCCTCTGAAATCAATAGCTTCTCTTTGCTCTTTATTCCAATTGAAATTTGCCATTGCTTCTTTCCTTTCCTTAAGAATCGCGCCTGCAAACGGGACGCATTTTGCAATATTGACAGGGGTTTCTGCCGTCCTGGTCATCGGGGGAAGCAGAGCACTCGCCGCTTCTCATTTTAATTCCCGTTTCGCCTATGGCGTGGCACAATGCATCTCTTATCTCGTCCATCTGTTCTCTCGATGCAACGGAGCTTCTGGCAGAAAGTGTTCCGTCCTTTTTAAAGGATGCAGGGATATATTTTCCCTCGCCCAAAGGTTCCATTGCGCGGATAATATCTTCGTCTTCCAAAACTATGCCTGTTCTTGAAATAGCCTTTTCAACAATGCTTCGGGCATCCTCGCGGTTAACCGGCACGCCTGACGATGCTTCGCCCGGTCGGGCAGAGAAATAAACTGCGCCTGCAGGCACAAGCTCTTCTCCGTTTGGAGCAATGCGGCGGCGGAAGTCACAATCGGGACATCCGCAAATCGAAAACAGATATAAAAGCAGCTGAACGTTTCTGCCGCCAACCACTTCTTCAAGGCTGAATTTCTTTGCGCCTGTTTTATAGTCGGCAACGCGGATATATACTTTGTCCCCGTCGGTATAGCTGTCAAGTCGGTCAACGATACCAATAAGCGACATAACGCTTCCGTCGCCAAGAGGTATCTCAAGGGGCGGCAGGTCATCGGTTCCAACCTTCATTTCAAAATCGTAGGGCTTGAAGCGCGACTGAGAAAACTCGCGGTTGAGGGATGCTATATAAAGCATAAGAGAACGGGTAACTCTTGAGAAAAGATAAGCAAGCCTTCCTCCTGCATTTTCGGGAGAAACCGCCTTGATGTAGTCTGCAATAAGCCGCTCTGCCGTTTCCTTTGTCCATTCTTCGTCGATTGGATAGTCTATATTCTGTGCTTTGACCTCTCCGAGAAATTCCTCCAATATCTTGTGAACGAAATTTCCCACGTCGGAGGGGGATATTTTAACGTCCTCTCCGTCGTCAAGGCTAAGCACGTATTTGAGATAATAGCTCTGCGGGCAGTCCTTGAAGCATTCGAGACGGGATTGGGAAAGTATCATTTTGTCTCCGAATATGCGGCTTGCGGTTTCAGCACACACAAATTCTTCGGAGACAGACATTTTTTCGTCGCTTTTGCCATTTTCTCCCGTAACGATCTCTATAGCCGCGCCTTCCTCTGTATTTTTCAGTGCGGGAAGATAATATTTAGCGCTGTGCTCGTTCTGAATGAGAAAATCGTAGTCAAGATGGGCGTCTTTTTTCACTTCAGCCTTGGGCAGAAGCTTCATAATACGAAGAGCCCCCGATGAAACGTGCTTGATCGTTCCCGAATCGTTCTGAGGGATGATAACGCTGAGTGTTTCGCTCGGAGCGGTTACAGCGGCGTAAAAGCGGAAAAGCTCTTCGCTGCGGCGGCTGTCCATTCCCGGAGAAAGCTCAATTCCAAGAGGAGCAAGAATATCCTTGTCTCTCTGTGTGAAAAATCCGTTATCGCCGGGAGTTGCCGGAAATTCGCCCTCGCAAGCGCCCAGAATTATCATATGTTTCACGCCGTCAAGTCTTGCACTGCCTGCGCCTGAGAGAACAACGCGGTCAAGAGAATCGGGGATGGTTCCTATCTCCATTGCGGAAGCTGTTCGCTCAAGAAGATGAGCAAAACGTATGGCATCGGTTTTTGTTTCCCCTGCGGCTTCGACCAACGTGTCAAGCACGGAGATAACTGCGCCCCACAGTTGTTCTTTTTCCTGTGCCTCTGCGCCTCTGCCTTCTCTGCGAAGGCGAGCTGCTTCTTCTTTTATTTGAGAGTAAACCGAAAAATCGCACAGGAGTTTGAAAACGGCTTCTGCCGCATCTCTGACGGTGCCTTTCAAATGATATGAAAACTCTTCGATGGGTGGGATGAGAATATCCCTTGCATCGTTTGCAAGGCACAGAAGCTCTTCACCCCAGGGGCTGAGGCGGTCGGTGTAACCGTCGGGGTTCATATTCCAGCCTTCGCAGCAAAAAGCTTTTTTGCCGCGGAGGCGCCATTTGTCAGCATATTTTTCAAGAGCGTCGCATTGCTCTGCAGTAAGTCCCGTAAGCGCAGTTTTTGCGCAGGAGATCACGTCCTCACGCTTCCAGCCGTAAGCGGCAACGCGGCAGGCGGAAATAATAAGGCGCATTGCGCTCTGCGCCACCAGATCACTTTTGGCAGAAATATATACGGGGATCCCCATAGCGGCAAGATGGGTGTCTGTGATGCCTCGGAGTGCTTCTATATCAGCGGCTACAACAGCGATCTCGCCGTATCTTGCGCCACCGCGCACAAGCTCGCTGATTCTCGCGGCGCAAACTGCCGCTTCATCATGTCGGTCGCCGCACGTATACACTTTAACGCTATTAGCCTCGCCCTCGTAAGCTCTTGCGGTATATTCCCAAAGATTTTTCTTCAGATATTCGATTTCAGGTGTTGTCCCTTCTTCGCTGAGGCTCACTATTTTTATATCCTGTCCTGCCTTTCGTGCTGTTTTGGCAAGCAGATTTTTGTAGGAGCGGATATGCTCGGTGTGAAGAGAGTCCTTATCATGGGCGGAGAGGGCAAAGGTCACCACAGCTTCATCCGCATCGCGGAAGATTCGCGCTGCGATATTTCTTTCCTTAGGAGTGAGGGTGTAGAAAGAATCTATAAAAACGGTGTATCCTTCAAAGCAGTTGTGGCAGTCAAGCACAGAACAGAGCGCGTCTGAGATCTCTTCGGGATCGTCATAGCTTTCGTGAAGGATAGCATCGTAAGCCGCCCAAACAAGCGAAAGGTCGTGCAGTCGGGATGCAATTCCTTCCTCTCTTTTTTCTTCGTAAAGGGTGTCGGCGGCTTTCATAAGCGTTGCAGGGGTCTGAGAATAAAGTCTGGCTTCGCTGACAGCCTTTAAAAGCACCTGAACGTATCGGTCTTCGCGTCCGCGCCCGAAAACCTTCAGCTCATCACGCACAGAGTTTATTGCTCTCCACATAACGAGGGCTTTTTTTGGCTCGGTTATATAGTTTTTCGCGCAGCCGCCGAAACGACGGAAAACAGCGTCAGCCAATCGGGTGAAGCTGAGAGTTTCAACCTTGAAAGCGGCTGAAGGGGGCAGCTCTGACGCCACAAGAGAGTCCCACATAAGTGCCTGCTGCTCAGGGGCGATAAGGAGAATTTTCTTGCCGCAGGCAAGCGCATCGTTCATTTTATCAAGTATGTAACGTCGTTTTTCCTGCCTTGCCGTGCTATAAACGAACTCAACCATAGCGTTTCTCCTTTCAGCCTTTTATAATATCTATGTTTCTTTGCATAACGTTTCTTTTTCTGTATGAAAACGTATAGCGCGAATATTCTTCATCTGTGAGTGCTTCAACAGTCTTTTCATCGCCTGTCAGTGCATTTTCCGTAAAAAACGGAAGGGTGGAATAAAGGGTGCCCTCTTTCATTGCCCTGTGAGTGTGAGGGCAGGCGTTCTGGCAAACGTCGCAGCCCCATATGCTCCCGCTTTGGCGGATGGCTTCGGTTTCTTCTTCTGTAAGAGTGCCTTTTTTCTGATTTATAGCGGAAATACAGGTGGATTTATCACCGTCAGCGCATTTTCCGGGGCACGCTTCAACGCATTTTCCGCAGTTTTCGCAGTATTTTATCTCCTCGTTTCGTATTTCGATCCCCTCGGAGAGGAGCTCTTCTTCTGTAAGAGAGCAAATAAACTCTCCGATGCAGATAAAAGAGGAGTGCTTTTCTGATATCAGCAGTCCGTGGCGGCCTATAATGCCAAGTGAGCATTTTGCGGCTCCGTCGCGTTCGTCAAGAGGGGAATGGTCTGCAAATCCTCGCGCATATGCCCACGGGTATTTTTCACTTATATATTCTGCCATTTGTGAGAACAATTCGCGGGAGAAAAGATGATAATCGGGAACGGAGGCAAAAGCGGCAAGGCGGCTGTTTTTGTTTTTGGGATAATATGGAAAGAGCATAAAAACAGCATAGCATCCTTCAGGCAGTTCATTATATAAGCGCATATTGCAAGGCAGGCAGTTTTCTACCTTGATTGCCGCAAAGCTTTCCACTGCTTTTGATTTGAGAAGTTCGGCCAAACTCATTTGCTTTTCTCCCTTTCTGTTTGATAGCTTTATTATACCAAACATTATGGGGCAAATCAACCGCAAGAAAACACTTGTTTTAATATGGCAAAAGTGATATAATAATATATTAGTGAAAAATAAAGGAGTTTTATTATGACTAAAATAGATATATTCTCAGGTTTTCTGGGAGCAGGAAAAACAACACTTATAAAAAAGCTGATTTCTGAGGCATACAACGGAGAAAAGCTTGTTCTTATTGAAAACGAGTTTGGTGAGATCGGCGTTGACGCAGGTTTTCTTGAGGATGCTGGCATCAACATCACAGAGATGAACTCAGGCTGCATATGCTGTTCTCTCGTGGGCGATTTCGGCGAGGCGCTGAAAAAGGTTATCGCAGAGTATTCTCCCGACAGAATTCTCATTGAGCCCTCCGGTGTCGGCAAGCTTTCCGATGTTATGACAGCTGTTAAAAACAGCGCTGAAGGCGCTGAGCTTTCTGCGGCGGTAGCTGTTGTGGATGCTAAGAAGTGCAGAATGTATATGAAGAATTTCGGCGAGTTTTTCAACAACCAGATCGAAAATGCTTCAACCATCGTTCTCAGCCACACAGCAGGTCTTTCAAACGAAAAGCTCAACCGTGCAATTGAAATGATCAGAGAGCACAATC
>JAFXGC010000010.1 GCA_017513325.1 Clostridia bacterium
AACGAATATGAGAAGATTATGGCATTCGTCAACAACGAGCCTTACCGCGATTCAATTGAAGCGTTGGCAATAATGAATCACGGAGACTCGAACCTTGCAAAGCAAATCCGTCAATTTACCGAAGATGAAAAGAACATCATAAGATACTATGCGGCACGAGGAGAAAAGGACAAGGTCGAAGAGTTTTATAAGCTTATGGAGCGGGAGCTGAACAGACGTCTTCAGACAGAAGTAAATGAACAGACGCGCCAAGAGGCATATGATAAACCGATTCTCGGTGCGGCAAAGAATGTTGTCGGAACGATGGCTTCTCCCGCGGCATATGTTGCAAATGCGGGGAATGCGGTCGCGAACATATTCAGAGATGAATATGTTCCGACAGATTATAACACACCTGCATTCAGAGGCGCGCATATGGCAGAGCAGACAAGCGCGGGTGTGACAGAAAGAGCATCAGACGCGGCAGGCGGAGGGGCAAAAGGCGAATTTGCATCGCTTGTTGCAGGAACGGGGCTTTCGATTGCGAATCAGCTTGCAACACTTCCGATGGGCGCGGCGGGTTCCCTTGCATATATGAGTGCAGAGGCGGCAGGCCAGACTACACTTGATGCGCTTAAACGCGGAGCAAGTGCAGAACAGGCGTTATTGCTCTCATCAGCTGAAGGAGCTATTGAGGCAATGACAGAGAAGATTCCGCTTGATAACTTATTCAAGGTTGCAGGCGAAGTCGGAGAGAAGGGCCTCAAGAACTTCATCAAGACATTGGTGAAGGAAGCTCCGAAGCAGGGCCTTACGGAAGCAGGAGAAGAAATTATCTCCGAGATTGCCAATACCATCATGGACATTGTTGTCATGAAAGAAAAATCGGGATATGAGCAATACATTGCCGAGCTTATGAAGGACGGAAAGAGCAGAGCCGAGGCGGGAAAGGAAGCCCTTATAGGATATGTCGGCAAGAATGTCCTCGGAGCGGGAGTGCAAGGTCTTCTCTCAGGCTTTATTATGGGCGGCGGAGCGGCAACTGTATCTCACGCACGAGGCGCAATGCAAAGCAGAAACGCCGGCGTTGCGGAAGGCGAAGCCGGATTTACAAAGACGGAATTTAGCGACAAGGTCAGCAATAAGACCATCCGCGCGCTTAATGCGATAGGCAAGGCGCTCGGTGTCAACATATCAATCGGCGCACCTACGGGTAATGCGCCCGGGGCATACAACGGATATTATCAGAACGGGAATATCGTCATTGCGCAGGATACGGAAGATCCATTGAAGGTAGTTTTATCGCATGAGGTAACACATCATCTGCAGAAGTATAATCCCGAAGCATACGAAAAGTTTCTTGAGATTGCGGTCAATGCAAAAATGCAGAATGACACCTCATCCACCGCGGATGCGGAGGCACCAGATGAGGTTGCGGCAGATTTTGCCGGGAAAATCGTTGACAATCTTGATTTATTCCGCAGTCTTGTCCGAAGCGATATGACGGTTGCAGAGAGATTTGTCGAAAGTGTCAAGGACTTTATAACAAAAGTCAAAAGCACCTTCTCAAAAGATAAGTCGAAGATGGACACGGCAAGCCTCGACAAATACGGAGTCAGGATCTCGGAGCTCGAGGAAGCAACAAAGCAGTGGAGCGAGATGCTGAAAGCGACAAAGGCTGAGGCGAAGAGCGGGAACGTGAAAATAGAAAACACCATCAACATGGATGTCGATGGTGGGGAAAATTCCGGCATTAGGTTCAGTGAAAAAGGTTCGTCGGAAGATTTGAGTATAAAACAGCAGATAAAAGAGCATCTTGATGAGCTGAACCGTATGGATGTTGTTGTTTCTGTAACAGGAAGAGGTTTTGACGGAAGAAATAAACGACAAGTAAGAATTGACGTTGTCGATAAACTAAAGGCATCCGGATATGCTGTTGAACGAAAAGACATCGGTAAGATTATATTTACTGAAAGTGAAATTGATGATGCGTTAAAGTATTTGGGAACCGATGCGGAAATTCTTGCTTTTAAGGCATTGCCACGAGTTTTAAAGAGAGGAATAATCATTGATGGACACGATAATCACAAATCACGAGGATTCCCGACTATAACGATTGCGGCACCTGTCGAACTGAATGGGATGCGCGGAAACATGGCGGTCGTAGTAAAGCAGACAAAAGGGAATCGTTATAAAGTTCATAGAATAACAACTCCTGAAGGCACGGCGTTTAATCTGCAAAAAAATAACGAAGCAGATTCTACCACTGGCGAGCCTTTTGCAATAAGCAAAAGGGAGTCGCCCATCGAATCTGCTTCTATTAATAGTATATCCGATTCAACCGAAAAAAGCAACCCCCAATTTTCGGAAAAGAAAAACACGGACAATCTGGGGCGCGAGCTCTCGGATGGACAGGCAGAGTATTTCAAAGATAGCAAGGTCCGGGACAAGGACGGAAATTTGCTTGTTATGTATCGCGGAGGAAATGAAGACTTTACTGTTTTTGACAGAAAGAAATCAAAGTATTCAAATCTTTACGGACGCGGATTTTACTTTACCGACAGCGAAAGCCATGCAAAGCAGTATGGTAACGTGAGGGCATATTATCTTGATATCAAGAATCCCGTATCAACAACTGAAAAAACGATAACGAAAGAACAGTTGAGAGCATATCTTGAAGCAGTTGCAGAAAACGAAGACGATTACAGTTTTGAAAATTACGGATACGGAGCAACGGTTGATAGTGTTCTTGAGTCAGTGTATGAGGGAAAAAGCGACTTCAATATGCTTTACGACATATCACAAACAGCAATAGGCGATATGGTAGAAGCGGTCGAGCTTTTCAATGAAGTAAACGGAACAGACTACGATGGACTTATTCTTGATACGGAAACAGTAACGTTTAAGTCGAATCAGGCAAAGAGCGTCGACAACAAGAAACCGACAGAAAACCCCGATATACGGTATTCGATGAAGGGGAAAAATGTGTTTGCGGAGCCGAAGACTGAGGAAGAGGCACAGCTGCGAGAGCTCAAGCGCGAGAACGCAAAGCAGAAGAAGCTCATCGAGCAGTTGAAGGCACGGATGAAGGACATGAGCCCTAATCACATACCCGGAAAGGTAGATGAGAAGGCAGTCAGAAGCGCTGCGCGGGAGATTATAAGCAGATACGGCGCGACGATAAAAGTGAAAGAGCTTGCGCCGAAGCTGCAGGACCTCTGGGACAAAATCGGAACGGGCAAAAATCTCAGCGGGGAAGAAGTTTTCGCAACGGCGAATGAGATAGCCCGAGAGATTGCAGAGAGCGCAATTGAAAAAGATGATACGATGTATCAAGAGTTCGCTGGCCTTCGGAAATTCTGCAGAGAAACCGAGTTTTCAATCTCAGAAAGCGACAGAGCGTATATTGCGTATTTCAATGATTTTAGAAAACACAATATGGGAAGAATGAGAATCACTTCGGGCGCGACAAATATTGATACAATATATCGGTTGCTGGGAGAAATGTATCCCGAAATGTTCAATGAAGAAGATATATCACATCCAGCAGATCAGCTGGTACATATAGCAGATGTCCTCGATGATGTATATAACATAGTTGAAAACAATCTGTTTAAAAATCATATGGATTATGCCGTTGGGATGATTGCAAATGATATTCTTGAAACGTTCTATGAAATTCCGGAAACCAAGAAGACTCTCAAAGACCTCAAGATTGAGAAGCTCACGCGCACGGTTGCAGAAAAGAGTAACACTGTGAAAAACACTGTTAAGGAGTTAGAACAGCATAAAAAGACAGCGGAGAGGGAGATGGAGAAGCTTCTTTCGGCATACAAAAAAGAGCAAATACAGAGGGCGAAAGATAAGGAGAAGTATCGCGAGAACAAAAGCAAGCTTTACGAGGAGCAACGAAAAAGGGAAACGCGCGGGAAGATTATACGAAGCTTTGACAGGCTTGCTCAGCTTGCGACGCGCCCGACAGACAAGAGGCATATTCCGGAAGGTCTTAAGAGTGCGGTAAAAGGCTTTTTAGGGTGTATAAACTTCAACAACGAATGGGCGATAGATGCGAAAACGGGTCATGTTGTCAAGAGGCTTCCACCAGAGATGGAGAGACGCGAGCTTTTGCCGACAAGGAAGACGGTTAAATATGAAGAGCTACGGGCGCAGTTTAAAGAGGCGGCTCAAGAGATTACCTTTGCGGATGAGTTCTTTGAAGGCTCGGAGGACGGAGAGAGCGGAAATCTTCTGATGAAGGTTAAAGACCTTTCGGATACGACGATATACGATATGACCGAGAAGGAGCTTCGGGATGTATATACCGCGATGCGCATTGTTGAAAAGGCAATACAGCACGGGAATGAGATGTTTGCGGAGGGAGTTGCGGCAACGCGTGCCGATACTGCATATGCAATTCTGAGAGAGTCGGAACCGAAGAAACGCAAATTTGACTTCGGGCAACTTACAACATATAACTACAGACCGTATACCTTTTTCCATGCGCTCGGAGAAACCGGAGACAGATTGTTCCGAGCTCTTCGCGAGGCTCAGGACAAGAGGACGTTACTTCTCCGTGAGATTCGGAAGTTCAATGATAAAAATCTTGCTGAAATTAAAAGCCGAGAACTTGAGAAGGAAAAGAAGAAAGTTACGCTCGGGGGTGAAGATGTTGAGATATCCACAGCACAGCTTATGGAGCTTTACCTTCTCAATCGAAGAGATCAAGGGAAAAAGCATATCTTTGGTGGGGGAATCATCCTTAAAGAGAGAAAGAACTTTAAAGAAAAGATGGAGAGCGAAATGACCCGAAGAATAAGGGTGACGGAGGAAGAAATCGGTCGTGCACTGGAAGAACTGACATCGGAGCAGAAGAGGATCGCGGAGAAGATTTCCGGATATGTTACCGACTATATCGGCGGAATGATGGACGAGGAGTGCCTTAAGGTGTTTGGCTACAAGAAATTCGGGGAAAAGAATTACTGGCCGATAGATGTTGACCCAAACGAAATAAAGGGCGACAAGAAGAACGCAGGCGCGGGCGAGATTGTAAGGAGAATCGGGAGCTACGGAATGGCGCAGGCAACATCTCCGACAGCGACAACGGCAATCCGCATTGGAAGCATTTTCGATACATATGCGGAACATTGCGCGCAGGCGGCCAATTATGCGGCGTTCCTCGGAGTATCTGAAGATATGTATCACATAGGGAACTTCAGCTTTTATGATGCGGAGGGAGATAACCCCAAAAATATGAATGAAGTACTTGCCGGTGTTTTCGGTCAGTCGGGTGTGAAGTATTGGAAAAGGCTTGACGAAGATATTTCGGCAGGGAATGCGCGATTTGGAAATGAAAAAAGCCCGCTTGCGGGCTTAACAAACATCAGCAAGGCAAAGGCTGTGTCTTTGAACTTTCGTGTGTGGATGCAACAGTACTCGGCGATTTTGCGCGCGGGGGACGAGTTGAACTATGCATACATCGCAGCAGGAGCACCAACCGCAATATCCGGATGGAACAAAGCTTTGAAGTATTCGCCGATTGCAATGTGGAAGAGCTGGGGATTTTATGATGCAAATACAGGGCCAACGATGAGAAGTATTATTATAGGCGACGATGGAACTCTTGAGAAGATTAGAAGCGGAGCGATGGCCCCGGCCGGATGGATGGACAGCCTTGGTTGGGGAACGATATGGAATGCCTGTGAGCTTGAGACAAAGGCAAGACGAAAAAAGGAAAAGACAGAGGTTAGCGTTGGAAGTGCGGAGTTTTATGAAGAGGTAAAGGCACGATTTGAGGAAATCATCGACAGAACGCAAGTTGTCGATGGAGTTCTTCAGAGGAGCCACAATATGCGGAGCAAGAATGAGCTTGTTAATATGAGTACCTCGTTTATGGGTGAGCCGACGACGCAGGTAAACGAGATTTTCTGCGCGGCAATTGACATAAAGAGGGCCAAGACAGGTGCAGAGAAGAGACGAGCGGGGAAAAGGCTTGCGAGGACATGCTTTGCGCAGCTTCTTTCTCTTACGGCAAACGCACTCTTTGGACAATCTCTTGTTGACGCGTGGCGCGATGATGACAGAGAAAAGAAATATTGGGAGCGGGTGCTGGGAAAGTTCGTCGGAGATTATTCGGAAGCTGAGACAGCGACAGAAAAGTGGAAGGAATTTTTTAGCAGCAATTTCGGCGAAAACCTCAATCCGTTGTCATACTTTCCTTATCTGAAGGACATAAAGGCGGCAGTCTCAGGATATGAAGCGGAAAGAATGGATATGACGCTTGTCAATGAGCTTGTTTCAACCTATAACAGTATTCGCGGGGTTATGAGTGGAGAGAGCACTTCTACCGTTGCGGAGGTATCGGCGCAGGGGATTGCTACGCTTGCCGGTTTTTTGGGAATCGGTGTCGGGAACCTCAAAAAGGATTTGCGCGGCGCACTTTTAACAATAGCGAGAGCCACGGAAAGCTATCTCCTTGAATACCGGATAGAAAAGCTTACAAAGAACATCAAGAATGAAAAAAACGCAGCAGACTTTATTGATATTCTTTATGAGGCTAAGCAGAAGGACAAGGAAGCTTACGACATCATTTATCGAGATATGGTGAAAAACGGATATAAAAAAGAAGATATCGACAAAAAAATTACAACGTATACAAGCGGAAAATTTGACCGTGCGCTTTCCGATGCAAGAAAAGCGAAAGAAGCCGAGAACGCGACAGCTGCAGATAAGGTAATATACAGGCATCTCAACAGAGAGAAGAATATGACGCGAGACGTGAGAGCGGGAGATGAAGAAACTGTTATTGCAAACCTCGACAAATACCGCAAGAATGTCGAAAGGTATCTCAAGGAATATCCGGGCGAGGATGAAGAGAAGCAGATTGACTATGCTTATCGCAAGGCAAATTTCGCGACATACGGCGCGGAGTATGCGATAAGGGCGAGCGGCGGAAAATCCGTCTACGATAAAGCTCTTGAGAAGGTCAAGAGGGGCAAGACAACGTGGAAAGAGTATTATGAAGAATATTTCGGGCGTGATGAGCGCAGATATGAGAGACTCCGCGATAAATATGACATAACGTATGCAGAGTATGAGAAGATTGCGGAGGTGATGGCGAAGAACAGCACTGAAGAGGAAGAGATCGAAGCTCTTCACAAGCTCGGATATAAGAGAAGCACGGCGCGGGGAATCCGAAGGAATTTCAACAAGGTTAAATGACACGGGGGAAAACAATCCCTCCACCGCAGATGCGGTCCCCCTCCCTTTACACAAGGGAGACAAAAAGGAAAGGAGAGTTAAAATATGCAGATTAAAAAGACGGCGGAAGAGATTTGGGCCGAGTATGGGAAGGGGAAGAGTTATAACAACTCAATCAAGCTTTATGATACGGTCAAAAAATGCGAAAACTTTTACATTGGCAGGCAGTGGGAGGGGCTTCGTGCCCCCGACCTGCCGAAGCCCGTCATCAACGTTACAAAGCGCGTGGTGAGTTATTTTATTGCGATGCTGGTATCCAATGATGTCGGGGTTAAGTTTACACCGTATTATAAGACGAAGGTACGGATGGATCCCAATACAGGGGAGTTTGTGGAAGACGGAGCAACGAATCCCCTCAGTCGCCATATGGCGACAGCTCCCCTTGCACTTCAAGGGGAGCCGGGGGTCGAGATTGTCAAGGAAGAGCTTGATGCTAAGGCGATTGAGGCCGAGGTCGATAAGACGATTGAAAGGTGCGACATTAAGGCGCAGGCGCGAAAAATCGTCAGAGATGCGGCAGTTGATGGCGATGCGTATATGTACTTCTTCTTCGACAATTCAATCGATGCCGGCAACGGTGCCAAAGGTGGTGGAATCGTTTCGGAGATAATTGACAGTACAAGCGTTATTTTCGGGAATCCGTATTCATCGGATGTGCAGAAGCAGCCGTATATAATCATTGCGACACAGCGGATGGTTTCGGAGGTGCGAGAAGAGGCGAAGAAAAACGGAGCTGCAGAGAGCACGGTTTCACAGATCATTGCAGATTGCGATACGGACAGGTATGAATACCGGGAGAGCGGGAGCGAGGATCTCTGCACGGTAATAACAAAGCTCTGGCGCGAGGGTGGCACGGTTCACGCGATGAAGACAACGAAGGATGTCGTCATCCGCGGAGAGTGGGACACAAAATATGAACGGTATCCGATCTCGAATATGGTGTGGGAGCATATCAAGAATTCGTATCACGGAGAGGGCGCGGTATCGCAGATTATCCCGAATCAAATATGCATAAATCAGCTTTATGCAATGGGCATTCACTGGGCGAAGACGAGCGCAATACAGAAGGTATTGTATGATGCGACGAAGATTTCAAGCTGGAGCAACAAGGTCGGGCAGGCAATCGGCGTTATAGGGAATCCGAACGAAGCGGTTACGGCGGCCGCAGGCGGCGCGAATATGAATCCGCAGATGATGGCACTCATCAACGGGCTCAAGCAGGACACGGCTGAATATATGGGAGCAAACGATGCGGCACTCGGCAACGTCAAGCCCGACAATACTTCGGCAATCATTGCGACTCAGAATGCCGCGGCGATGCCGCTTGAGATTCAGCGGTTGGAGTATTTCCGATTTATGGAAGAATGCATAAGAATAATCGTAGATATGATTCGAACGGACTACGGTCTCCGCCCGGTCAACATTGAGATTGACGGAATGACCTTCAACGGTAAATTCGATTTTTCGACGGTGAAGGTAACGAACTATAATATGAAGGTTGATATCGGTCAGTCGTCATATTGGAGCGAACTGACTCAGATTCAGACGGCGGACAACCTTCTTGCGAAGGGAATTATTCCCGATGCGGAGACATATCTTGAGTCTATTCCTGAAAAGTTCTTGCACAACAAAGGAAAAATCGTCGGAAAGATACGTGAGATCGAAAAGGAAAAGGAAATGGCGGAGCAGATGCAGATGACGGCGGGACAGCCTGCGGCAGTTCCGCCAATGACGGAAGGAGGAATGTAATATGAGTTTGGAGAACTTAAAAATAACCGCCTATGCAGACAGCGTTGCAGCTCTCCCCGATTATCCTTCGGATGCGGGATATAGTGCGGCGCAGCTCAAGGAGATATTTGACGGAAGAACCGACAAGGAGATCAAGGAGAAGTTCAATGCGCTCATTGATGAACTTATAACGAGGTTCGGACAGGTTGAGGTTGATATCGCGGATGAGGTTGAGACGCATAACGGTATCAGTGATGCTCATCAGGGCTTATTCTCGACGATACACGAGAGAATTGCCGAGATTATCGGGGATAACATTTCTATTCATATAGCGCTTGACGAAAAAGCAGGTTCGGAGGCTGTGGATGAACTGTCGGGAAGAGTATCAATCAGCGAAGCGGATATAGCTATGCTTTTTGGAATTGCCGAGAACAAAGTCGACAAGGTCGAGGGTAAGGGGCTTTCTACATACGATTTCAATGATGAATGGAAGCAAAGCATTCGAAATTCATTTAATGAGGCGATATACGCGCAGATGGACATTGATTCACACAGAGGCGAGAAAAACAATCCGCATCATGTAACGGCGGCGCAGGTTGGGGCATTGACTGCGGATAGCCTTAATGATGAGCTGGGCAAATATATCCCCCCTATGGAGAATGATATCGGCGCTCTTCAGGAAGATGTAGCTCTGTTACAAGAGAAAATCGGAGATATTGAAGCAGCTCTTGATGCGCTTCATGCATATGCCGAGGCACTTATCAGAGGTGAGGTAGAATGACAATTGCTGACAGAATAAAGAGAGCAAAGTCGGATTATGATGAAGTATATGAAGGAGGGAAGGTTTATGCCTACGACAATCCGCAGACACCGACGGATAATAGAACAAATCTTGCATACTGGTATCAGTATCTGAATGCCGATAGTAAGTATGACGTTTATGATTGGAACGATGAAATTAGTGATTGGGTCTATCCGGAATATCTTGAAGAGAACATAATAGACAGTTTGCCGTACCCTCAAGGAACACAAAACGCAACCGTTTTTACGGCAATAGGTGCTATTGTACGTGGTAATGATGCCATTATGATGACGGAGTGGCTAGCGATTCCAGTTAGAAGATTTCTCGGAACATTAGATTTAACTAATGCAGAGGCTGTCAATCGGATTCATTCTTATAACCAGTGGTTAGAAGATGCCGGAACAATAATTCCTCCGAAAAATCCAGAAGTAGGTATGGCACGTTCATTTCAAGGGTGCCCATTATTGAAGAAAATAAGGTTTATAGGAGAAATACAATGCAATATAAGTTTTGGTCAATCTCCTCTCGATAGCGATACAATTCGACATATCGTAAGTATTCTGTCGGATACGGTTACAGGGAAAACACTTACGTTGAACAAGAATGCAGTTGAAGCCGCAATGCCGTGGGATATATGGGATGAGCTTATCGCAACGAAAACAAATTGGACGATTGAGCTTGTTTAAAAGGAAGGAAAGTGAAGAATGGACCTTACGATAACGACTAAACAGCAACGATTCATCGATGCAAGCGCCTCTGAGGTACTCTTCGGGGGTGCTGCAGGCGGGGGTAAGTCATACGGACAGCTCGTTGATGCGTTCATCTTCGCCCTGCGGTATCCAAGCTCGAAGCAGCTTATATTCAGACGCACGTTCCGGGAGCTTGAGAAGAGTTTGATTCGTGTTGCCAACGATATCTATCCGAGAAGCGTGTACAAGTACAATTCGAGCAAGCATACGGGGGTGTTTCGCAATGGTTCGATAATCGACTTCGGATACTGCGACAAGGAGAGCGACGTATACCAGTATCAGTCGGCGGAGTATGACATTATCAGGTTCGACGAGCTTACTCACTTCACAAAAGAGATGTATGTATACATGCTCTCGCGAGTGAGAGGAACGAACGGTTATCCGAAGCAGCTCAAAAGCTCGACGAACCCCGGAGGCATAGGGCATACATGGGTGAAAGAGAGATTCATCGACATAGGTGAGCCGAACGCAGAGCACGATGACAAGATATTCATTCCGTCGCGCGTTCAGGACAATCTATTCCTCATGCAGAAAGATCCAGGCTACGTCAAGCGACTTGAGAAGCTTGACGAGAAGGAAAAGCAGGCTCTGCTTTACGGGAACTGGGACATTTTTGACGGACAGTATTTTACAGAATGGAAGCGAGACGTGCACGTTATGTCGCCGTTTGAGATTCCAAAGCATTGGCGGCGGTACTTCGTCATGGACTACGGTCTTGATATGCTTGCAGGGTATTGGATCGCGCTCGACACATACGGACGGGCGTATGTTTACCGCGAGATATATGAGAGCGGACTTATAATCTCCGAAGCGGCAAAACGGATCCGCGCCATGACGGATGAGGAGATCTACGCGAACATAGCGCCGCCCGATCTATGGAACAGAAGACAGGATACCGGCAAGAGCGCGGCGGAGATATTCGCGGAAAACGGTGTTCCAATCGTCCGGGCAAATAATGACCGGGTGCAGGGATGGTATAA
>JAFXGC010000100.1 GCA_017513325.1 Clostridia bacterium
CATATACCGCGCTTTTATCGCAGCACACCTTATTAACTTTTCCGTTTACTGTTTTACTCTGAACAAGCTGTCCTTCGGAATCCATCAGATACACCTTGTTCTCAGAAGAAACCGCATTATCGCTGCAAGCAACAGCTACAGAATCTTCTGCAATATAAAACTCTTTTATGTTTCCTTGTGAAAAACTATATTCACTTTCCACTTTCCCATCTGCAATTTTTACAAGCTTTGTATCACACAGAACAAGCAGATTTCCATTTTCCATATAGTTCACCGCAAGGGGCATCGTGCCGGCTATTGTTACCGACTCCGTTTCCTCACTCCCCACTTTACAAAGCATCACTTCACAGGAAATACCTGAAACGCTTACGTCTGCTGAAACGATGGCAAGATTCTTACCCTTTCCATCCATTGCCATATCCACAACATACTTGTCTTTATAGTACTTCGTGTGTAATTTGAAATTCTCTTTATAAAGGCTTACAATATATTTCGCTTCGTGGCTTCTTGTAAGTACAGCGAAGCTTCCTATATCTGAAACACAGGCATCTTCAATGATTTCATCGGTCGTTCCCTCAAGCACACACGCCATCGTTGTGAATATACTGTATGAGTGTCCGCCAATATCATACTCAATAGCATACTTGTCACCGCTTACAACAGCAGGATTCTGCATATACCTTGACTCATCAAGCTCTCTTGCGCCCGTTGAATTATATATACGGAATCCTTCCTGCGAAGCATATGCCAATCTGCCTTTGAAAATACCAAATACCGCTCCGCTTTCCTCATTATAAGTTACACTTGCAAAATCGCTTGTTATTTCCGGACCGCCTGTATCAAGGTCCCTGAGCAAGTACATCAAGTTATTATATGTTATATTATTTCTGAAAAACAGGAGATTGACCGCAAGAAACGCAACCAGCAATGCAAAAGCGAGATACTTAGCAAATCTGTATCGTTTGGATGCCGCCAGATAATACTCGCTGACCTCCATATCCTTATAGTCGATCTTTATTCTCTTTTTTTCACTTTTTACAGGAGCAGGTCTCTTAGGTTCATTTGCATTTCTTGTTCTTATCTGAACACTTTCGTTCTTATTTTCTCTCACGGAAACTCCTCCTTTCCACGTTTTAATCACATTTCCATTCTATCTCTTCTTCATAAAAAACACGACTGAGATACAGTCCCTCAGGTGCAGCTGTAAAGCCTGCACTGTTTCTGTTTTTTGATTCGATCATTCTGTTTATATCCTCAGGCTCGTATTTGCCATGAGCGCAATCGAGCAATGTGCCTGCCATTATACGAACCATATTGTAAAGGAAACCATCTGCCGCCACAGTAAAGCAAATCATACCGTCAGTTGCTCTTTCGACATTTGCATATAATACTGTTCTTCTCGCATCTGTGATTTTGCTTCCACTTGCCATAAAAGAGGTGAAATCCTTATATCCTACAAGGTTTTCAGCCGCTTTCTGCATACGCCTAACTCCATCATCAGAAACGCCTCTTCTATGTCTGTATGCTCGCCCTGCAACAAAAGGATCATCATACTTTCCATCCCAGATCTTATAAACGTACTCTTTGCCCTTTGACGCATATCGGGGATGAAAATCATTGGAAACTTCTGCTGCTGCAATAACCGAGATGTCTGACGGAAGATACTGAGCAAATGCTCTGTGTATTTTGCCTACAGGCACAGAACACCAGTTATCAAGTTCACCATCCTTTGGCGCAACGGTGCAACAGAATCCAAGGGCATGAACCCCTGCATCCGTACGGCTGCAGCCTGTTACATCACAAGGGAACCCGAATACCTTTTCAGCTGCCTCTGTGAGAACATTCTGAATTGCATTTCCGTTTTTCTGGCATTGAAAGCCTGAATATTCAGTTCCTAAATAGCTGATTTTAAATAATAATTTCATAAACTTTTTTACATACTGATTCTATATCCGGGGGCAAATTTATTGATAAGCACCACAGCTAAACAAAGCAATACTGTTACTATCAAACCCACAAGATCTCTATATGAACTGTGAAGCACGTTCATTCTTGTTCTTCCCTCTCCGCCTGTATAGCATCGGCATTCCATTGCAATTGCCAGCTCTTCTGCGCGGCGGAATGCTGATATGAACAAAGGTATGAGGATAGGAACAAGTGCCTTTGCCCTCTGCTTGAGGGATCCGGTAGAAAAATCTGCTCCTCTTGCTCTTTGTGCATTCATTATCTTCTCTGTTTCTTCAAGAAGAGTGGGAATAAACCGAAGCGCGATCGTCATCATCATTGAAAACTCATGAACGGGAAGCTTGATCTTTGCAAGAGGCGCAAGAAGCTGTTCCAGACCGTCAGTGAGCGCAATGGGAGTTGTTGTATACGTGAGCATCAGCGTTGTTACAGAAACAAGCAAAATAACTCTCACAACTATGAGAAACGCGTTGATTATTCCTTCAAGATAAACACTTATCGGGCCAAAGCTGAACAGAAGAGTTTCTCCCTTCAGCCAGAAAATATTGATTATTGCCGTTACGCAGATAATCATAACAAGAGGCTTCAATGAGCGGATGATTATTTTGGGATTTATTTCGCTGAGTGCCACCAGTCCTATTGCGGAGAGGGCAACAAGCGCAAACGTGAAAATATTCTTACAAAGAAATATTACCACTATATAGAACACTGCAAGAACAAGCTTCCATCGGGGATCCATCTTATGAAGAAAGCTCTTCCCCTCACAATACTGTCCGAAGGCTACGCTGTTTTTCATATCTCGCCACCTCCAAGAAGTCTGCCAAGGGCAAATTTTACCGTGTATATATCAAGACCTATATCCACGCCGCACTCCTTAAGTGCTCTTGCCACCTTTGTTACCTCAGGCACGTCAAGACCAACTGAAAAGAGCTCATCCGCGCGGCTGAACACCTCTGCAGGAGTTCCTTCCATAACAGGAGTGCCATGGCTCATAACAACGACTCTGTCGCAATACATTGCCATATCTTCCATACTGTGAGAAACTATAATAACAGATGTTCCGCTTTCTCTCTGGTAATCTCTTATTCTTGAAAGGATCTCTCTTCTTGCTCCCGGGTCAAGTCCTGCCGCAGGTTCATCAAGCACAAGAACCTCAGGCTTCATTGCCATAACTCCGGCAAGAGCAGCCCTTCTCTTCTGTCCACCCGAAAGATCAAACGGGCTTTTTTCAATAAGTTCGGGGCGAAGACCTGCAAATTTTACCGCTTCAGACACCGCTTTTTCTATTTCTTCGGGCTTCATTCCCATATTTTTAGGACCGAAAGCAATATCTTTCTTTACCGTTTCATCAAAAAGCTGATATTCAGGATACTGCATTACAAGCCCCACACGAAAACGCACAGAACTTATTTTTTTCGGATCAGCCCATATATCTTTTCCGCCCAGGATAACCTGACCGCTATCAGGGCGCAGAAGGCCGTTAAGCATATGGACCAGTGTTGACTTGCCACTTCCCGTATGCCCGATAAGCCCCGTTATCATATTATCTCCGAACGTTATATTTACATTATCAAGAGCCTTCATCTCATATGGAGTGCCCTTGCCATAAATATAACTGAGATCTTTTATCTGTATTTCAGCCATAATTTATGATCCTAAAACTTATTTTTTCAAAACACGCACAATTTCCGCTGCGCACTCGCACGGATCGAATATATCTGTTTTTACATCATATCCGGCTTCTTTGAGTTTCCAAAGGAGCTCCGTTGTCTGTGGAACGTCAAGATTTGCATCCCACAACTCGGTGGCGCGGTTGAACACTTCCCCGGGAGTGCCATCCATAATGATACCGCCGTCTGACATTACTATAACTCTGTCAGCCATAGTGGCCTCATTCATATAGTGAGTTATATGGATAACCGTAAGATTTTCCTCTCGGTTGAGTCTCGCTATGGTTCCCATAACTTCTTTTCTGCCGGCAGGATCAAGCATTGCTGTGCTTTCATCAAAAATGATGCACTTACGCTTCATCGCAATTGCACCGGCAATAGCAATCCTCTGCTTTTGTCCGCCGGACAGTCTATGGGTTTCATGACGGGCATATTTTGTCATTCCAACTGTGGCAAGCGCATAATCTACGCGCTTGCGTATTTTTTCAGAAGGGACACCAAGATTTTCGCAGCCAAACGCTACGTCCTCTTCTACTATGGTTGCTACAAGCTGATTATCGGGATTCTGAAAAACCATTCCCACGTCACGACGAGCACTGTAAATGTCCTCGTCGGAGACGCTGTCTCCCGTCATTTTCTTGCCGCCTATATAAAGTGAGCCTTCGTCAGCTTCAAGCACCATACAAAGAAGCTTTGCCAAAGTTGACTTTCCGCTTCCGTTATGGCCAAGGATCGCTACAAACTCACCTTCATTTATGGTAAAGCTAACATCCTTCAAAGCCTGATGCGCAGGCACACCATCCTCATCTGAAGGATAGGCATAAGAAAGATGCTCTGCTCTTATTAACTCTTTCATTCTTACATCCTTTATTTTTCTGTAACAATGTTATAATCGGAAGTTTCGGTGCACCGTCCTGCCGACTATTTGTACTTCTTCACTTTGTCCGCAACCCATCTTGCACTTGCTCCGGCAGGAAGGGGCAGACCTGTTGAACTTACGGGGAGACCTATTTCAGCCGCCTCGAAGCTGCCTTTTGTTTTTACTGTGTTAGCAACCATATATCCCATAGTTGCAGGAGAAAGACCTGTTGTATAAGAATTTACGAGGAAGAACAAAGGATCATCAGAAAGAACTTCAGCCGCTATCTTTATCAGATCAGCTGCGCATTCTTCCAACTTCCAAACCTCGCCGTTGGGACCTCTGCCATAAGAAGGAGGATCCATAATAATTCCCTCATACTTCTTTCCACGGCGTATCTCACGCTCTATAAACTTTCTGCAGTCATCCACAATATAGCGTACAGGAGCCTCTCCAAGTCCACTGAGGCGCAGATTTTCTTTTGCTGCCTGAACAATGCCCTTTGAGGCATCCACATGGCAAACCGAAGCTCCTGCTTTAGCAGCTGCAGCCGTTGCTCCGCCTGTGTAAGCAAACAGATTAAGAACTCTGATTTCTCTTTCGGGATCCTCTGCCTTAGCTTTTCTGATTATATCGGAAAACCAATCCCAGTTTACTGCCTGCTCAGGGAACAATCCCGTGTGCTTGAAGCCCATAGGACGAAGCTGAAATTTCAACTCTCCATAATTTATGCACCAGGCATCGGGCATATTGGATACAACCCATTTTCCACCGCCGCTTTTTGAACGGCGATAAACTCCGTGGGCTTTTTTCCAGCGGGGATCTTTTCTTTCAGTATCCCAAATTATCTGAGGATCGGGACGAACAAGAATATATTCTCCCCATCGCTCCAGTCTTTCCCCACGGGATGCATCAAGAAGCTCATAGTCTGTCCATTTATCACTATACCACATAATAAAATTCCGTTTCCTTAGTTGTTATAATATTTTGCAAGCTTTGATCCTGCCGAGTGCCCATGACAGATGGCGATAGCAAGAGCATCCGCCGTATCATCAGGCTTCGGAGGCTCTCTTAGCCCCAAAAAGCTTGTTACCATCATTATAACCTGCTTTTTTTCAGCTCTGCCATAGCCAACTATAGATTGTTTTACCTGCAAAGGTGTGTATTCATATATGGGAAGCCCTTTCTGATGAGCTGCCAGCATTATTACTCCTCTGGCTTCCGCTACAACAATTCCCGTCTTCTGGTTTGTGTTCCAGAAAAGTTCTTCCACGCTCATAGCATCGGGTTTGTATTTATCAATGATACCGCAAAGGGCGTCATACACCTGTTTCAGGCGTTCTTCCGTTTTTTGTCCCGCCTTTGTCTGAATAGAACCATATGCCATCGGACGAAACTTTAATCCGTCATAATAAAGCACGCCCCAACCGACTATTGCTATACCGGGGTCGATACCTAAAATTACCATATAAAAGCCGTCCTTTCTCTAAAATGGCATAGTACACCCATAATAGTTTATTATAGCACATCATCTTCATTAAGTCAAAGATTTCGGACCATTATTTCTTATTTATTCACAAAAACATTACAATTACATTTTTGCCCCTGAAAAACCAAAAACACGCCGCTTTTTCTCATAATATTCCTTTACTTTGAATGCGTTTTGTGCTATAATTATTATAATTTGAAAAGTGAAAGGTTGTGCTCTCCGATGCCTGAAATCATCAGGTTTTCAACAGGCGATATTCTTGAGTTGAAAAAGCCTCATCCGTGCGGTTCTAAACAGTTCAGATGCGAACGCGGCGGAAGTGATATACGCATAGTTTGTATCGGCTGTGGCAGAGATATGACCATACCAAGAATCAAACTGGAAAAGTCTATAAAGAAAGTTATAAAAGAGGATTCCTAAATTGGCAAACAATAAACTCCTTCCCCCTCTTGCGCCCAAAAGCGACGTTAAAGGATATTTAAAATCCTTTTTCAGAGGTGAGCGCAGTTATCTCGGCATATGCTTTATTCTCCCCGTTGTCATTATGTGGATCATATACATCTGTATGCAGGTGTTCCCTTTTGGAGAGGAAAGCGTTCTGGTTCTCGACCTGAACGGTCAATACGTTTATTTCTTTGAAGAACTTAAAAATATTATCTATGGCGACGGCAGCCTGCTTTACAGCTTCAGCCGTCCACTCGGCGGAGAATTTTTTGGTATTTTTGCATACTATCTCTCAAGCCCGTTCTCGTTCATAGTTGCTCTTTTCCCTGCTGCATTTATGACAGAGGCGCTTCTTGTTATGTTCCTTCTCAAAACAGGATGCTGCGCTCTTACGTTTGGTATATATATTGATGCAACAAGAAAAAGAGACCCCATTCCCACCGTTCTCTTCTCTGCTATGTATGCACTCTGCGGCTATGCAGTGGTTATGCAGCATAACACAATGTGGATAGATAATCTCATTCTGCTTCCCATTATTATGCTCGGAATTGAAAATCTTATCAAATTCGGCAGATATAAAATGTTTGTGATCAGCCTCTCCATGGCCATTTTCTCAAACTTCTATATCGGATATATGATGTGCATTTTCGTTGCTGCATATTTCTTCTACTACTATTTTGCAACCTCACCGGAGGACAGAAATCCCCTTGGCGAAAAAAAGCATTTTATTAAATCATTCGGCAGAATAGCTGTTTTTTCAATTATCGTTCTGCTTATATGCGCAGCGCTGCTTATCTGCACTTACTATTCGCTTACATTCGGCAAAACTGAGTTTACAAATCCCGACTATACCTTTACTCAGAAATTTGACTGGATGGATCTTATCACAAAATTCTACTTTGGATCTTACGATACTGTGAGACCCGAAGGATTACCTTGGCTTTATATCGGTATGCTGGCACTGGTGCTTTGCCCTCTCTATTTCTATGCACCCCATATCAAAGTGAGAGAAAAGGTTGCAACCGGTATTCTCTGCGTATTTTTCTTATTCAGTTTTAATGCTTCAACAGTCGATATTTTCTGGCACGGAATGCAGAAGCCTAACTGGCTCAACTATCGCTACAGCTTTATTCTCTGCTTTATTCTCATTCTTATGGCATATAAAGCATACGAACGCCTTGCTGATATCGGATATCGCAAAGCTATCGCTTCATCTGCTGTTATAGCAGCAATAGCAATCATTCTGCAGAAATATGACTATGAGCACTTTAAGGACCTGACAACCGTCTGGTGTTCCATCGGAATAGTTGCCATATATCTTTGCGTTCTCCGCGCTTCATCTATGACAGATGTGGAGGTTCGCCGCACAGCATCTCTTGTGCTCGTTATTCTTTGCAGCCTTGAGCTTTTCTGCGCAGGACTTCTCAATGTTGTTGCGCTGGACAACGACGTTGTTTATTCCAGCAGAACATCTTATCAGGATTTCAGAAAACGTGTGCAGCCTGTGGTTGAACAGATACACGAAAAAGATAACAGCTTCTACCGAATGGAAAAAACCGTTCACAGAAAAACCAACGACCCATACCTCCTTGATATGAACGGTCTTTCCGGTTCAACATCTACATTAAACCGCGAAACGATTACTCTGCTGAGAAACCTTGGTCTTTCATCCAAAGCGCATTGGTCAAAGTATCTGGGTGGCACACCTGTGCTTGATTCCCTGTTCGGAATCAAATATCTGATTTGTCCCAATGAAGATCCTCAGCCTTTGTATGATTATCTTTTCACCTACGACGGAGACCTGGCAGCGTTCGAAAACCCCTACGCCCTCTCTATCGCTTACGGAGTCAACAGCAAACTGGCTGAACTGGATTTTACAACAGATGACTTCTACTCTCCCTTTGATCGTTTGAATGCTATTGTAACGACAATGCTTGGCAGCAACAATACAATAGAAGTTTTCAAACCCGAAAAAAACGTTAAGATATCCACAAACAATGCTATAGCATCAACCATCGCAAGTCACCACAAATATGTTCCCAATATGGAGGGAGCATCAGGCGTTGTTTATACTCTGACAATAACAGACTCAGATAAACTTTATTGCTATTTCCCCAGTGACTATACAAGAGAAGTTGATATTTACCTCAACGGCGAAAAGTTCGGTAACTATTATGCAAACGAATCTTACCGCATTGTTGAACTGGGTTCATTTTCTGTGGGCGAAACAGTTAAGATCGAACTGCGCCTTACAGGTGAAAATCTCTATATCAGAGAAGATCAGAACTACTTCTGCTACGTTGATTCCGAAACATTCGAAAAATATATGCCCCAGTTGGGAACCAGCCAGTTCAACATTGAAGATTACACGGAAAGCAAGTTTTCAGGCACTATCAATATAGCAGACGGCGACGACCTTGTTTTCACTTCAATCGCATATGATGAAGGTTGGAAAGTTTATCTTGACGGAGAAATGGTTGAAACCGTTAAACTCCTTAACGGTACTATCGGTTTCTACGCTGATGCAGGAGAACATCAGCTTACAATGAAATATCGACCTGACTGTCTCTATATTGGCGTTATTATGAATATAACCGGCCTTGTGCTCTTTATTGGTATATGTATCCTTGACCACTTTATCAGAAAAGACCGGATAAAAGCCGGCAGAGAGATTTATTCGCCCGTAATTTATGAAGAGCTCCCCATTGATGCCGTATGCTTCGAAGCAGCTCTTGAAGAATCTGATCCCACTCCCCAATCGAAGGAGAATGAAAATTGATTTATTGCCTCACAGGAGAAATATTATTTATAGACGCGCTTTCAAACACAGCTGTTGTTGATTGCGCAGGAGTCGGCTATAAGCTGACCGTTACAGGCACAACTCTCAGTTATCTGAGCGCTTGCCCAAAAAATGAAAAGGTCCGCGTTTTCACCTATATGGCTGTGAGAGAAGACGCCGTTGAGCTTTTCGGCTTTAAAAATCCAGAAGAGCTCTCCACCTTTAAGATCCTTATATCCGTTTCAGGCGTTGGTCCTAAGGCCGCCATCGCTATTCTTACCGTTCTCAGCCCCGAAGCTCTTGCACTCGCTGTTTCTTCAGGAGATGTCAAAGCAATATGCCAGGCTCAGGGAGTCGGAAAAAGAATAGCTGAACGAATCGTACTTGAACTGAAAGATAAGCTGGCTAAAAGCATGCCAACTCTTGATACAGGATCTGCGGTATCTTCAGGAACAAGCTCTAATGCAAAAGGATCTCTCGCTGATGCAAGAGATGCCTTGCTGGTGCTTGGATATACCAGAGCAGAAATTGATGCCGCCCTTAAAGGACTTGATAAAAATATGGAAACAGAAGATCTCATCCGCTCTGCCCTCGGCAGGCTGATGAAATAAAAGGAGGTAGAACAAAGTGAACAGCTTCGTTGAAGAATTCAACTTTGAAGACAGAATTCTTGAAACCTCCTATCAGGAAGAAGATGCAGAAACAGAAGTCAGTCTTCGTCCTGATTCCATCTCCGAATATATCGGACAGGAAAAAGCCAAAGAAATAATGCAGATCTATATCGATGCTGCAAAAATGAGAGGCGACTCCCTTGACCACGTCCTCCTGTATGGACCTCCCGGTCTTGGTAAAACAACACTCTCGAATATCATCGCAAACGAACTTGGCGTAAATCTCAGAATCACAAGCGGTCCTGCCATAGAAAAGCAGGGTGACCTTGCAGCGCTTCTTACCAATCTTGGAAAAGGCGACGTGCTTTTCATTGACGAGATCCACCGCCTTAACAGAAACATCGAAGAAATCCTGTATCCTGCAATGGAGGACTTTGCGCTGGACATTATTATCGGTAAAGGTCCTGCAGCCAGAAGTATTCGCCTGCCCTTGCAGAAGTTTACACTGATCGGCGCAACAACACGCGCAGGACAGCTGACAACGCCTCTCCGCGACCGCTTTGGTGTTCTTATCCGCCTTGAGCTTTACACTCCCGAAGAGCTTGCAACCATAGTTAAGCGAAGCGCCGGAATCCTTGAGGTTCCCATCACGGAAGACGGAGCTCTGGAAATTGCTTCAAGAGCAAGAGGAACTCCTCGTATCGCTAACCGACTGCTCAAAAGAGTTCGTGACTACGCTATGGTCAAGTGTGACGGAACAATCAATCTTGAAGCAGCACAAGCAGCACTCAATATGCTTGAGATAGACGAATTGGGACTTGATAATACAGACAGAAGACTTCTTGAAACTATCATCTCCTTCTATGACGGAGGTCCCGTTGGTCTTGAAACACTTTCCGCCACAATAGGCGAAGAAACTGTTACAATCGAAGACGTTTATGAACCCTATCTTATGCAGATAGGCTTCCTCTCTCGTACCCCTCGCGGCAGATGCGCAACACGACTTGCTTATGAGCATCTGGGAATTCCCTTCACACAGGGTAACCGCACAAAAAAATCTGACAGCAGTGCCGAACAGCTCGGCATTGAATAATACAACTAAGTAATAAATTTGGAGGTATATAACAATGTTCAACTCACCTAAGCTTTCTCTCACAGACCTTCTCGGCCGCGACTATACTGATGCTATTGCTCGCGCAAATGATTTTCTCGGCGTTATGAGCTATGACGAAACAATGGCTATCGCTGATGAAAAGGTTGACTTCTATCCTGAAGCAAAGCAGCTTAAAAATGACGAGCTTCTCTGCAAGGTAGGCACACAGATCATCGAGCCTATGAACTCCAGCGCAGAAGGCGCTGCTACTGCTGCATTCAAAAATGCTACAAACAAGGCACTTTCCCCTGTTACAGGCTTTGGCAACTACCGTATCGGTGAAGACGGTAAGCTCTACCTCATCGGTAAGAGTGAGCACTACCATACACCTCTCGGACACCGCTTCGACGGATATAAGCTCATTGACAACGCAAGAAAGATCGGCGTTCTCAATGCAACACATAACAATACAAGAGGACATATCACTCGTCTGATGGAGGAAAAGATCGTTGCTATGGCAAACGGCATTTCCGAAACAGACAAAGAAGCTCTCAATGATATCGTTAACAGCACAGAGCCCAAGGTTCTCAACAGAGTTATCAACCTCGAAACAGGTTCTCTCGCATGCGAAGCAGGTCTTAAGATGATGCTGGCTCGTTTCTACAAGCTCGATCCCACATTCCCCGCTCCCAAGTACGAAGGTAAAACTCCCGTATTCTTCATTATGGGCGACCGCAAGGGCGGCATTGAAGCTAACTATCACGGCACAACTATCGTTGCTCAGACACTTCGCGGTCTCTGGCCCCAGATCAGAGAAAAGGCTGACGAAGGTGCTCTCTACAAAGTTGTTCCCGTTACAATCAACGACCTCGCTGACTTCGAAGCGAAGATGAAAGAGTACAACTCCGGCAATTATAAGACAGCAGGCTTCAGCCACGAGATCATCCTTATGAACTACGGCGGAATCCGCCTCACAAAGGAATTCCTCCAGGGTGCATACAAGCTCTGTAAGGAATATGACACTCCCGTTATGTGTGACGAGATTCAGTCCTGCATGTGGTATAAGGGCGCATTCCTCTTCCGTCTCTATGGCCTCCAGCCCGACTTCTCCATCGTTGGTAAGGGCTTCCCCGGTGGTGAATATCCTGCATCCAAGATCATCACAACTGCTGAGATGGATACTCTTAACCAGTTCGGCGCTCTCGTTACTAACGGCCAGGAAGAGCTCGCTTCTCTTGCATACCTCATCACAATGACATTTATGGAAGCTAACGGCGACTACGTTGCTGAGCTCGGCGCTCGTTTTGATAACGGTCTCAAAGCCATCGCTGAAAAGCACAGCGATAAGGTTGTTGCAGCTGAAGGTCTTGACCTCCTCGCAGCTCTTCACTTCAATACTGTTGATGAAGCTGCTCAGTTTGCAGGCAAGATGAAGGAAGCTTGCATCGACTCTTCAGTTATGCTCTACAAGGCTAACTGCGTTCCCGCACTTCTTCTTAAGCCTCCCTTCATTGCAAGCGAAGCTACAGTTGATTACATTCTCAACGTTATTGACACTCTCCTTGCATAAGGTATACATATGTTAGTTATTGGACTTGATGTTGGCACCACAGGCACCAAAGCCGTTGTTGTAAACGAACGCGGCGAGGTGCTCTCAGGTGGCTATAAGGAATACGGCCTTGTCAGCGTTTACGGCAGAGTTACCCAGAACGCAAATGACTGGTGGGATGCAGCTCAATTTGCAATTAACGAAGCTGTTTCCAAAATCGATAATAAAGACGAAATCGTTGCTATCAGCCTTTCAACACAGGGCTCCAGTATGGTTCCCGTTGATGAAAAGGGAGAGCCAATCTATGACGTTATCACCTGGATGGACACACGCTCCAAAGCTGAGGCGGACGAGCTTTCTGCTGCCATCGGCGCTGAAAAGATCTATCGCAAATGCGGATGGCAGGTTTCACCCGTACTTGACGCGGCAAAGCTTATTTGGCTTCGCAAGAATGAAAAAGAGCTCTTTGCTAAAGCAGACTGCTTTATTTCTACTCTTGAATTTATCAATATGCACCTGACAGGCAGAAAGGTTATCGACCCCACTAACGCGGCAATCCGCCAGCTTTTCAATATTGAAACAGGTGATTGGGATGATGAGATTCTTTCAGCTGCAGGCGTTACAAGAGAACGCCTTCCCGAAGTGCTCCCTGTGGGCGCTCTGGTAGGTAATCTCACGGAGGAAGCGGCAAAGGCTCTGAATCTTTCAACTAATGTTAAGGTTTATAACGGAGCTCACGACCAGTATTGCGCATCTCTCGGCAGCGGCGCAGTTGAGGTTGGCGATATGCTTCTTGCCACAGGAACAACATGGGTTGTTCTCGGTATTACTCCAGACCTGCTTTACACTGACAGCCATATTTCCCCCGGTATCCATCCCGCAGGAGCATACGGAGCAATGGCTTCAATTGTCAGCGCAGGAAGTGCACTCAACTGGTATAAAAAGAACATTATAGGTGATAGCTTTAAAGTTATTGACGAAGAAGCAGCTAAACGCAGAGATGAGGCAAAGGATCTCTTTGTTCTTCCCTACGTTTGCGGCGCAGGCTTCCCCCACGGTCTTCCCGAGCTTCGTGGCTCTATGTTCGGACTTGACGTTGGACATGACAAATTCCATATTGCAAGAGCAACTATGGAAGGCGTTGCCTTTGAAGCAGCAGGAGTGCTCAGCGAATTTGCGGCGCAGGGTATGAAGATCGATAAGCTGATGATGACAGGCGGAGCTGCAAGAAGCAAGCTGTGGAGCGAGATCGTTGGCTACGTTACAGGCTGTGATATCTACAGAATGAACGAACCTGAAACCTGCTGCGTTGGCGCGGCTATGACTGCGGCAGTGGGCGTTGGTATGTTCAGTGGTTATGATGAGTGCAGAGCAGCAATGGTTAAGCGCGAAAAGCTTGAATTGCCCGACGATTCTATGAGAGAGTTTTACCGCGAAAAGCTTGAACGTTATAACAAGCTTGTTAGCCAGGTTAAGGCTATTGAGTATTAATTAAACAACAAAACGCTATCGGCCTCCGATAGCGTTTTTGCTTTGGTTGATTTGTGTTTACAGTCTTGCTCTCATAGTGAAGGATAGTATTCTACACTACAAGACGGCTGATAAATTATCGTTTAGCGGTATAATTGTGGCGGATACCTGTAAGGCGGCTTGCCCTGGGTCCGCCGTTTCATAAGGCTTAGCAATTACGTTCTCGGCGGCTTGAGGGCAAGCCGCCCTACAGTCATCTAATATAGTTTTTACGCTAAATTATCGTTTACACTATCATTCAGGCAATACGTCACAATACATAATAAGATTGCTTGTCACCTTTTCATTCTCCGTAAGAGGACGGAAGGTCCCGTTGCCGTACAGAATGTCAAGAACCATGACCGCTACCGCGTTGCTGATGAAATAGGTAGTATTATAGCAAATTATAAGATCACGCATATGCTCCGGATATTCTTGAGCCTTTGCAACAGCGCCTTCAAAAGCAATATCTACGAAACGACGCTTAAGCTCCTCGGAAAGTTCGGGAAGAGTGGCATAAAACGCCTCCTCTGTTCCCTTCTCGCCCTTCATCACCATAATATTTACTTTATTATCCGCTGTAATAAACTTTCTTTCACGCAGACGATTGAATTTTTCTTCATTTGCTTTATCATCCGATATCATACCTTTCATAAACTCATAAAGGTATTCATAGTCTGTATAATGATTATTATAAAAATATCCTTCTCTTGAACAATATTTTGTGTCCACAGCCCAAGATCCAACCGAGGGATATTTATTTGAACCGTTATACATTCCTCCGCAACAAATATAGGAATCAAGATCGTATTTCACCTTATAATCGGGATCAGATGCTTCCGAAGGTATCACAACAAAACCAATAAAATCACCGCCATCCGCTGTCTTGATGTGATATTTTGAAAGATCTCTCATAGGTGTAAGAAAACATTTAGTCATTATTGCATTTGTAATGGCCGCCGCTTCAAAAAGCTCTCTGTTTCCACCGGGAATATATACGTTATCAATGTCTTTAATGGCCTCTCTTACAAGGGGAACGTATTCATCCACGAGAATCTTTGCCGCTTCCATTTGACTTTCAAAAATTTTATCTTGTAATTCCAATGAACGCTTTTCAGGATTGAAACACAGATATGTTGTATATCTGTCCCCTGACAGACGTGTTATCATTCCGTCATCTTCAAGTTCTTTAATTCGGTCTTCAATAAACACAGGTGTTACACCTAATTCTTCAGCAATTTCTTCTTTTGTGAGAGGTGTGTAATAAACACTGTAAACAATATTGAGATTTAATTTATCCTTAAGATAATACTCGTGGCCAAGCCTTGGACCTGTGCAACCGCTATGTCCAAACTGAGCGCTCTCAATAGGATGTATCCCCAACTGCCCAACTTTTCTTTCCATATAAAAACCTTTCTTCATTTCGCCTCTGGCTTTATTAAGGTGCCATTTAACTGTGCCTTCGGGAATATTCATGTCTTTGGATATTTTAGCTATACTGTTATCCTCATAATAAAAGGAATAAACGATCTCACGGCGCGTTTTTGAGAGAAAAGCAATTTCACGACGAAGAAGACGCATTTCTTCATCCGCATCATCAGGGAGAAAGTCCTGCTCATAGGGGATTTCAAAGCCTTCGATGGAAAAGCCCTCTTGCCTTTTCTTGTGTCTGACAAATTTTGCGTACACGTGATTGCAAATTCGCCATATGTAGCCATCGAGATTATATATCTCCTCGCTTTTAAGCAATGTCGTATAAACCTCCATAACTATATCGGAAGAAAGTTCTTCAGCTTCATCATAGAAAAATGCCTTTTTAATTGCGAAACCGTATATCTTTGGCAGATATTCGCAAATAATACTGTCCGCTTTTTGCTTATCCATAGACATAACTCCTTGCACCTTTTGACTATATAGTGAGGCCTTTTTAAAAAAGGTTGGCGTTCCCTGAAAATATTATATATTATTTTTTGGAAAATGTAAATCGGAGTTAAAAACACAAAAAGCCACCGAAATCGGTGGCTTTTGTCTTATTAAAATATTAACCGTAATAGCCCCAAACAGGTACGCTTCCTGTCCATTCCCAGCCTGTGCTGTACTTTCTCCAGGTTTCTCCTCCGGGATCAAATGTGCCATCATCCTCAAAGCTGCCTGCTGTAAGACCGATGGGAGAAATTGTGAAATCAAATGGAACTGTATCCATATAGTTCTCGGGAAGATTTGCATTTACGATGATTCTATCTGTTCCGTTTGAATTATACTGATAAGGATCTTTGATCTCATAATCTCTCATAAAGTGGAATAGCCATGTATATCTCTCTTCGTAGAGAGCTTTATGCTCTTCTGTTGCATCCTCGCTAAGATACCAGCTCTGGCGTACGGCAGAAAGCCCCATGAATTCGCAATTCATAAGTATAAACATGCATCTTTCCAACTGCTTATCGTTTTCTGTCATATCGATAGCCTTAGTTACAAGCTCTCTCATACACTCATAGTTATCGCGGGTGTATTCATAGTCAAACATATCACCGGGATAGTCGCAGTTGTTTATATAACAAATATTGCGCCAGAGATATTCGCCGTTTTCGTCCACAGCAAGCTCTCCTGAACCGGGCTCTGTTTCATATCTTACGTCATTAACATTACCTGCTTCATCCTGCATACAGATATACTCATACAAATATTCATAACCGGGGCCATAATAAGCCTTCATCCAAGCCTTCATCTCTGCAAGAAACTCATCATAGCTCATCATTGAAACGCTTCCATCAGCATTTTCAACCATACTCCACATCATAACTGCTGCAAGATGTGCCTTAAGGTTTTCAAACACGTAACCCTTACTTGCGCCTTCGTAGTAGATACCTGATACGTTACATTCTTCAACGATGAACTTGAAATCGTACCAGATATTGAAAATATTGGGAGAGTCGGACATATATGTGTTATAGTTTACGGGATAGTACCAGAACCATACATCTGTGCCTGTCTGCTTTGCAATATTACCCCATGCAACCAGAGATTCTGCATCATCTTCACCCTGATCGCCAAGAATATTCTTTACTCCGTTGCATTCATAAGCACCCATATAGTGGTTGTTACAAGGGTTGCCGCAATACATGATAATAAGATTATCACGAGGTCTTACACCGTCATATCTTTCATCCGTCATAAGAGATTCGTGGGGAAGATCGTGTCCGTAAAGAATTGTATAAACTCTCATATAAGGATAAGCGTCAGTGATTCCCTGACCATATCCCCAGTGTTCTCCCTCACCTGATCCATATTCGTCAGATTCAGCTGATCTTCCCTCATAATAAGCCACGATATCATCGCAAGCTCTGTTAGCTATATAAAGGTTAAGTCCTGCTTCGCCGCATTCGAGACGCTTACCAAGTCTTCTGTCCGTACCGCTTGACATAATATATTTACATGAATTACATGTACATAAAGATCTGTTATCACAGATGGAGAAGGACATTGCAGATGTATCTTCACGGAATGTATGCCAATCCTGAATATATCTCATAGTTTCAAGCATACCGCGGAAAAGTGTTGCATAAACACCGTCGTTTGTTGAACAAGGGTTCCAGGAATACTCATCCTTTTCCTCACCCACGTTATACTTGGCAGCATAATCACTCTTATTGTTATCTTTATAATCTACAAAAACTCTACCTGTTGCCATCTTCCAATAATAACCGAAAGAATGGGCGTTAATAAAGTGAGGACCTGTGAGTGTTCCAAGATCCTTACTTGAATCACCGTGCTGAGATCCGTTAAGACGGTTAGGGAAATAATGAGCCTGATCATTGTGCCAGAAGGACTGACAGCAAATACGGAACTCAAGATAAGAATCGTGGAAAACAGATGTACCCTCGGGAATATCGGAATATCTGTCAGTATACTGATATGTGAACTGATCGCTGTAGAAACGGATTCCGAGGTATTCTTCGAGAATCTCATATACCGCATACATTGAGCCACGGCGTGTTCCGTAAATATAGAGGTCTCCGTCAACAACCTCATATTTGTAGTTTTCTATCTCAAGCTCTTCTTCAAGACCGGGAACCGTTGTTACGTCAACAAATTCGATCTTGTGCTCAACTCCTTCATCTGAAGGAGCTATATCAAGATAGAAACCGTATGTTTTTCTGAGAAGTCGGTTAAAAGTAGAAGCCGCATAATAGCAGTTTTCAACGTACTTTGCATTTTCAGGATACACGAGTGTGAATTCTGAAATGTCAACTCCTGCTATTGTGAAAGAATCTACCGCATCTTCATCATCATAGCCGGAAAGGTCCTCAACACCTGCATGACACTTTTTCAATACCAAAAGGTCTTTGGCGTTTACCGCTCCGTCACAGTTAATATCAGAGCCGTTTTCATTGACAGAACCAATACTTGCGCAATATTTTTTGATTTCCAAAGCGTCTATTGCGTTTGCAAGTCCGTCATCGTTAGCATCGCCCAGTTTGAATGTGTCTTCAACAATAATATTGTAACCATGCCCATTTTCTCTGAGCGCAGCTACAGAAACTACTGTTGAAAAAATCATCATGACACACAATAATGCCGCAACAATCTTTTTCATATTTTTCCTCCGTACAATATTTTGGTAATTTAATTGTAACACATAGACTAATCGAATACAACTGTTAAAATCAAAAAATAATATACACTCATCGAACCATTACTTCTCTTCAATCAAAAAAGAGGTCACTTTTGTGACCTCTTTTTTTCAGTTTCCCCAATCGCCTTTGAGTATTTTATATTTAAGATAGAACATATCAACGGAGTTTACTTTTCCGTTTGCGTCGATATCAGCAGCAGCTGTTTCTGTTTCAGTAGGTGCTACGATCTGCTTTACAAACAGATTCATTTTGAAAAGGTCTACGGAATTGATGCTTCCGTTACCGTCTATATCTCCCTTTTCTGCTATAACTGCGTCAGGGTCTGCTTCGCCGCAATATTCACACGCTCCGTCAACATAGTTATGACCGTATGCATCTGCGTCTGCTACCTTTACTGTATGCTTACAGTTTATACATACTCGGTTATGCTCCCCTGATTCTTCACAGGAGTTTGTATACTCTGCAATGTAAACATGCTTTTCATTATCAAGAAGCTCATTGCAAGATGGGCAATAGATATTATGAACGTTAGGCATTTTTTCATTATGCTCATAAATCCAAGCTTCCTCATCGGTATGGTAAGACTTAACACTTACATATTTATCATATCCGCAGCTCTTACATTCGTAAAGGTATTTTCCGTCAGTTGTGCAGCCGGTTTCTGTTACAGTTTTTTTATTCCAGCAATCATCAGTTGAATGGAGTGCAGGAATATATTCCACCTTATCTGCACCGCATTTTGTACAGATATATACTATCTCGCCAAGCTCAAGGCAAGTTGCGTTTTTAGTTACTGCGCCATTATCATAGCTATGCTCACAAACCTTTGCGCTTGCCGCTTCAAGCTTATTTCCAAGCTCGATGCGCTTCATTGCCATAACATCATAATCATCAAGCGAAGGATCGAAATGACTTCGGTCATATCCGGGAAGCGACAGATATTCTGCTATGTTATTTGAAACGGAATCTACGATCGCATCTGCAACGCTATCCCCTTCAAGCTCTTCAAGCATTGTAAGCATCTGATATTCTTCAACGCCATCGCGCATCATATCTATTCTGATAGAACCGATATACTCTATGTTTGTAAGGCTATACTGAGTTGCCTGATACATAAGTACACCGTTGCCGTACATATAGTATCCATCGCCGTTTGCATATTTGTTGTTCTTCCAGAGACCTGCCTTATTACCTGTTATCGTTGTGTCAACATAATTTCCGTTTGAAAGGTCTGATTCATTCCACTGGTTTACGCCATAGTTAAGATATCCTGTGATATCATTCTGGTAGAACTGCCAGAAAAGCATTTTGGTTTGCAGGCCTGTATTTTCGATAAGATGGTTACAATATGTGTAAGATCCACCTGTGCCTGCAAGATATGCCCAGAGAACATTATTATCGGCGCCATTTTGATTTCTCACTATATTGCTTGAAATTGCTCTGTCACGGAATTCACCAAAAACTCTTTCCCAGTTAAAATACATTTCGCCTGCAAGAATACTTCCGGAAACTGTTCCCGAAAGATTTCTCACCTTAACCGCAAGGTTATTATGATATCCGCTTTCGTTAAGAATTTCAAGTGGAGTGAATGCATAAAGCTGAGGGCACCAGATATTGATGGCCTCTTCATCTATCATTGCCTGAACACCATCGCAAAGAAGCGCAGGATCAAGTTTTGCCATTGTCTGTGTGTTATATACATTATAGGGATAGGGATGATTTTCATGATAAGGAACAACCTTGGCAGCGTCCGGCCAAAAATCCGAGAGTACCTTGGCATTCTTTATAACATCATCAACCGTTGCTCCCTTTTCCCTCTTAATACCGAGAGATTCATAGTACTTCTGTATAAGAGTCTGGTGCTCGTCAGAAGTTGCTTCATCTGCCGTGTAGAAATAGAATTTATCCTTTATCTTATCCCATTGCGGCAATGAACTTAGGTCTTCATATATGTCAGCGTAATCAGCAAACAATCCGGGGTTGAACTCAATATATGTATTCACATTACCTCCGCCCGAGGCAGTCACTCTGATTGCATTGACTCTATCGTCTGTAAGATAAGGATTGGAGGAATTAAGTTCACCGGGAACATCCATTGCCATCAGTCTGTTTTCAAGAAGATAGTTATAATATGATTCATAAGAACCGTATGTATCGGGCTTATTAGCGAGATAGAGTGACGTTTTAAAAACAGTTTCATCTTCAAGAGTGAAATCCCAAACGTATGCATAAACAGTCGCAGTTTTAACGATCTGACTTGCAGAGTTGTAAACATTAAACTGTGCGGAATACCATCCGGGCTCAGTATCTTTAGTAGTTGTCAGGCGGATATAGAATGCCTGGCTTTTTCCCGCATTGAGCTGAAAACGGCCAATCTTACCCGTGGGAATAACAGGATCCGGATACTCACCTTTTTTAAGAAAAGTGTTTTCCGCAGTTGCACCGTAATAGTCAAGAGTATTAATATCAGACAAAGTCATATAAAGCTGATAATACATTGATGCATCAATAGAGTTTCCCTTTGAATCTGTAAACTTAGAAATGGATACTCTCATCTTTTCCATCGTTTTATCTGCACAAAGAACCACCTGAGCATTTTCGATCTCATTTTTTCCCATATAAACAGAATATGTGTTCATACCCGATGGAGTTGTATCGCTTGTCATAACCTTTTTAAATGAATGCTCAAACCACATTTTGATGCTTTCATCTTCATATGGGGCAATCTGAGGTTCATATATGAGAGAAGGATCGCTTATGTCTTCGGCTGAAGAGCCAAACACACCGAGGCAAAGACTCACTATTATCAGTGTTACAGCAACAAGAAATACTTTTCTTTTCATTTTTCTTCATCCCCATTTTATTTTTTACACATTCATACTACCATATCTTGCGCAGGAAGTCAATTAAGATGATTGATTGCTATATTTCAGGCATCAAAAAAGCGGCTCTACAGAGAGCCGCTTTGTTTATTTATTTTTCAGCAACCACAGCCGCAGCCGTTATTACCGCATACGCTGAAGATAATAAGAAGTGCGATAATTACAAGCCAAATGATCTCATTATTGAAAAGTTCGCAGAAGCAGTTATTCATAGTGGTTTCCTTTCATACTGTTTAAACTGCAGGGGCTTATTGCCTCTACACTTTTATTGTATGAAAGCAGAACAAATATTGACACTGTTTATTTTTCAAGACAAGAATAAACAATATTGCGTATACGGGGAGCTGTGTAATACTCCTGATTGTTGAGCATATGATGAGCATAGAAAACAGCAAGTCTGTTTTCAGGATCTATCATCATGTATGCGCCTGCTGCGCCTGTCCAACCATATTCGCCAACGGGAGATGTTGATCCGCCCTTTGCAGGATCCATCATTGTGCGCACGCCAAGACCATAACCATATCCAACCAAATGGCTCCAGTTCACATCTTTAAGCGCCTGTTCTCCAAGCTGATTGCTTCTGAGGAGATCGAGAGTTCTTGATGCAATAATTCTCTCTCCACTCTGTGAAACACCGCCTGCGGCCATCATCTCCGTAAAAAGTGCCATATCTCCGACTGTGGAAGTTATTCCGGCGCCGCCGCTATGATATTTGGTTCCGAATATTGACCAGTTTGACTGAGAAGGTTCTCGCTCGATAGAAAGAGTGTCATCATTGAAGCAATAGAGTGTTGCCATTCTCTTTCTTCGTTCGTCGCTCATTCCAAACTCGGTTTCCTTCATACCAAGGGGATCAAGAATAGTCTTCTTAACATAGTCTGCAAGTGGCATATCAGCAATAACTTCAACGAGTGCACCAAGCACATCGTGGCAAAGGCTATAATTCCAATGATCTCCGGGCAAGAAGCACATAGGATCTTTCGCAAGCGCGCGTGCTATTTCTCTTGTGGGACATTCGGGAGAATATTTTTTGATTGCCTCCTGAAGCGCAGGACGGTTCACGTTATAGTCAAGACCTGCGGTCATTCTGAACAAATCGCGAACTGTTGCTCTTCTGTCAGCAGGAACGGGAAGATATTCAAAATTGCCGTTATCATCCCATGCTCTATATGTTATATCCGCCCATTCGGGAAGATACTTTTCAAGCTTATCATCAAGATCAAACTTGCCTTTTTCCCACAATGTCATTGCAGCGGTGCAAACAACAGGCTTCGTTGCTGAATACATATACATTATTTCATCGCCGCACATTTTCCTTTTGGTCTCAATATCGCTATAACCTGAAGAATATGTGAAAACAGGCTTTCTGTCCTTATAAACAACGCAGCTGTTTCCGGGAATTCTCCACTCGGTCAAATGATCCATAAATTCTGCAAGGCTTGTAAAGTCCATAAACTCACCTCAATCAATCAAGAATATAAACTCGTGCGCTTCGCACTCCGTAACCCCAAAGACTGGGATTATCCTCATCAAAATAAATATCGATAAAATTACCTTTGATAACTCCGCCTGTATCTGCAGCAGTTCTTATACCAACATAGCAATAAGAATCCGCAACATACACCTTCGTGCCAAGAGGAATTACTCTCGGGTCAACTGCAATAACAGCTTCAGTTGCGGGGAGACCGCTTGCTGTTGTTCCGCCGCCTGTGTAGACAGTTGTTTTACAGTCTATATAATGAGAATAGCTATATGTTTTTCCGCCGATAGTGATAGTTCCGCCAACGCCTCGGTTTACAACCTGGGTTGTAGGCTGCTTTGTTATAACCTGGCTTTCCAGAACTCGTTCGCTTTCAACACCGTTTACGTATGTAACCTTATATGTGGCCGTGCTGACTCCGTTTGCTCCGGCTTTTACAACTTTTGTTTTGCCGCGGGCTATAGTTTGCACATCTACATACTTTGTTTCAAAAGGAACAGAAGATTCCTCGGTGACCGTTCCATAAGTTATCTTATCGACATAAACAACTTTATCGGATGTTACAGAATCCGTTTCGCTACCCCTGAGAACATAGTCGCCTTCAACTTTAACTTTCATATCTGCGAGAATTTCTCCCACAGTTGAAGCTCCGGTTGAACAAACCAATTCTTCCTTCTCAAAAACACTTATAGTTACATAGTTTCTGCCGTCATGCTTTGTATCATCAGAATCCTTGATATTGAAACTGTCTGCATTTTCCATTATTTCAAGCTCATTACCGATAAATGCATCCGGTTCAAAAGTTGCTTCTGATATGGTTGAGTGCACAATCACTGCAACAAATGCTACAATTCCTACAATTGCAACAGCAGAAACAGCACCTACAACAGCTTTAACGGGAATAATAATTTTGGGAGCTTTGAATCCCTTTTTGCTTTTCTTTTTCTTTATTGCAGTAGTTCTTCTTGCTGCATCGGAGGAATTTCTCTGAATGGGCGCATATCCCATAGCGGGGTTATGCACTGTATCATTCTGTTTTCTTATTCTTTCAGAGGGGTGCTGCACTGTTTGCGCACCTTTCAAAGGTCTCTGAGTTGTCTGCGCAGTGACAGTGGGTCTCTGAGTTGTCTGCGCAGTGACAGTGGGTCTCTGTATTGTCTGCGCGCTCATATGAGCAGGACGACTCTGAACACCAGCTCCGTTTTTGCTACTTTCGGGCCTTTTTGCGGGGGCAGGTCTTCTGACAGGAGCAGAAGAAGCCTCTTTGTCTTTTATCTGTGTTTCGTTACTCTTTGATAAAAGCTCCTCCATTGCGCTATGCGCTCCGGTTCTCTTTTTCAAAAAAACTTCACCACCAATAATTGATTTTTCGGCACTTTGCCATTTTAAAAATACCCATATTCCTTTTGATTATATCATATCTGTCCGAATTTTGCAATAGTTTTATTGGCAGCTCCATTTTTGCAAGATTTGCGTTCGATTTTTATCAAAAATACTTATCAAAATGGGAAAATCATAGACAAAATGCAATTTGTTCATCATATGTTCATTATTATTTGTTATAATTAATCAATTATTTTAATTAAGGATGGATCATAAATGACCAAGAACTACTCAGAAATAACTCCTTATATTGAGAAACTTGCTAATATCGGTCTTGATGCCAACGGCATCAGACCTGAAATGTATACAGAATATAATGTTAAAAGAGGACTCCGTGACCTTCAGGGAAAAGGTGTGCTTACCGGGCTTACCGAAATCTCTGAAGTTAACTCCAGAAGAGTACATCCCGACGGAACTGAAGAACTCATTCCCGGTGAGCTCTTTTATCGTGGAATTCAGGTTTCCGACTTCGTTGACGGTTTCACATCAGAAGGCCGCTTTGGCTTTGAAGAATGTGTCTACCTTCTTCTCTTCGGTCATCTTCCCTCAGCAGAAGAACTTACAAACTTCAACGAACTGCTTGGATCTTATCGCTCACTGCCCCCCAGCTTTGTGCGTGATATGATTCTGAAAGCATCCAGCCCTGATATGATGAACGCAATGGCTCGCTGCGTACTTGCGCTCTATTCATATGATGAAAAGCCCGACGACATTTCACTTCCTAACGTGCTTCGTCAGTGCCTGCAGCTTATTGCAGAATTTCCCCTTATTGCAGTTTACGGATATCACTCGTATTCCCACTACCACAAGGGACAGAGCCTTTTCATCCATCCCCCCAAGGCAGGGCTTTCAACTGCTGAAAACATTCTTCACCTGCTCAGACCTGACAACGAATATACAGAAACAGAAGCAAAAACTCTTGACCTTGCTCTTATTCTTCACGCTGAGCACGGCGGCGGTAATAACTCCACATTTACAACTCACGTTGTAACCTCCTCCGGCACTGATACATATTCTGCTATTGCCGCATCTCTTGGCTCACTCAAAGGACCCCGTCACGGTGGTGCAAACATCAAAGTTGTACAGATGTTTGACGACCTCAAAGCAAATGTTCCCGATTGGAGCGATGCTTCCCTTCGCGATTATTTCTCAAAGATCCTCAACAAAGAAGCCTTTGACAAGTCCGGCCTTGTATACGGTATGGGTCACGCTATCTATTCCGTTTCCGACCCCAG
>JAFXGC010000101.1 GCA_017513325.1 Clostridia bacterium
AACTGTCCTTCGGAAAGTTAGTGGGGAAGCTGGCTAGCACGAAGTGCGGTGCTGATTGAGGCGTCTAGCCTTCGTATATTGTTGGTCTAAGCCCAGACTCCTCATCCACCGCAAGCGGTCCCCCTTCCCCCAAGGGAAGGCAGGTAAATTATCGTTTAGAGCGGCAATTCCTTGTTGGGACCGACGGATAAGAAGATAAATTTTTATTTAAAAATTTATCTTATCTTACTACATAACAAAAAGCCTCCCGAAAATCGGGAGGCTTTTATTAGTTAAGCTTTCGCTTATTAAACCTGTTCGTACAGATTAAGCAACGAGTGCCTTTCTGATTGTGAGCTGGTCCTTAGCATTGATAGCGCCGTCAGCGTTAGCATCCATTCTGGATGTAGCGAGTTCGGAATCATCAATAACCTTAGCAAGAAGCTTTCTCATAGCGAGAGCGTCAGCTGCGTCGAGGTAGTTGTCACCGTTAACGTCACCAACGTATGTTCTTTCGTTCCATGTGAAGTCGGATGTAGCTACTACGAAGTTATCCATGGAGTAGTTTACACCGAAGTTCTGGTTGTAGAAACCAGGGAAGGAAGCGTTGGGGTTCTCGTAGGAGATACCAAGTGTGCCGGATTCGAGAGCAGCGTAGTCATACTTGATTACGTTTACGCCGTTGATTCTTACGTAGAAGTCAACTGCGGGCTCAGACCAAACGATCCATTCGCCATCTTCTTCCCACTCGTCGATAATAACTTCATGCTGGTGGAAGGAGAACTGAACGTTGTATGTTTCGCCTTCAACGAAGTCGAAGGGCTTTTCAATAACTGTAACTGCGGGGTTGGAGTATGTGTTGGGAGAAATCTTTACATAATCCTTTTCGAAGTTAAATGTTACGAATGCGTTGTTGTTACCGCCGAGCATGTAGAGAGAGTAGTGCTCGTACTTGCTGTTGATAACGTCATCTGTATCCCATGTTGTGTTGTATGTGAGGTCGAATGTTACAGACCAGTCACCGGAAATAGGCTTGTTGTTAGCGAACTTTTCCATATCAAATCTGGAGTAGTTCTGGAGATATGTTTCTTCGCATGTTGTAGCAACACCGTTTTCGTACTTGAAGTTATCGAAGAGGTTGGGCTCTTCTGAAGGACCATCATAGATAGCAGAAGCGAGATCGTCACCCATATCCATGAAGATACTAACGGAACCTGTGTAAGCTTCTGTTGTCATTGTTGTGAACTTCTTCTCAACACAACCGTCAGCCTGGCAGTGAGCGTAGATAAGACCGTCCTGTGTACGGTTGATATCATACTTTGTATAGTTGTGAGGAAGCATTGCTCTGTCATGTGTTTCGTAGCCTTCGCCACAAACTGCACAGTAAACTGTGTCTTCACCGAGAGAGTAGCATGTTTCGTTAACTGTTATATCGATGTTGTGGAATACGTGGCCGTTTTCAGCACAGTCAGCGCCTACTGTCCAGCCCTTCATACCTTCCCAAGAACCGTTATCTGTGATCTTGCCACCGAAGGGAGCGCCTTCATACATAAGCTCAACGCTCTTGAGGTCTTCTACATTGTAGATTTCGAAGTTATCAATGATAGCGGAACCACCAACGATACCAAAGAGAGTTGTGTTGGAGTTGCTGATACCAGCGGATCCACCGGGACCCTGGTAGAAGAGTTCACCATCTACATAGATGTAACCCTGTCTGTCCTTAAATACCATAACAACGTTATGGAAGTTGTCAGCTGTCATTTCGCCCCAGTCGAAGCCGAGGAGGGAGTCGCTTTCACCAGCGAAGCCGGAGTACTGTTCGTTTTCTTTATCGAAACCAACTTTAAATCTCTTATCAGCTGTATCTCTCCAGATTTCGAACCATGTCTGGCTGCCATCGGGGTCTTTTTCTTCGCTATAAGCAGCACCTCTGTGGTTGTTAGGAAGAAGTGCGAGGTCGAAGGAGTATGCAACTGCACCGTTTACAACAACGCCGGAAGGATAGTCCTGAGCGTAACCGATGCCGTAGGCACCGTTTCTGTCTTCAAGGAGGTATGCGTCGCCTTCAGCAGCCTTGTCCATACCCATTGTAAGGAAGGGATCTACAGGATCCTCTACATCAAATACGTAGTTATAAGCCGCACCTGCAGAGTCAGACTTCTTAGCGAAATCCTTATCTTCGAAATCTTCGAAGTAGTCGCCGATTCTGAGGTTATCAATACCCATACCGTGGAGACCACCGATGAGTCTTTCACCGAGAACTGCAGCAACTGTGCCTACATAAGCACCGTCAACATAGATAGCTGTGCTTGCGCCATCGGGAATAAATTCAACATGATACCAAACGTCAGCATCAAAGTCATAGTCAAGCTTCTGACCGTTTACACCAACCTTGTCAGCCTGGAGATCAAGCTCGAAGAGGTTGCCCCAGTTAGCTGTGCAGTTTGTTGTACCGTCTGTAGCTGTGAGAGAGTCAAATACGAAATCGAATTCAACTGTTACGCCGGAAGCGTTAACTTCAGGGTAGAGATAGTGACCAGCGGAAGCGTCCATACCCCAGTAGTAAAGACCAAGGTCATGTCTTTCGCCCTCAATGCTTGTAGAAGAAACGGGAAGGCTCATAATGCTGTCTTCGCCATCTTCGTAGTCATCACCCCAACGAACGTTGCCGTCAGCGTCTGTGAAGATAATTTCGCCAATGTAGCAGCGGTAGAATGTACCGTATACCATGGGCTGCATGTAAGCGTCGATTGTACCAACTGTTTCGCCGTTTACCTTAACAGTTGTTGTGTCGCCTTCAACTACGTACTGTACTTCGTACCATGTAGCGTCAGCAAAATCGTAATCGAGCTGGCTGGGAGCGCCGTTAAAGGAAATCTTGTCGTTAACTGCATCGATTACGGGAGAACCGCCAATGTATGCAACTACTTCAAAATTCTTGCCTGCGCCTGCTTCGTCACCCTTAAGAGTGATTGTGAGAGTATGGTCGCCGGAGAAGAAAGGATCTGTGGAACCGTAAACACCACTGGAATCGGACCAAACGATCTTATCTTCCTTAACTACCTTCTCTTCAACAGAGTATACTCTTGCAGCGGAAGCGCCTACTGCGAGGCAGCTGAAGAGCATAGCAGCTGTGAGAATTAAAGCTAATGCTTTTTTCATAGGAATAAAACCTCCGTAAAAATTTGGTACTTTAATTGTAACATTGAGCTTAAAAAATGTCAAGCAGTTGCAAACTTTTTTTTGTGTATTTTTGAGAGATACTCCTATCTTTGCCTCATAAAAATCATTAAAATTTCACACATAACACAACTTATAGTTCATTTTCTGTTTATAATCCACATATATTGTAGTGGTATTTTTTGCAATATTCCTTAGGTAGAATTTTCGCCTCATTTTTTGTTCATTTTGACTATACATATCTCAAAATACCCATTTTTACCATTTTTTCACAGTCTTTTTGCCGTCCGCTCAGTTTAACACTTTCCCGTTTTCCGCAATAAACTTATATGGGATGAGTAAATTTTGATTATGATGATTAAAACACCCCATCTCACACAAATACTATCTTCGTAACCTCTTACACAAGGAAGTTTATAAAAACGGAGAGTGATTTTGTGAATATCAGACGCGGAGATATATATTATGCCGACCTCAGCCCCGTTATCGGAAGCGAGCAAGGCGGACTGCGCCCCGTACTTATTGTTCAGAACGATGTTGGAAACAAATACAGCCCCACAGTTATTGCCGCCGCCATCACAAGCAAGCTTGGCAAAACGAAGCTGCCTACTCACATTGATGTTTTTGCAGACAAAGTGGGACTGCAGAGAGATTCGGTTGTGCTGCTGGAGCAGATACGAACCATCGACAAAACTCGGCTGAAAGAAAAAATGGGCCATCTTGACGAAGATATGATGACCCGGGTGGACGAGGCCATAACCGTCAGCTTCGGGCTGGGCGGAGACCGCGGCAATGCCACTATCGGATGAATATTCAGGCTTTGTTATATAACTATATATAATTAATGAAGAAAAGAGGTTTCCGAAGAAACCTCTTTTTTCTGTTAAAATTATTAGTTTGCAGCTGTAACGATTGCGTCGAACTTTTCGGGAACGAGGGATGCGCCGCCGATAAGACCGCCGTCAACGTTGTACTTGGAAAGAAGCTCTGCTGCGTTAGCATCGTTCATGGATCCGCCATACTGGATTGTTGTTGCCTCTGCAACTTCTGCGCCATAAAGCTTAGCAATTGTTGCACGGATAACACCGCAAGTTTCATCAGCCTGCTCGGGAGTTGCTGTGAGGCCTGTGCCGATAGCCCAAACGGGTTCGTATGCGATGACAACGTTCTTCATATCCTCAGCAGAAATGCCTGCCAGGTCAAGCTTTGTCTGCATAGCAACGATCTCATCTGTGATACCTGCAAGTCTCTCTTCCTTAACTTCGCCAAGGCAGAGAAGAACCTTAAGGCCTGCTGCGAGAGCTGCCTTTGTTCTCTTGTTAACAGTTTCGTCTGTTTCGCCGAAGTACTGTCTTCTTTCGGAGTGACCGATAATAACGTATTCAACGCCGCACTCTGTGAGCATGGAAGCGGAGATCTCACCTGTGAACGCGCCCTTTGCTTCGAAGTGAACGTTCTGAGCACCGATCTTAACGTTTGTGCCCTTAGCTGCTTCAACTGCAGCTGCGATATCAACGAAAGGAACGCAGAGAACGATCTCGCATCCGTCCTTGCCTGCTACAAGCTCAGCTGTTTTCTTAACTGCAGCTGTTGCTTCAGAGGGAGTCATATTCATTTTCCAGTTACCGGCAATAATTGCCTTACGAGTAGCCTTGTTCATTTCAGTTTACCTCTTTTATAGTTTTGATTTAAAAAACTGTCAAAAAACTACGTTTTTTTCGACAAATAGGCTTTGTTCACTCGCGTCTCGCGCCAATTCGCTACGCTCTGACACTCGAAAAGCCACAAGGTGTAGACTCGGTCGCTTTTTCCAAAGCTTCCGTCGTCTACAAAATTTAATTATATTTGTATTGTATTGCTTTTTAGTAAACTTAAGCGGCGGTCTCCCGCCGCTTTTGTTGTTTCAGATTTTGGAATTATTCCTTGTCCATAAGAGCAGCTATACCGGGAAGTTCCTTGCCTTCAAGGAATTCGAGGGATGCGCCGCCGCCTGTGGAGATGTGGCTCATTCTGTCGCTGTAGCCCAGCTTTGTAACAGCTGCAACGGAGTCACCGCCACCTACGATGGAGATAGCGCCGGATTCTGCAACAGCCTTAGCTACGGAAATTGTACCTGCAGCGAAGTTGTCCCACTCGGAAACGCCCATAGGTCCGTTCCAGATAACTGTGCCTGCGCCCTTGAGAGCGTCAGCAAAGAGTTCCTGTGTCTTAGGACCGATATCAAGACCCATCCAACCGTCAGGAATCTTGCAGCTTTCAACAATCTGAGATTCTGTGTTTTCGTCGAATTCAAGACCTACCTTGTTATCAACGGGGATAAGGAACTTAACGCCCTTAGCCTTTGCGTCTGCCATCATCTTGCCTGCATTTTCAACCTGGTCAGCCTCAAGAAGAGATGTACCGATGCTGTAGTCAAGGCTCTTCATGAATGTGTATGCCATACCGCCACCGATGATAAGTGTGTCGCACTTGTCGATGAGGTTTGTAATAACACCGATCTTATCGGAAACCTTAGCGCCGCCGAGAATAGCAACGAGAGGTCTCTTAGGATTAGCAAGAGCGCCACCCATGAAGGAGATTTCCTTTTCAATGAGGTAGCCGCAAACTGCGGGAAGGTAGGAAGCAACACCTGTTGTGGAGCAGTGAGCTCTGTGTGCTGTACCGAATGCGTCGTTTACGAATACTTCTGCAAGAGAAGCGAGTTCCTTAGTGAAGTTTTCTTCGTTCTTTGTTTCTTCTTTTCTGTAACGAACGTTTTCAAGAAGCATAACGTCGCCATTTTCAAGAGCAGCTGCCATAGCGCGAGCGTTTTCGCCTACAACTTCAGGATCCTGTGCAAGCTTAACTTCTTTGCCGAGATACTCGGAAAGGCGAGCAGCAACGGGAGCAAGGCTGAATTCAGGCTTGTATTCGCCCTTGGGTCTGCCAAGGTGAGAGCAAAGGATAACCTTTGCGCCCTTTTCCATCAGATATTTGATTGTGGGGAGAGCCGCAACGATTCTCTTATCGTTTGTGATAACGCCATCCTTAAGGGGTACGTTAAAGTCGCAACGAACGAGGACTTTTTTGCCGGCAACTTCAATGTCTTCAACAGATTTCTTATTGTAGTTCATTGGTTAAAACCCTTTCTTTTATATAACTTGCCGACGGATTACGCCGACATAATCTTTCATATTAGTTATATCACAATATCCTTTTATTTACAACAGTTTTTTGAAAAAATCAATACATTTTTATACAGCGAATGGGTATAATGCGGTTGATTTTGGCATAAAAGAGTGATATAATGTAGTAAAGATCAATGTTAGGAGGGTTTAGTCCCATGGAAAATAAAGTTTTAGTTGAAACAAGTGCACGTCACGTACATCTTTCCGCTGAGCACATTGCTATCCTCTTCGGTGAGGGCGCAACACTCACACATAAGAAGGATCTGAGCCAGCCCGGCCAGTTCGCTTGCGAAGAGAGAGTAACAGTAGTTGGACCCAAGAAGTCCATCCCCAACGTTATCATCCTCGGCCCCGCAAGACCTGCAAGCCAGGTTGAAGTTTCTCTCACAGATGCACGCACGCTGGGCATTGCTGCTCCCGTTCGCGAAAGCGGCGACGTTGCAGGCAGCGGCGCATGCAAGCTCGTTGGTCCCTGCGGCGAAGTTGAACTCACCGAGGGCGTTATCGCAGCTAAGCGTCACATCCACTTCACACCTGCTGATGCTGAAGCATTTGGCGTTCAGGACAAGCAGATCGTCAGCGTTAAGATCGAAAACGACACAAGAAGCACAATTCTTGGCGACGTTGTTGTTCGCGTTAACCCCAATTTCGCAGCAGCAATGCATATCGACACAGACGAATCCAATGCAGCTTGCGCTTTCGGCGTTTGCTACGGTGAAGTTATTAAGTAATTATACGTATCAAAAAAAGCTCCTCGTTTGAGGAGCTTTTTGTTTTAGCGTTATAATGATATTCGTCGACTGTAGGGCGGTTTGCCCTCAAACCGCCGTAACGCGAGATTAATCTATATATTATCGGCGGTTTGAGAGAAAACCGCCCTACAGCTGTTCACCACAATTATTCCGTTAAACGATAATTTATAAGACTAAAACCTTCCCCTTATGGAAGGCTATTTTCAAATAATATTGTTAAAATAAATTTTATATGATAGAATATAATAAACCAAACAAAAGGGAGAAATACTATGTTCACATACAAAAAAGGTATATGGCAATCGGATATTCTTGAAGCAGCGGGAGTTTCCCACGGCTTTTCCACAAGACTTGGGGGAAAAAGCGTGCTTTCCCACACCGCTTCTATGAATACCGGCTTTTTTCGCGGGGATGACGACTCTCTTGTAAATGAAAACATCTCCATTCTTTGCCGCCTTGCAGGTGTGAGCGAAAACGTTGTATGCACTCCGCAGATCCATTCTGACATAGTGCGATACGTTACGGAAGAAAACGTTGGAGAGGGAAGCGTTCGTGACGTTCCCTTTGCCTGCGATGGGTTTGTGACTGATAGAAAAAACGTTTCTCTCCTTGTTCGTGTTGCCGACTGCACTCCCATTCTTATGTGCGGCAAAAAAGCTGACGGAGCGCCCGTTGTTGCTGCCGTTCACGCAGGCTGGAAAGGTACTGTTGCTGACATAAGCGTGCGCGCTATAGAAAAAATGAGAGAGCTTGGAGCAAGCGATATCAAAGCCGCCATTGGCGCTTGTATCCATCCCTGCTGTTTTCAGGTTGGAGAAGATTTTATTGAATCGGTGAAAAGCGCAAAGGGCGCGGATTTTGCTTCCAAACACATCCAAAAACGCGACGGCTCCTACTATGCCGATCTGCCTAAAATGAACGAAGATATTCTCCGTAGCGCAGGTATAACAACTATTGATGTGATCCCCGAGTGTACTCGCTGCAAACCTTTTCTCTATCATTCCCACAGAGCAACGGGCGGAATTCGCGGCACCATGGGCGCTGTTATTGGTATAGTATAATTAAAAAGCACTTGGGAGGACCTTTTAAGGAAAGGTCCTCCCAAACCCTTTCCAAACCTTTTCACTAAAGGCTTTTATATGCCTTAGTATACCTGTCTTTTAATGAGAGCTCGTTTTCAATATACTCTTTCTTTTTCTCATAAGAAAGAGAATCAAAAAGCTTCATTTCTGTTTCGTTTTCACAAAGCTCTCTGGCAAGTGCTTCCGGCATTTTTATCTTTCCTTCCATTCAAAACTCCGTTCATATATCTTTATGATAAAAGTATTCCCGAAAAAAGCTGTTGACACAGAGTGAATTGAGTGGTAATATAATGGCGTAGCTACAAAAAATTCAATACAGGGGTGCTGATTTCAGATCGGCTGAGACGGAAATTTCCGAACCCTTTAACCTGATACGGGTAATTCCGGCGTAGGGAGCATTGTTTAAGCACGATTTTTATATTGTTATGCTTTTTTATTGCACCCTGCTTATCGGCAGGGTGTTTTTTTGCTCTTTAATCTGGAAAAGAAAGGAGTATTTTTAAATGAAAAACAAAAATTTAGCATTAAAGCTGACCGAAAGCGCAATGATGATCGCACTTGCAACGGTTCTCAGCTTTTTCAAGCTGGCATCACTGCCATATGGCGGAAGCATCACCATTGCATCGCTTCTTCCCATACTTATCATCGCAATCAGATACGGCGTGCCGTGGGGGCTTTTCACAGGTCTCGTTCACGGAACGCTCCAGCTTATAATTGATCCCTCTCCCCTCAGTTATTTTTCTGACGGGCTCAGCCTTGCGGCGATCATCATTCTTGATTATTTGCTGGCGTTTGGCCTTATAGGCGTTGCAGGTTTTGCGAGAAAGATCAAAAATCCTTCTGCTGCTCTTGTAATGGGGGCAATTTGCGCAGGAAGCGCAAGATATATCTGCCACGTTGTTTCGGGATTTACCGTTTGGGCAGGATTCTCAATTCCCACAGCGGCAGCCCTTGGATATTCTTTTGTTTACAACGCAACTTATATGCTTCCCGAAACGTTGGTGCTTGTTTGCGCGGCATATTTTGTTGCAACATCCGTAGATTTCCGCTCACATCGTCTTGCTCCTGCAAAGCGAGGAGAAAAGAAGGTTTCTCCTTGGAAAATAGGATCTGTTGGCGTTTTTGCGGCAGCGCTTATATTTGATATAGTTTCTGTGTTTTCAAAGCTCCAGAACGGTGAAACAGGAGAGTTTGATATAACAGGAATCGCTTCTGTCAATTGGCTTGCGGTTGTGATAGTATCTGCCGTTTGCTTTGCGGCTTCAGCCGTTTTGGTTGCGGTGGAGAGAAAGAAGGCATAAATCCGTAGGGACCGGCGTCCTCGACGGTCCGCTAATAAACAAATCAACAATAACCTTTAAAAATCATTATTTTCCCGGACCGCCGAGGACGTCGGTCCCTACAATCACAAATCAGCAAAAAGTCCCTTGCATTAAAATGCAAGGGACTTTTTTGTAAATATCAATGCTGCAACACTAAGAATAATTTCAAATCGGGCAGCAGGCATTCCCAAAAGACATACGATACAAATAATTAACCAAATCAATTCTTACATTCCGCAAGCTTGCGAACGAATTCTGTTATTTCGTTGCCGATTCGCATAAGTTCTTCCAAAAATTCTTTTGTAGTCATACGGAAGATACCGGAATGAACTGCAGAGAATTGCAAAAGCTTATCATCAGTTACTATTCGTATGCTGTAATCCGGGCCCAGCTCATACATCAGCTTTTCAATGTATGCATCGGCAGTCTGGTCAGCCTTGGTAAACACCACCTTGTAGCCGTCGTGCATAAATTCCGTGCCTTTATTATCCTCAACAAGATAGGCATCAAAAACAAGCACCAGCTCCGTTCTTGTATAAGCAACGTAATTGCTAAGCAAGTTCATAA
>JAFXGC010000102.1 GCA_017513325.1 Clostridia bacterium
GCTGAGTGCAGTTTTTGTGTCGCCCTCAGCGAGAACAGTACCGAAATTAAGAACTGTGATCTCATCGCAAAGACCCTGAACGAATTTCATATCGTGTTCGATGAGCAGAATAGTCATATCGAAGTTATCACGAATGAATCTGATAGTTTTAACAAGGTCTTCAGTTTCGTGGGGGTTCATACCTGCAGCAGGCTCGTCAAGAAGGAGCAGCTTGGGATTTGTTGCAAGAGCTCTTGCGATCTCAAGCTTTCTCTGCTTACCGTAGGGCAGGTTGCAGGCAAGATTGTTGCGGTCATTTTCAAGATCGAAAATGCGAAGCAGCTCTTTTGCTTTTGCTCTCATTTCCTTTTCAACCTTGAAGTGACGGGGAAGGCGGAAAAGAGTTTCAAAAACTGTGCATTTGAACTCAGGTCTGTCGTGGAGACCAACCATAACGTTACGAACAACAGTCATATTATTGAACAGACGGATGTTCTGGAATGTTCTTGCGATACCTTTATGGTTTATCTTATCCTGAGCAAGTCCTTTGAGCTCTTCTCCATCAAGGTAGAAAGTACCCTGAGTGGGCTTGTAAACACCTGTGAGCAGGTTGAAGATAGTTGTTTTGCCGGCACCGTTAGGTCCGATAAGACCGTAGATCTGATTCTTCTTGATCTTGATATTAACGTTTTGTGCAGCTTTAAGACCGCCGAAGGAGATGCCAAGGTCATGTGTTTCAAGAATAATGTTTTCTGCCATCACTTGTCTCCTCCTTTACCTGTAAGATCCTGCATATCCTGAGGAACAAGATCAATGGAAAGAACTTCGTTCATTTCGATCTTTGTAGGAACAACGTCCCATTTAGCTGTGTCGTCGCCAACTCTTGAAGGATCGTCCTCACGCTTGAACAACTTCTTCATAAGGGCGTTGAAGTTATAAGTGTTTCTGAAGTTCTTGAGAGCAGGAGCGTTATTGTAGATAACGATACCGATAAGAATAACGGCATAGATAAGGTTCTGAAGAACGGCAAGGTCGCCTGTGAGGATAGTTGCAAGCTTTGTGTTAAGGAATGTAATAAGTGCTGCAACGAGGATAGAACCGTTGATGCTACCCATACCGCCGAGAACTACCATAACAAGAATTTCGATTGAGTAGTTATAGCCGAACTTTACGCTCTGAACAGTGTAGTTGCTGAAGCTGTAAAGAACGCCAGCAATACCTGCAAAAGTTGCGGAAAGAGTGAATGTGAGCAGCTTATATTTTGTAACGTTGATACCGGTTGCTCTTGCGGCAATTTCGTTATCGCGGATAGCTGTAACAGCGCGTCCGTGCTTTGAACGGATAAAGTTCTGAACCACAGCAAGTGTGAGCAGAACTATGAGAAAAGCGTAGATAAACAGCCATTTCTTGTCATAACGGGGAGTGGAGAGACCAAGTGCACCGCCGAAACTTTCGGATGATGTGTTCTGGAAGATGGACTTAACGATCTCACCGAATGCAAGCGTTACGATAGCAAGGTAGTCGCCGCGGAGTCGGAGAGCAGGGATACCGATGATGATACCGCAAATAGCTGCAACTGCTGCGCCTGCCACGATGGAAATGAGCAGGTTAATAAAACCTGTTCCGAGAACATCTGCAAGCAGAGCTGAAACTTTACCGCCAAGGTATGCGCCAACGCACATAAATCCTGCGTGACCAAGAGAAAGTTCACCCAAAAAGCCAACAACGAGAGAGAGGGACACTGCAAGAATGATGCTGATAGCGATCTTTTCAAGCAGATAGAGCAGGGAGCTGTCCAAACGGCCGCCTGTAAGTGTGATGATCGCAAAAACTGCGGTCATAATACCGATAACGACATAATTTATATAGTGTTTGATTTTTATCTTTTTTAACTTGTTTGGCATCATACTTTTTCTCTCCTTTTCTTACCGAGGAAACCGGTAGGTCTTACGAGAAGGATGATGATGAGGATTGAAAACTCAATAGCATCTGTATAGGGGGCGATAGCTGTGATCTTATAGGAGATACACTCAACCATACCCAGAAGGATACCGCCCAGCATAGCGCCGGGGATAGAGCCGATACCGCCGATAACTGCAGCTGTGAAAGCTTTGATACCGGGCATTGCACCGAGTGTGCTTGAAATTGTGGGGGCCTTGAGAAGATAGAAAAGGCCAGCAAGCGCTGCAAGCGCGCTGCCGATTGCGAATGTGATGGTGATGATTCCGTTAACGTTGATACCCATCAGCTGAGCTGCGCCCTTGTCTTCGGAAACTGCGATCATTGCGCGGCCGACTCTCGTGCACTTAACGAAAAGTGTGAGGGCGATCATAACAACGATTGTGCAAGCAAGAGTAACAAGAGCAGAAACCTGAACTGTAACACCGAGGAAGCTGATAGAGCCGAAATCATAAACTGTAACCATCTTATTAGCAGAACCGAAAATGATCTGGGCGAGACTCTGAAGCAGATAGCTCACGCCTATAGCTGTAATAAGAACTGCAAGGGGAGAAGCTCCGCGGAGGGGCTTGTAGGCAACTTTTTCGATAAGAATACCGAGACAAACACAAAAAATAACTGCCATTGCAACTGCAAGGAGAGGATTCTTTGTTGCCATAAATACATAAATAACGTATCCGCCGACCATAATGATATCGCCGTGGGCAAAGTTAAGCATCTTTGCTATACCGTATACCATTGTATAGCCGAGGGCGATCATCGCATAGATTCCGCCGAGGCTGAGGCCGTTGATAAGCGTTGATAAAATAAGTTCCATATTATTTTTCCTATGCTTTGAATAAAACTTAGATATAATTATGCGATTTAATTATATCTGTAAAAAGTCAAAATTGCATATACCTGCCCTTTGGGGCAGATATATGCATTTTTATGTTTTTAGTCAGATTAGTTATTGAAATCCTTAATTACGTACTGGATAGCGCCCTTGTTAACGTAACCTGTCTTTTCCCATGTGATCTTGTCGCCTGTAACTTTGTTTTCAACGGAGAATCCGCCCTCAAACTGTTCTTTGAGAATGTCGCAGAGGTCAGATGCGCTGATTGTAACGGGAATTTCCTTGCCTTCGTCAATAGCTTCCTTCATTGCTTCGTAGATTGTGTAAACACAGTCGTAAGCAGAAGCGCCGAACTGGTTGAGAGTAGCCTTGCCGAACTTGTCTGTGTACTTAGCAATAAACTCAGCTGCAACGCCGTCAGTTGCCTTGGAGTTGAAGTGAGAAAGCATTGTAACCTTCTGGGGGATTGTTGTGATATCAAAGCCTTCGATGTTGTCGATGCCGTCGAAGCCGTCGCAGCCGTAGTAAACAGCGTCAGCAGCGATGATATCCTTTGCCTGTGTCATAAAGAGGGACGCAGGATCGTAGTATGTAGGCATGAAGATGAACTTGCAATCCTTGAGTGTGTCGATCTGTGTGGAGAAGTCCTTGGTGTTAGCTTCTGTGAAGTTTGTTTCAACAACTGTAACAGAAGAATCAAGGTTTTCCTTGAACTGATCGAAGATACCCTTGGAGTATGCTTCATCGGACTTGTAGAATGCACCGATTGTCTGGCCCTTGAAGTTAGCGTTTACAAATTCAGCAGCAACTTTACCCTGGTTACCGTCAGCAAAGCACATCTGGTAGCCGTTTTCGTTTACGGGAACGTCGTCACCGGAAGCGGAGGGTGTGAGGAAGAATACGTTGTCTTCAAAGGAGAGGTTCTTGAACTCAAGAGCGGGACCTGTTGTAACAGTACCGAGAGAAACCTGCATACCGCCTTCAAGAAGCTCGGAGTAGAGAGCTGCAACCTTAGTTGCGTCGTGTGTGTCGTCCATAGCAACGAGCTTGAAGTTTACGCCGTTGAGACCGCCTGCAGCGTTGATTTCGTCAACAGCCATCTGAGCAGAATTCTTAACTGCTTCACCGTACATAGCTGCGGGACCTGTAAGAGGACCGGAGAAACCGATAACATATTCTGTGTTGTTCTCTGCGTAGTTCACGGGACCACCGCAGGAAGCAAAGCATGTTGCAACCATGAGCATAGCAGCCATGAGAGCAAGGATGCGTTTCATTGTGTTTTTCATAATAAAAACTCCTGTAAGTTAAATTTTTTTATAATATAGGGCAGGGTCTTTTGCCGAATATTTAAAAATGAAGATCTTATTATATCGCCATGTAGTTTATCACTTTACTACGATAGAACAAGATATCACTAATTATACAATGATAAGATAAATATTACAATAGCGATTTTTTACAAATTTACAAGCTATATGTATACCACATTGCACAATTGAGGGATTTATTGGCCTAAAACAGTGAAATTTGCTGATTTTTCAGTTATCAAAATTCAGAAGCAGGCGTGATAGCGTTCAGATCGGCATATGAAAGAATATCGGATAAAATATAGTTTGAAACGAACATTCCGCGAGGAGTCAGAGCAAAGCTGTCGCGTGTTCGGATCATATATCCGCCTTCAATATATGGACGGAGCTTGCTGCCGTACATTTCTTCAAAATCATAGCCGAATTTGCGCTGGAAGTCCGAAAGAACAAGGCCTTCACTCAGTCTTAATCGGAGCATAATGTATTCGCCCATCATAGCGCGGCCGGATATCTGTTCGCTGCCGTCAGAGATAATGATCTCGCTGCCTATGTTTTCAATTCCTTTCATATATTGATTTATGGAAGGAATAAATGAAAAACGTGTGCCGTTGAAATATGAATGGGCGGACGGGCCAAGGCCAAGATACTCTTCGCAGTTCCAATATTTGAGATTATGGTGGCTCATTTTGCCGGGCTTTGCAAAATTGCTGATCTCGTATTGCTTATATCCTCTGCTTTCAAGAAACTGACAGGCTTGGAGATACATTTTGAACTCCTCATCTTCATCGGGCAGGGCAAGATTTGCGGCTCCGATTCTTCCGAAATGGGTGTTCGGTTCGATTTTCAGATTGTAAAGGGATATGTGTTCGGGTCCAAGCCTTGTAACGTAGTCGATTGTTCGAAGAAGGCTTTCCGTTGTCTGATGAGGTATTCCGAACATCAGATCAACGCTGATATTTTCGATTTTAGCGCGGCGAGCCATATAATAGCTTTCTTCAAAGTCCGCTCTTGTATGGATCCTTGAAAGGGCCTTCAGTTCTCTTTGGTCTGCAGATTGAAGCCCGAAGCTGAGTCTGTTAACCCCTGCGCGTCTGAGCGCGCGAAGAGTGGGAAGGTCAACTGTTGCGGGATTTGCTTCCACAGTGAATTCAGCATTTTTGCAAGAGAAAAGTTTTTGCGAACAGCGCGCACAATTTTTAAAAGCTGTTCTTTTGGAAGCGCAGTGGGAGTTCCGCCGCCTATATAAACGCTGTCGGGTGCGCAATTGGATGCAGCGCTTTTGTAATGTTCCATATGTGAAATAAGAGCGTTGGCATAGCGTTCATAAACCTGTTCGTTTTTAGGAACGTAAGAGTAGAAGTCGCAGTATGCGCATTTGCTCATACAGAAGGGGATATGCAGATAAATTCCCAGTCTGCGTTTATCAGCAGATGTCATTGGTTGCCTCTCTATATTATATATTAATGTATATTTTTGAATAATACATATATTCTATCACATCTTGTGGCGGTTGGCAAGTGCAAATATATAAGCATAAGAAAAGCAAATTATGTAATGTTTGGAGAGAAAATATATATTTGCGGGATAAACTGTTGATATTTTTGATTTTAATAGTATAATTATATTAGATAGTTTTTCGGAGGTGTAATATTGATGAAAAAGTTAGTATCAATGCTTCTTGTTGTTATGATGATGTTTGTATGCGCAGTTGCAGTGTCTGCGGCAGAATCAGCAGAAGCTGTGGAATATGTTCTCACAACACAGGTTGTTGGCGATGAGGTTCATATCAGCTTTGATATAGCTAAGAATGATGTGGGCTTTGCTTTGGCTCTTCTTGATATGAAATATAATGCTCAGGCGATTCGTTTTGTAAGAGCAGACGTCAGCGAATCTGTTCTTAAAATGAGTGATGGGGATATTTATGATATGTATTCCCAAAATAAGGGAGAGCATCTTTTTATCTGGGGCGAAGGTAAGGAGTATGTTTCTGCCATTAAGGATACATATGCCGAGGGTAATTTTTTCAAGGCTGTATTCAAAATAGTAAATAAAGATCTTGATTTCGGCTTTGAAGTTATATCCCATCAAGGCAGAAACGGTATGCATGTAAGCGCTGAAAGAGAAGAAGACGTTCCTTTCAACGTATCATATGTAGAAAAGGAAACTGAGGCTCCCAAGCCCGTGCTTAACGGCTGGATTCAGGAAAACGGTAATTGGTACTACTATGAAAACAATGCAAAGAAAACCGGTTGGCTGTATGATAACGGCAAGTGGTATTATCTTGAATCCAACGGAGTAATGGCAAGAAATCAGTGGCGCAAAGACTCCAAGGGTTGGTGTTATCTCCTCTCCGATGGCTCAATGGCAACAAATATGTGGGTCAAGGACTCCAAAGGCTGGTGTTATGTTGAAGCTTCAGGCTACTGCGCAACAAACTGCTGGAAGAAAGACTCTATCGGTTGGATCTATCTTGATTCCGAAGGCTCAATGACAAAGAGTAAGTGGATAAACGACGGTGGCAAGTGGTATTACGTTGATGCCAACGGCTATATGAAAACAGGCTGGCTGTATGATAATAACAAGTGGTACTATCTTGACTCTGACGGCGCAATGGTTAAGAATCAGTGGCGCAAGGACAGCCACGGCTGGTGCTTTCTCCTTGCTGACGGTTCAATGGCAACAAATACGTGGGTGAAAGACAGCAAAGGCTGGTGCTACATTGGCGGCAACGGCTACTGCGTAACAAACTGCTGGAAGAAAGACTCTATTGGTTGGATCTATCTTGATTCTGAGGGTTCAATGACAAAGAGTAAGTGGATCTCCGATGGCGGTAAATGGTACTACGTTGATGCTAACGGATATATGGTAACCGGCAGAGTTCAGATCGGAAACAAGTTCTACACCTTCGCTTCAAACGGTGTTTGGATAGGTTGACTTTTGATATATGATCTGAAGGTCAATAAAACTTAATAAAACAGAGGGGAAGATTAACCACTTGGTTACACATCTTTCCCTCTTTTGTTTGACTTTAAGATAGATATGTGATAAAATGATTAAACAGAAATAAATACTTTTAAAAAAGGAAAAAATATGAAAAAGTTAATTTCAGTGCTCCTTGTGGCGATGATGATGCTTGCATGCGTTATTGCTGTGTCTGCGGCAGAAACAACGGATGCGGTTGAATACACTCTCACAGGTAAGATCGTTGGTAACGAAATACATCTCAGTTTTGATATTACCAAGAATAACGTTGGTTTGGGAATGTTCATATTCAATATGAAGTACAATTCAGACGTAGTTGAATTCGTAAGTGCAAATACCAACGAATGTGTTCTTAATAAAAACAGCACCGATGTCACGGATATGACTCATAACGGCAAGGGAAGTTATGTTTATATTCTGGGCGAAGCAAAAGAGCTCAGCGCTTCCTTTTCCGATACATATACTACGGGCAATGTTTTCAAAGCGGTGTTCAGAATAATTGATTATAGCTCTGATTTCGGTTTTGAAGTTGATGTTCAGAACGGCGACCCCGGAAATCACATAAGCGCGGCTAAAATGAAGGAAGTTCCTTTCTCTGTAAAATATGCAGGCAACGCTTTTGTAGGATATGTAAGCGGATGGCAGCAGTCCTATTCAGGCAAGTGGTATTATTTTGATTATAGCGCAATGGTGCGCAATTCCTGGAGAAAAGATTCCAAAGGCTGGTGCTATCTCGGCGATGACGGTGCAATGGTAACTGACGCGTGGGTAAAAGATTCCAAGGGTTGGTGCTATATAGGAGAAAACGGATATTGTGTAACAAACTGTTGGAAGCAGGATTCCAAGGGCTGGTGTTATCTTGGCGCAAGCGGCTCTCAGCTGAAGAATGAATGGCTCAGCTATGGCGGAAAATGGTATTATTTAGATGCCAACGGCTATATGCTTACAAACAGTTGGAAGAAAGAGGCAAAAGGCTGGTGCTATCTGGGTGCCGACGGCGCGATGATGACAAACTCCTGGATAAAGGATTCCAAAGGCTGGAGCTACGTTGGAGCAAATGGATTTGCATTGACAAATTGCTGGAAAAACGATTCCAAGGGTACGTGCTATCTTGATGCAAACGGTTCACAGGTGAAGAGCGCCTGGATAAGCCATGGCGGCTATTGGTATTATTTGAACGCTGACGGATATATGGTGAGAAACAAGTGGGTAAACAATGGTGGCAAGTGGTACTATTGCGGACCTTACGGAAATATGGTTCAGAACCAGTGGTTGAGTCTTGGCGGCAAGTGGTACTACGTTGATAAAAGCGGTGCAATGGCAACAGGCTGGAAAGATATAGGCAATAAACGTTATTTGTTCAGTTCCGACGGAGTTATGACCACAGGCTGGAAAGCTGTGGGTAATTATTGGTACTATTTCACCTCAAATGGTGTGATGCTGAAAGACTGGCAGTCCATTGGCGGCAAGTGGTACTATTTTGATGCAACCGGAGCAATGGCAACAAAATGGCAGGTAGTGGACAATAATTGGTACTACTTCGGTTCAAAGGGCGTAATGGTAACAGGCTGGCAGGTTGTTGGTAACAGTTGGTACTATTTTGGCACAAGCGGCGCAATGGCAACAGGCTGGAAGGACCTCGGAAACTATTGGTATTATTTCGGAACAGACGGAGCGATGGTAACAGGTTGGCAGGCAATTGGCGGCAGCTGGTATTATTTTGATCCTGACGGAGCAATGGCAATAGGCTGGCGCTCTATCGGCGGCGCTTGGTATCGCTTTGGTCTTGATGGTGTCTGGGTGGAATGATCTTACATAGGATAGTAAGTTAGATCAAATTCCATAAGATGTTTCGGATTGTGAATAGCATGAGAAATATCAGTAAAAATAAACAAAAAAGAAAGGGAAAGATTTCTGTTTCACGCAGAAGCTCTTTTCCTTTTTTGATTGACTTTGATGGGATAAAATAGTAAAATTATTATACAAATACATCATAAGGAGAACAACATATGAAAAGAATGATTTCATTTTTGCTTGTTGCGCTGATGTTATTTCCTCAGTCAGCAGTTGGCATATCCGCTTCATATACAGATTCAAACGACGATGAATTTGTATTTGAAGAAGAAAACGCAGCCAACGCTGTAAGCGTGGATACTATCAAAGTACACACAATGGTTAAAACCGATAAAAGTGCCGGTGGATCGCCTTATGAATATATAATTCAGGATGGCGGAGCTTATATTACGGGAACAAAGGATTACAACTATTTCACTGATAATAACATTTCAGATGTTGTTATTCCATCCGAAATTGACGGTTATCCCGTTGTGGGAGTCAATCGAATCGGTAGTTGGGAAGGAGTAGTGAAATCAGTAACTATTCCCGAAAGTGTCAAGTATCTTTCTGAAGATGCATTTTATTCATTGTATTATCTGGAAAAAGTTTGTATTGAAAGCACTCAAGTAGCTCTTTCTTACGATACATTTGATGAATTAAACTATATTAAAGAAATTACTATTAATGAAAATCACCCCGATTATGTATCCATTGACGGTGTTCTGTTTGATAAGGATGTAACAACAATTGTTGCATATCCGTACAAAAAAGGTGATACATATCACCTTCCTGTTACAATTTCGGATATCAGTTTTATTAAAATATATCCCTATGTAAACTTTGTTAGCCATCCTGATTCCACAGAGCTTGTTGTAGAAAACGGAGTAACATACAACAAAAACAAAACTCAAATCATTTCCTGCGATAAAACTATCAGTGGCAATTATGTAATGCCTTCTACCGTTGAATATATAGCCGGGAGAGCCTTTCAGAAATGTATAAAACTCACCGGTGTTGTAATATCTCCTTTGGTTACGGAGATTGCATATGCAACTTTTGATGACTGTCCCAATCTAACAAGCGTAGTTCTTCCCACAGAGCTTAAGTCAATAGATTTGTATGCATTTTCTGATTGTAAGGTACTCCGTTCTGTTGAAATTCCTTCAAAACTTGAAACAATAGAAGAAAAGGCGTTCTGCAATTCCGGGCTTGAATCTCTCGATCTTCCCGGAAATGTCAGCTATATTGGAGAATATTGCTTTATGAACGCTCAGCTAAAAACTGTAGTAACACAAAATTCAACCCAAAAAAATGGTTTGAGTATATCAGTCGGTGCATTTAAAGACAATGCTCAGCTTAAAACTGTTTCTTTGGGTGAAGGTCTTGAATTCATTAGTACTAGTGTTTTTGAAAATTGTTCAAGTCTTACAGAAGTCAATCTTCCCGATAGCTTAACAGAGATTGGTTGGAGTGTATTTAGAAATTGTAGTTCTCTTGCGTATTTGCCTGTCGGTGCAAATCAAACATATATCGGATATGGAGAGTTTTCGGGCTGTACAGGTCTTGTGAAGGTTGAGCTTCCTGAGCATATTTCTGAAATTCATTCATATGCTTTTGAAGATTGTACAAATCTTGAATCAATCAATCTCAGTGATAATATAGAGTGTATTTATCAAGGCGCATTCATAAATTGCACATCCCTTAAAGAGGCATATATCGGAGGGAAAATAGAGAGAATTTGTCGGGAAGCCTTTAAGAACAGTGGTATAACAGATGTTACTATTGGCGAAAAAGTTATGTTTATTGAGCGAGAAGCATTTTTGAATTCAAAGCTCACTTCTGTTGATATTCCTGCCAATGTAATTGATATTACGTACTTTGCGTTTTTTGGCTGTGAAGACCTGGCGGAAATCAATATGCCCGACACTATTGTAAGTTTGGGCGGACATACCTTTGGAGCTACAAAGTGGTATAATGATAAGCCAAAAGGCATGACATATCTGGATAATATACCTTATGGGTTTAAGGGGGATATCACAGAAGAGAGAGAAATTTATGTAAAACCCGGAACGGTTGTAATTTCAGATCATGCTTTTGAAAATGGTTGTCCTAATCACAAAGATTATCGTTTTTATGATGATTTGGCTTATGATTTTATTTATGAAAATGATGAAAGATTTGACAACGAGGTATACGACAGAAGCGGTCTCAAGGCAGTTCATATTCCTGAAGGTGTTCTGAAAATTGGAGAGTATGCATTCTTTAATTGTAAGGGACTTACAGAACTTTATCTTCCTGTTTCATTAAAATCAATTGATTGGAATGCATTCTATGGAGCCAACAATCTTACCACAGTATACTATGCAGGCTCAGAAGAGCAGTGGAGCGCAATTGCTTTTGGCAAGCTTAAAGAATGTGAAGTAATATTTAATTATGTAGATGGAAAATATCCCGATCCTATTCCGGATGGTTGGAAGATGTCTGTTGATGCTAAATGGTACTACTATATAAATAATGAAAAGGTATGCAACGCCTGGAAAAAGGATTCCAAGGGTTGGTGCTATCTCGGCTCAGACGGTGCAATGGTAACTCACACATGGGCTCAGGATTCTAAGGGGTGGTGCTATCTTGGCAGCGATGGCTCTCAGGTTAAGAGCAAATGGATAAATGACAATGGTAAGTGGTACTATATCGATGCCAACGGTTATATGGTAACAAATACCTGGAAGAAAGACTCAGTTGGCTGGTGTTATCTTGGATCCGGTGGAGCAATGTTGACCAACACTTGGGCAAAAGATTCCAAGGGTTGGTGCTATCTTGGCGCTGACGGCTATGCAGTAACTAATTGCTGGAAAAAGGATTCTAATGGCTGGCGTTATCTTAACAGCGAAGGTTCAATGACAATCAGCGCATGGGTAAAAGATGGCAGCTATTGGTATTATTTGGATTCTAATGGCTATATGGCAAGCGACGAGTGGGTATCAGATGGCGGCAAATGGTATTATTGCAATGCCAACGGTGCTATGGTAGCTAATCAGTGGTTGGCTGATGGTGGAAAATGGTATCACTTTGGTGCTGATGGTGCAATGGCAACAGGCTGGCAGCAGGTTAAGGGTAGTTGGTACTACTTTGGTAAAAACGGCGTGATGGTAACCGGATGGCAGGCTATTGGCGGCAAATGGTACTATTTCGGAAGCAATGGCGTAATGGCAAAAACATGGCAGCAGATTGACGGAAAATGGTACTATTTTGGCATAAACGGCGCAATGGTGACAGGCAGAGTTCAGATTGGAAGCAAGCTCTACACCTTTGCCTCAAACGGTGTTTGGATAGGCTGATTTAATTAAACAAAAAACAAACCAAGTTCATTGAACTTGGTTTGTTTTTTTATAACACTTTTCCGTCGAGTTCTGCCGAAACAAGATCGTCGCCCTTGTAGGAAAGTTTCAGAGAAAAGAAGGGGTGGTTTTTGCAAAGCAGATCAATGAAAACTCTATCCCCTTCCCAGAGATTGAGGGTGGGAACAACATTTTCGTCAATCCAGCTAAGTTCACCTTCGTCGCAGACCTTCATTTCACCTTCAAAATCCTCAACTGTATAGAGAAACATCATTTCATCGTCCCACGTGTCGGAAATAAAGGTCACAACACCGCGGAATCGGTGTTTTTTTATTTTCAGATTCGTTTCTTCTGAAACTTCTCTGTAAAGGCAGTTTTCGGGGCTTTCGCCCTTTTCCAGCTTGCCGCCTACGCCTATCCATTTATCTGCATTGCAGTCGTTTTCTTTTTTTGTGCGGTGAAGCATAAGCCATTTGCCGTCTTTTATTATATAGCACAGTGTTGTCAGCTTCATTTGTAAACCTCACCTGCCTCATTTATAAGAGCTTTCATTTTATCAACCACGCTATCGGGTGAAACTATCTGCATTTTATTCCCAAATTGCAACACCCAGGATAGGAAGTTGTTGCTGACCATAACGCTGACGGAGCACAGGAAATGGTCATCCTGAGGAAATATGGAAACGTCTTCGCCGAAACGGTCTATAATAACGCCTGCCAGGCTATTGTTGCACTTCAGGGTAACGGTGTCAAGCTCACCGCGAAACATTCCGAATACCTGATTGGAGTATTGACCCAGATCAAAGTTTTTAAAGCATTGTGCTCCTTCTCTCGGAAGCTCAGTATATGAGATTCTTGAAAGCTTGTCAACTCTGAAATGCTTGACCATTTCCGCCTTGGCATCATAAGCCAGCATATAGTAGTTTTCATCTTCCCAGCAAAGAGCCCAGGGGCTGACGCGATATGTCTGAGAGTTGTGGCGGAATTGTTTTTCTTTCTGAGGTGTCCAGTCAAAATATTTGAAAGTGATCTGAACGTTTTCATTTATGGCAGTATGTATCATATCAACGTTATAGTAGATAGATTCATTCATGGTTTTGATTCTGCCTGCCATATAAACCTGGCGGTTAAGCTTGGCGCCGTCGTGCACGTCAGTCAGCGCAGAAAGCTTTTTTATAAGCAGCGCGCTCTTTTGTTTAGTGATAAATTTGGATGATTGAACAGCGTCAACCAACAACTTAAGTTCGGGCAGTTCAAAATCACGTTCTGAAATATAGTATCCGCCGCCCAGCTCCCTTGTGTGCTCAATTGATATGCCGAATCGCTGAAGCGCGGCTATGTCGTCGTATATGGATTTTCTCTCAGCCACAATTCCGACGTTTTCAAGCTTTTCGAGAATTGATTTTGTTGACATGGGATGCTCCGCATCGGTGCCTTCCATAAGAAACTTAAGGATATAAAGGATCTTCAGTTTATATTCGCTGCTTTTTGCCATAACACAACCTCCTTTGCACAAGCTTATGATAACACACAATTTATGATTTGTAAACCCATATGTCCAAAAATATGGACTCTGCTTCGGTATTGAACAATCTGATGAAAAAGAAGAGCAAAGTCCGTTTTTGTGGACTTTGCTCCTTGTATAATCAAGATGTAAAAAGAAAACAAAAGAAAATAAATAAAAGTGAGGTATATATTTTATGGAACAGTTTATTGAAAATGCAGTTGTAACAGCTATAGGTGCGGTTTGTATCGGCATTATCGGATGGCTTTATTTCTTTCTTATCGGAGGAATAATATCTCTTATCTGACGGATATGGCAGATATAAGTCGTCAAATCAGTTATCCGGCTGTGCGCGTCTGATCCTGATTTCAGGTGAGAGCTCACGGTCGGATATAACCGATGTTTAAATGGGCACAAAAAAAGGAACACGTTTGAGTGTTCCTTTTTTACTTGCTTATTCGTGGTCGTGACCTTCGTGGTCGTGACCTTCGTGTTCGTCAACAGTTGTTTCATCAGCCTTTGTTGTTTCTTCAACGAGGATCTCGTCGTTGTTGCCGAAGATCTTATCGAAGGAGAGAGATTCATTCTTTGTCTGGATGAAGTAGAGGATGCAAACGAGAAGTACAAAAACAACTGCAACAATAGATGTGAGAACAGAAAGCTTTTTGTTCATTGCCTGACCCTTGGACTTACCGAAGAATGTTTCAGCGCCGCCTGCGATTGTGCCGGAAAGATTGTGATTCTTACCCTGCTGCATAAGAACAGCAACGATAAGGAAAAGTGCCATAATAAGAAGCAGAATGCCTATAACGATTGTTACCATTTTGGTCTCCTTTAAATACTGTGTGATGTATAATTAGTAATAAAACATACCTAAAAAATATTGACGCCTACATATTCTAACACAAGTAAATTTAAAAATCAATAGTTTTTTAACTTTATTTTCAAAGAAAATGTTTGATCGGACGCCGTAAATGTCAAGCTGTGATAAAGATTATAAATCTTTGATTTTTTCAGCTATTTTTTCAGCAGTAAATCCGCACAGATCCATAATATTTTCAAGATCTCCGTGAGGAACGAAACCGTCTTCGATCGCATGTATGGAAACTGTGTTTTTGTAATCTGCCTGACCTGCGGCTGCTGCGATCGCTTCGCCCACGCCGCCGCGCTTCACGCCTTCTTCAACCACCAGGATCTTTGCGTTGTTACAAAGTGAAAGAACTGTTTTATGGTCAATGGGATTGACTTTGAGAAGGCGGATCACTCTGACTTTTCTGCCTGAGAGTGAAGTTGCCTGCAAAACTGTTGGTGTTATTCTGCCGTAGGTTATAACAGCAATTTCCGCGTCCTCGGAGTCGGTTGCAAAAATTGTTTTTTCATCATCAATTGCTTTGAAAACGCTTCTGTCATAATCAGCCTCTGCGCCTTTAGGGTATCTGAGAGCCCAGAGTCCCTCTCCCTTTTCAGCCTGATCAAATGAATATTTCATTTCGCTGTAGGATTCGGGAGAATATACAACGGTTCCGGGGATAGCTGAGAGCATGGCAACGTCGAAAACACCCTGATGGGTAACTCCGTCGCCGGGAACAAGTCCTGCGCGGTCGATTGCCATAATAACGTGAGTGTTTTGCAGGGAGACATCTTCAAGCAATTGGTCAAAAGTTCTCTGCATAAAAGTTGAATACAGGGCGCAAACGGGAAGCATTCCGCCAATTGCAAGTCCACCTGCGAAAGTGACAGCGCATTCCTCGGCAATGCCGACGTCGTAAAAGCTATCGGTATATTTATCTTTGTAGACGCTGAGCCCCGTGCCTTTTTCCATAGCAGCGGTAACCGCGCATATTCTGGGGTTTCTTTCCTTTATCTCACAAAGGTATTCGCCCATAACACTTGAATAGGACTGCTCAGAGCTTGATTTAACGCCTTCGTTTATATCAAATCTCGAAGTGAAATGATAGTTTTCAGGATGTTTTTCTGCTCTTTCGTAGCCGTTTCCTTTCAAAGTCAGCATATGGATGATGGTGCATTTGTTTTTGGTTTTTGCTTCTCTGAGCAGGGCTTCCATCTTTTCTTCGTCGTTTCCGTTTACAGGGCCAAGGTAGTAAAGCCCAAGGTTTTCAAAAACGTTATTGGGAACCAGCAGCCTTTTGAAAAATTCCTTTATGTTGTAGGAAAAAAGAACAAGCTTTTTGCCACCGGGCATATGGGAAACAACGTTCTGGAAGGTTTTTTTGAATCTGAAATATTTTCTTGAGTTGCGCAGGCGTGAAAAATAACCTGACATAGCTCCAACGTTTTTGGAAATGGACATTTCGTTATCGTTAAGAAGAATGATAAGCTTAGAATTGGTTTCTGCGCAGCAATTCAGGGCCTCGAAAACCATTCCGTTGGTGAAGGAGCCGTCTCCGATAACAGCAACTGCCCAATTGTCGTTGCTTTTCTGTGCGTTTGCTCTTGCAATACCAAGGGCAGTGGGAAGAGCGCTGCCGCTGTGTCCTGCGGTGAGCGCGTCGTGCTCACTTTCTTCTCTGTTTGTAAATCCGGAAATTCCTCCGAATCTGCGGAGAGTGCTGAATTTATCATATCTTCCTGTCAGAAGTTTGTGGGCATAGCATTGATGTCCCACGTCGAAAATAATAGAATCCCTCGGGGAGTCGAAAACTCTGTGAAGAGCTACGGTTGCTTCAACGATACCAAGGTTTGAAGCGAGATGTCCGCCGCCGTCAGCGCATTCGCGAAGTATTTCCCGGCGCATCTCAATAACAAGATTATCTATTTCCTTTTGGGATAGTTTTTTTATATCAGAGGGAGATTTTATTTTTTCAAGCATAGGATAACTCCTTTCCTGCTTCTGCGACCAATGACAAGGCAAAATTTGCCGCCATGTTTCTTATTTCGTCGCGCGTATTATTCTCGCCAAATTCTTTTCTGTAGGTTTTGGTTGAATTTTTTGTGGATATTCCAAAGCAAACTGTTCCAACAGGTTTTCCGGGAACAGCTCCCGTGGGGCCTGCGATTCCGGTAATCGAAACGGCGATGTCGGCTCCTGTCAGCCTGAGCGCTCCCTCAGACATTTCTGCCGCAGTTTCGCGGGAAACCGCGCCGTAGTTGCGAAGTGTTTCTTCTTTGACGGAAAGCACGTTCATTTTAACTTCATTTGTATAGGATATAATTCCGCCTGTATATACCTGTGAGGATCCGGAGAGGGCAGTTATCATTTGTCCGACAAGTCCTCCCGTGCAGGATTCAGCCGTTGCAAAGCAAAGCCCTGCTTCTTTCAGTTGAGAAAGCACTGTGCAAGCAATATTATTATCGTTTCCGCAAAACTCTTTCATTGTATCCTCGCAAAAAATCCATATATAATCATTATAACAAATATTGTCGCAATAATCAATAGTGACAGGGATTTTGAAGCTATTTGTAAATAATTGATTTTGTGAAAAAATTTATTGTTTATTTATAAAATGTGCTCAGAAATGTGGTATACTAATGTATAATTGTCTGAATTGTACCATTCTATTGAAAGGAAACAAACAAATGGTAGAAGTTTCAAATCTTGTGAAAGCCTTTGGGCAGAAGCTTGCGCTTGATGATGTGTCATTCAGCGTGGGCGAAGGAGAAATTCTTGGATTCCTCGGTCCCAACGGCGCAGGAAAATCAACAACCCTTAATATTATGACAGGCTATCTTTCTGCCAATTCAGGCAGCGTTAAGATAGGCGGCATTGACATACTTGAAAATCCGGATGAAGCGAAGAAGCAGATAGGATTCCTTCCCGAGCAGCCACCGCTTTATATGGATATGACAGTGGATGAATATCTTTCTTTCGTGTATGAGCTTAAAAACTGTAAGTATAACAGAAAAAAGCATCTTGAAGAGGTTTGCCACGTAACGAAGCTTTCGGACGTTCGCCACCGAGTTATCAAAAATCTTTCCAAAGGATATAAGCAGAGAGTGGGAATTGCTCAGGCTCTTATCGGAAATCCCAAGGTGCTTGTGTTTGATGAGCCTACTGTTGGTCTTGACCCCAAGCAGATAATCGAAGTGAGAAACCTTATCAGAACGCTTGGCAGAGAACATACAGTCATTCTTTCAACACATATTCTTTCCGAGGTTCAGGCTGTCTGCGACAGAATCGTTATTATAAACGGCGGTAAGATCCTTTGCGATAAGCCCACAGACAGCGTAAGCTCAGCTATCAATAAAAACAGCCGTTATAAGCTGAAGATCTGCGGACCTCAGCGTGATGTTATGGCTGCCCTCAGAGAAACTGAAGGTGTTGAGCATGTTGAGGTTACAAGCGAGAGAGAAAAGGATAGCTGTACATATATCATAGAGTCAAGCGGAGCGACTGATGTGCGCAAAGCTGTTTTCTATAAGATGAGCGAGGGCGGATGGCCCATTATAGGTATGGCACCCGAAGGTCTCAGCCTTGAAGAAGTGTTTATGAAGCTCACTGAAGAAGGCGCAACCGAAACAAAGAAACGCAGAAAATAAGATAATCGGAGAAAAACAATGCTTGCAATATATAAGCGCGAAATGCGCGCATATTTTACAACGCCTCAGGGATATCTGTTTATGGCAATATTCCTTTGCGCGTCAGGCTTTCTTTTCAGCCTGTCCACCCTGCTTATGCAGTCCTCCGACACAGCGACATACTTCCAGTTCCTGATGTACGGATACATAGTTCTTGTTCCCCTGCTCACCATGAAGAGTTTTGCAGAGGAGAAAAAGGCAAAAACAGAACAGCTCCTTCTCACAGCCCCCGTCAGCCTTTGGGGAATGGTTATGGCAAAATTCCTTGCCGCATTCACAATGTTTGTAGGCACGGTTGTGATCTCAATGCTTTATTATCTTGTTCTTGGCCTTTATGGAGATCCTAACTGGGCCAAGGTTATCGGATGCACAGTTGCCATGATCCTTATCGGCAGCTGCTTTATCGCCATAGGACTGTTTATTTCAGCTCTCACAGAAAATCAGTTTGTTGCCGCAATGGGAACGATCGGCGTTCTTGCAGGACTTGTGGTTGTTGCCGTTCTTAACGGTATAATCGACAGCTATGCGGTTCGTCTTGTTCTTGACTGGCTTTCCATCTATAGCCGTTTCACAAACTTCACACAGGGAATATTTGATTTTGCCAGCGCATTTTATTATGTTTCACTTTGCGCTGTGTTCCTTTTCCTCAGTGTGCGTGTTTATGAAAAACGCAGATTTGCTTGATGGAGGTGGAATATGAAAAAGTTTAACAGACATAACGAAAGAAAAAAGAACTATCTTCTTATTTCATCTGCTATCACAGCTCTGGTAATTGCAGTTGCGGTTGTGGCAAACATCTGCTTCTTCGCACTTGCAACCCATTTTGTGTGGTACATTGATATGACTGAGGGACAGGTGTTCACTTTGTCACCCGAAGCGAAAGCTTTCCTCGACGATGTTGAAAATGACGTAAATATCTATTTCACGGTCGAACCCGATAAGGTAGCAAAAACAAGCACATATCTCAATTATGTATACCGCACCGCCCTTGAAATGCAGGCAGAGTATGATAATATCAACGTTGAATGTATTGATATAGTTAAGAATCCCGGCTTCTATAAGCAGTATTATCAGACATCAGCGCAGAAAATATATACAGACTCCGTTGTTATTGAAAGCGGAAGCGAATTCCGTATTTATTATATTGACTCATTTTTTATAACAAATGAAGATGGAAGTTCCATCTGGGCATATCAAGGCGAATATAAGCTTGTTTCAGCTATTCTTTCTGTAACTGATTCTGAAATGCCCCCCGTTTATTTCACATCCTCCCATGGAGAAAAGGTTGGAGAAGACGGTCTTGCGCTGAAGAATCTTTTCAGCGATGCAGGCTATGAAGTGAGAAATATAGATCTTGCAAAAGAGAATATTTCAGATGATGCAAGAATAGTTGTTATAAACGATCCCCTTTATGATTTCGGCGGCATCGTTGCAGGGGATGACAGCGAAAATGAAATTGCTAAGCTTGAAGATTTTCTTGACAGAAGAGGATGTCTTGTGGTGTTCACAAGCCCGGAAAACGCAGGAAATCTCACAAATCTCAGCGAATTTCTTGAAGAGTGGGGAATAAAGTTCACCCCCGATACATACGTAAAGGATACTGACAATTCTATTTCCACCGATGGCAGAGCAATAGTTGCAAAATATGCAGAAGAGAAAACCCTTGGCGCTTCTCTTTATACTGATATTGCAACTCTTGACACAATGCCCAAAACCATTCTCAGAAATGCAATGCCCATAAATATTCTCTGGGAAGAAAATTCAAAGTTGAACGGAACGATCGAGGTTTCACCCGTCCTACTTTCAAACAGTAGCGCGATTGCTCTCAGTAACGGCACGGAAACTCCTCTCGGAAGCGTTCCGCTTATGACGATTTCAAGAGATACAACTCTTGTTGATAACGAATACTACTATTCTTATGTAGTTGCCTGCGGCTCTGCAGACTATGTTAACGGTGGTTATCTCACGTCAAACACATATGCAAACGCAGATATTCTTTATAATACCATCAAGCTCACAGGTCGTGAGAGAATCCTTGCGGATATTGACTACAAAGTGCTTGATGATACAGCACTGGATATAACAACAGCCCAGGCAAATAAGTGGACAGTTGCAATGACCGTAACTCTGCCTCTTATAATTTCTGTGGTTGGAGTTGCAGTGTGGATCAGGAGAAAGAACGCATGAGAAGACAGAAAACACTTGTGATCGTTTGCGCGGTTTTGTTTGCTGTGCTTCTTGCGGCATATTTCTTCGTTATAACTCCCTATATAAAAGCGAACACACCTGAGGTGGAGAACACAGCCCCTGAAACAGAAGCCGGTGAAATGGTTGGTATATCCGACAGAATCTATATTTTCAGAGATATAAAAGCATCTGAAATAGCAAAGATTTCTGTGGAAAATCAAAGCGGAAGCTTTGCCTTTGTCAGCAGTGGCGACGGCAAGTTCTATATAGAAGGACATAAGAATATTCCTTTTGACGAAGAAAGCTTTGCTCTTCTTCAAACAGTAACAGCCAGCACGCTTTCAAAAACAAAGGTGGTTTCAGGCGCATCAGATGAAAAACTTGACGAATACGGACTTCTTCATCCTCAGGCAAACTGGGTGGTTGAAACAACGGGCGGCGAGTTTTTCAAAGTATACGTAGGTGATGCTCTGCTCACAGGCGGCGGCTACTACTGTATGTTTGAAGGCAGACCCGGCAGTGTTTACGTGCTTTCAGAGGACGTGAGCAAAACAATCCTCACAACCATTGAAGGATACGTGACCCCCATTATCTGTGCGGGAATCTCTCAGGACGACTACTATACCGTTGATAAATTCACAGTATATAAAAACGGCGAAAAGCTGCTGAGAATCAGACTTGTTGATAAAGAATTGCAGAACAATAAGGAAGCTCTGGCAGAAAATATAATGGACTATCCCACGTCCTATTATCCAAACACCCAGATCTATTATGAAATAATTTATCAGTTTATGGGACTTGTGGCAGACAGATGCTATGATATATCAGCAACCGACGAGGAAAAAGCTGCCATAGGTATGGACGACCCGGCAACAGTTATAACCTTTGAATATAATAAATTTCTCTATGAGCTTTATTTCAGCGAAGCTCAGGAAGATGGAACCTATTATGCATCAAGTAATATGTTCCCAAACGTTATAGGAGTTTGCAGCGCGGATACGGTTAAATTCCTTGAATATGAGCTTATTGATTGGGTTGATAAGCTTGTTTTCCAGCAGTATATAACAAAGATTTCTTCCATGAATGTCAAGAGCGATGATGTCACAGCTGATTTTCAGCTCACACACGGCGTTTCGGAAGATGGGAAAAACACTCCTCTTTACGTTAAAGCAAACGGTCAGGATCTCACAACGGAACAGGTTGCTAATTTCCGACAGTTCTATAAAACGTTGCTTTCAGTAACCCTCACGGATTATTGTGTTGACGATGAATATTGTAAAATGACGGAGGAGGAATTGCAGGCGTTTATTTCAGATAAAAATAACGCCGCGTTGCTGCTTACGTATACCACGCTTGATGGCAGAACGTCCGAACTTGGATTCTATCCATATTCAAACCGCCATTCATGTGTAACGATAGACGGGGTAGGAGATTTTTATGTATCCACCGACTATGTAAAAAAGGTTATAAGCGACACAATCCGCCTGCTTAACGATGAAGCAATTGATGCAAACGGTAAGTACTAATAAAAATAGAGAATCCGAGAGGATTCTCTTTTTTTCTTGCGCTAAAGCATTTGACAATATATTTTTAAAGGATTATAATTTGGGTGTAAAGTATGTATAATCTGCGAGGTGTACTATGTATAATTTCAAAATAACAGACGAACCATTTGCGCGGGGATATCTCAGCGTTGATTCGGATAGTAAATATGTGCGCACAGGCGCAGGATATATCGAGGCAATAAAAGCTGCAAAAATCAGCTTTGACAGCGAAACAGGATTCCCCGAATATGATTTCGGCCCTATGGCGTGCACATCATCATGGTCAATTGGACAATCTCCTAATATAGGTTGGTTAATTTCAAAAACAGATTATCAGTCTGAATATGCGGATGATTATAATTATATCATAGAAAATATGAAACATTTGGCAACTGATAATTTTTGGACTGAGTTCACAGAAAACGAATGGGATGTAACAAAATCAGGCTCAGGCTGGGGCGGCACATGGGGCGGTCACGCGGTGCCCGACCTTATTGATTTTGCCCGCCACGGAACGGATAAGATAAGAGAAAAGATCCTTATATATAGAGCAAAAAATCCTCAGGCGGACGATTTTTATGAAGGTCTTCTTCTCACTCTTGATGCAATTGAACTGCTTTGCAAAAAAATACTTGATGCAGCTAAGGCAGAGTATGAAAGATCTTCCAACCATAAGCTTGAAAAAATTATAAAAACATTTGAATATTGCCCTCAGAAGCCTGCGCGCACCTTTGCTGAGGCTGTTTGTGTGTATAATATGATCGTCACACTTGAGGGCGTGGACTCTCCCGGTCATTTCGATTGGTATATGATAGATTTCTGGGAAAAGTCAGACTATGCCCAGTCAAGAGAAGCGCTTGAAGATATCTGGATTTATTTCCACAAAACAAGAACGTGGAATCTGTGCATTGGCGGCTCCGACGAAAATTGGAACGATAAGACCAATGATCTTACATACGAGATACTTAAGGTTGCCCGTAAATATAAATTCCAGACTCCCAATCTCACAATGCGATATCACAGAAATACTCCTGAAAAGCTGATGCTTGAAGCGGCAGAAACAATCGGCTGCGGAATGGGTATGCCTGTGCTTTATAACGACGAGGTGGTTTGTCCTGCGCTCGAAAGCCTTGGGATACCTCCCTGCGATTCACATCTGTACGTTATGAACGGATGCAATCAGATAGATATTCAGGGCAAATCTCATATGGGCCTTGAGGATGGAGAGGTCAATGTTGGCATGGCACTTAAATATGCCATATTCAATGGATACAATCTCAAGCATAATAAGCAGATCGGAGCTAAAACAGGGGAAGCTGAAGAGCTGGACACCTTTGAAAAATTCTACGATGCTGTTAAAAACCAGATAATGTATCTGACAGATGCGGTTTGTTCTATGGCAAACAAGGCGCAGAAGTCCTACGCGGAATATACATCCAATCCTATTCGCTCAATGACTATTGAAGGCTGTATTGAAAAGGGTCTTGACTATAAAAACAGCGGACCTCTGTATCTTCACGGACAGGTGCTTGCAGAGGGCGTGCCCGAGCTTATAGACTCTCTTGCCAATATTAAAAAGTTTGTATACGAGGAGAAGAGATTCACTCTTTCTGAGGTGCGAGATGCATTGGCGGCAAATTATGAGGGATATGAAAAGATGCAGCTCATATTTAAAAATTCAGGGCTCAATTTCGGCAATGATATAGAGTATGTAGACAGTATAGCAAAGGATATTATAGATTTCTATAATACGTATCTCAGAACTAAAAAGACGTACAGAGGCGGCATATATACAGGCGGATGCTCACCCTTTAACCGCGCCGCAAATAACGGATATGCGGCAGGTGCGCTTCCTAACGGAAAGCTTGACGGAGAAAGCCTTTACGGCGATAGCATAGGAGCAACTCCCGGCTGCGACGTGAAAGGTCCCACAGCGCTGCTTAATTCCTGCCTTGTGTTTGACCATAAGCTTGCGGGAAGCGGATTTATCCTTAACCTGAAATTTGATAAATCACTGTTCAATTCTCCTGCAGGCATCAGCGGATTTATATCCCTTGCCAAAACGTATTTCAGCCGAGGCGGACAGCAGCTTTCTGTAACGGTAGTCAGCCGCGAGGACCTTCTTGATGCTGTTGAAAATCCCGATAAGCATAGAAATCTTATTGTCCGTGTGGGCGGCTTCAGTGAGTATTTCGTAAACCTCACTCCCGAGCTTCAGCAGAACGTTATTGCAAGAACAAATTATTAATTTGATTAAATACTTTCTTGTACACTATAGATTCATATGTTATACTAAATTTAAGGAAGGTGGTAATAGTAATGTTTTTTAGTGCGTTTTTTGCTGAATTAATCTTCTTTGGTTGTCCGGCAGCTTCATTGATATATTTTATTGTAAGTCTTGTTCGCTTCATTAACAAACGTATATTAAAAAAGCGATTTCCTCACCTTGTACTTGATGATGCATTGATATCTTCACGAAGACATCTTATTATTTCTTCAATCATTTTAGGGATTCTTATTATTGTAAGTGTTGGACTCTCAATTTTGTTGCTAAATGCGATAGCATATATGTGATTAGAACTATGAAAGATTCGACTTTTATTAAAATTCTTGTTGTAGTCATGGCGATATGCATAGTATTAACATTGGCTCACCTTATATATGCTGTATATGCATATAATCACTGCTCAATCATCTATTTCATTGGGAAGGAGCTGTGGTAATATGAACAGAATTGCAAAACAAATTTTCTTGATAGTTGCGATTGTGGTAATCTTTTCTCTTTTTAATATGAGCTTATTTATGCTTTTAACAGGAAGGCTTGCAAACAATTTTAGCAATACAAGTCAATCTAAAATGATAGATGTTTCCAGGTTCTTACCTCACAATGAAACATCACAGCTCGCGATTGTAGAATCATCACTTAAACTACAAGACCAGCTTCCTGTGCTTGATGGAGCTGCGGCACTTGTGCCTGTTTATGCATCTATAATACACAATGTATATCCTGATGGATCAGTTACCTATGAGGGTGGAACTTTTTCGGATGATAATTTCTATGGTGAGAATTTTGCGTCTGACAGCAAGATGCAATATAATAACACTGTGCGTGGATATAAAGCCATAGTTGATGGAGAAACAGACATACTTTTTTGTGCCTCTCCCTCTAAAGAACAAATTGCATATGCAGAGGAAAAAGGTGTCAACTTGGTTTATGAACCTGTTGGACTTGAGGCTTTTGTGTTTTTTGTAAATAAGAATAATCCGATCAACGAGCTAACTGTTGATCAGATCAGAGGAATATATTCGGGAAAATTTACCAATTGGAAACAAGTGGGTGGTGTAAACAGAGTCATCAATCCGGTTACGAGGTTATCAGGAAGCGGTAGCCAATCAGCAATGGACGCTTTTATGGGAGATGAAAAAATAGCTCCTAAAAGTTTTCTTGCAATAACCGGAGCTTCTATTGGCTTTTCTTTCAGATATTATATGGATGGGATAGTTGAAAACGATAATGTGAAAATGATATCTCTTAATGGTATATATCCTAAAACTGAGAATATTCAAAATGGATCTTATCCGATAATAGCCAAATTTTATGCCATCTATCGTGCAGATAACGAGAATAAGAATATTCCAACACTAATTGATTGGATACTGTCTGATGAAGGTCAGCAACTTGTTGAGAAAAGCGGATACATCAGAATAAACTAATGGTACATATTAATCAATATGAACTTTATTAATGTTTTTAAAAGAAGCACTTTTTTATAAAGTGCTTCTTTTTTGTTGATTTTTATGTATGTATATTGTAGAATATAATTAACTAATATAAGGGAGATTTTTATATGCTTTTTATTGGAATTGACCTTGGAACAAGCGCGTGTAAGTTTCTTTTAACTGACGAAACGGGCGCCGTTCTTAAAACAGTTTCACGCGAATATCCGCTTATGTTCCCTAATCCCGGCTGGAGCGAACAGGATCCGTCTCATTGGTGGAACGCTTGCCTTGAAGGTATTCCTGCATTACTCGAAGGCTTTGATGCCAAGGAAGTGAAGGGCATCGGTGCAGGCGGACAGATGCACGGTCTGGTTATCCTTGATGAAAACGATCAGGTTCTTCGTCCTGCAATTCTTTGGAACGATGGCAGAACAGCCGCTGAGGTGGACTATCTCAACGAGGAGATAGGACGCAGTGTTCTCAGCGAGAGAACTGCAAATATCGCTTTTGCAGGCTTTACAGCACCTAAGATCCTCTGGGTTCAGAAGAATGAGCCCGAAATATTTGCGCGCATCAAAAAAATAATGCTCCCGAAGGACTATATCGTTTATAAGCTGACAGGTGTTCATTGTTGTGACTATTCCGATGCTTCGGGTATGCTACTTTTGGATGTTAAGAATAAATGCTGGTCTTCTGAAATGCTCAGCCTTTGCGGTGTTACAGAAGAACAGATGCCTGCCCTTTATGAAAGCTACGATAAAGTTGGACAGGTTAAAGCCGATATTGCAGAAAAGTTTGGTTTTGCAGGCGATGTAACTGTTTGCGCAGGCGCAGGTGATAATGCGGCGGCAGCAGTTGGCACAGGCACGGTTGGCGAAGGTAAGTGTAATATTTCCCTTGGCACATCGGGCACAGTGTTTATTTCTTCCGATAATTTCGGTGTGGACTCAACAAACGGGCTCCATTCCTTTGCTCACGCTGACGGATATTATCACCTTATGGGTTGTATGCTCAGCGCGGCATCCTGCAACAAGTGGTGGCAGGATGAGATAATCGGCACAAAGGACTATAAGGGTGAAGAAGCAAAAATAACTGACGATATGCTCGGCAAAAACAAGGTATTCTTCCTGCCCTATCTTATGGGCGAGAGAAGCCCTATCAACGATACGGACGCAAGAGCAACTTTTGTTGGTATGTCTATGGACACAACGAGAGCGCAGATGACACAGGCAATGCTTGAAGGCGTTGCATTTGCCATCCGTGATTCCTTTGAGGTTGCAAAATCTCTTGGCATTGAGATAAACCGCAGCAATATTTGCGGAGGCGGAAGCAAATCTCCCCTTTGGAAAAAGATATTTGCAAACGTTCTCGGTATTCCCCTTGATATAATCAAAACAGAAGAAGGCCCCGGCTATGGCGGAGCAATTCTTGCAATGGTGGCTTGCGGTGTATATCCTGACGTAAGAAGCGCTGCAGAAGCTCTCGTTTCCACAGTTTCCACAATTGAGCCCGAGCCTGAACTCACAAAGCTTTATGAGGAGCGCTATCAGCAGTACAGAAAGATCTATCCTGCAATGAAGCAGCTTTTCAAGGATCTTAAATAAGCCTTCGCCTTTCGGCATAGCCGAAGGGAGAAGGGGGACCGCTTGCGGTGGATGAGGGTGATTTAATATAGGATTTTGACATCATTTCAAAAAGTGGTCCGTGAAACTTGGAATTATAACTATGAAAAATGAACGCAGTGACATACTGAAGCCAATATCTCAAACGCTTAGAAAAAATATGACCCGAGAAGAAAAGCATCTTTGGTATGATTTTCTGAAAAAGCTTCCGTTCAATGTAAAAAGACAAATGATGATAGGAGATTACATTGTTGATTTTTACATTGCAAGCGCAAAAATTGTCATTGAGATAGACGGAAGGCAGCACTCTATGCCTGAAAACAAAGAGTCCGATCTGGAAAGAGATAAAAAACTTTTCGATAAGGGAATTACAGTTTTAAGATATTCAAATAAAAGTATAAATTATAATTTCAATGCGGTATGTAGTGATATTATGAAAAATTTAGGTATTACTGCCGGTGATTTAATAAAGTGATTGTTTGTTGTGGATGGAACCCTCATCCACCGCAAGCGGTCCCCCTTCTCCCTTCAACCTCGTTGAAAGGCGAAGGCAAATATGAAAATAATTAAAAGGAGATAGATGAAATGATCACAAACATTCCCCAGGTAAAACTCGGTGTTATCGCCGTTTCCCGTTCCTGTTTCCCCGCAGCACTTTCTGAAAGAAGAAGAGCAGCACTTGTTGCTTCTTACGGAGAGGGAATTTATGAATCCAAGATAACAGTTGAAAACGAGCTTCATGCAAAAGCAGCAGTTGAAGATGTAAAGGCAGCAGGCGTTAACGCACTTGTTGTATTCCTTGGTAACTTCGGCCCAGAAACTCCCGAAACTCTTATTGCAGAGTGGTTTGACGGCCCTATTATGTACGTTGCAGCGGCTGAAGGCGACGGTGACCTTCACGATGGACGCGGAGATGCATATTGCGGTATGCTCAACTGTTCCTATAACCTGAGACTTCGCGGCAAGGCTGCATATATTCCCGAATATCCTGTTGGCACAGCTGCAGAGCTTGCTGAAAAGGTTCGCGAATTTGAACCTATCGCTCGCGCTATCCTCGGCCTCAAGGGACTTAAGCTTATCACATTCGGTCCCAGACCTGACGACTTCCTTGCTTGTAACGGTCCTATCAAGGCACTTTACGACCTTGGTGTTGCAGTTGAAGAAAACTCTGAGCTTGATCTTCTCGTTGCATATAACAAGCACGCAGGAGACGAGAGAATTCCTGCAAAGGTTGCAGAAATGGCAGCAGAGCTTCCCGCTGATAACAAATATGCAGGCATTCTTCCCCGTCTTGCACAGTATGAGCTCACATTGCTTGACTGGGCAGCAGAGCACAAGGGCGCAAGAGACTATGTTGCATTTGCAAACAAGTGCTGGCCCGCATTCCAGACAGAGTTCAAGTTTGTTCCTTGCTATGTAAACAGCCGCCTCAGCGCAATGGGTATTCCCGTTTCCTGCGAGGTTGATATCTACGGCGCGCTTTCCGAATATATCGGTGTTTGCATTTCAGGTGCACCCACAACTCTTCTTGATATCAACAACACAGTTCCTTCTTCAATTTTTGAAAAGGCTATCAAGGGCAAGTACAACGCTCGCCTCACAGAAACATTTATGGGCTTCCATTGCGGAAACACAAGCACATGTCTCTTAAAGGATCCCCATATGGGATACCAGCTCATTATGAAGCGTGACCTTGAGCCCGAGCTTTCCGAGCCCGATATCACAAGAGGTACAATGGAAGGTAACCTCAAGCCCGGAGATATCACATTCTTCCGTCTCCAGTCTGACGCTGACACAAGCCTTAAGGCATACATAGCTCAGGGCGCAGTTCTCGATGTTGATTGCGAAAGCTTCGGTTCTATCGGAACATTTGCTATTCCCGAAATGGATCGTTTCTATCGCCACGTTCTTATCGAAAAGGGCTATCCTCACCACGGTGCTGTTGCTTTCGGTCACTATGGAAAGCAGATATTCGAAGTGTTCAAGTATCTCGGAATCGCAGATATCAGCTATAATCAGCCTAAATCTTTGCCTTATCCCAAGGAAAATCCCTTTGCGTAATCATAAAGTAGACGAAATTTCAATTATTTTACATAAAACTATTGAAATTTGTTCTGAAATATGAGATAATCTACTAAAGGTAGACGCCTTGAAATAAAAAAAGGAGAGAATTTATGGACAGAGCAGAACTCAAATCAAAAGCTAAGCAGCAGATCAAAGGCAAAATCGGTATTTTGTTTGTGATCACATTGGTAATCGGCGTAGTTTCCGCTGGTGTAACATTCTTGCTTGGACTTATTCCCTATGTAGGGTCCATTGCAGCGGCAATTATCGTAACACCTGCATTTGCCCTCAGTATAGTTCGTGTATATCTGATGGTTGTAGGTGGTAAGACTCCCGAAGTTAAGGATGCATTTTGTGGCTTTGACGATTTCTGGAGTGCGTTTAAGGTAACATTCCTTGTGAGCCTTTATACATTCCTTTGGTCATTGCTGTTTGTGATCCCCGGTATCATCAAGTCCTTTGCTTATTCCATGTCACTGTATATTCTTGCAGAAAACCCCGGAAAGAGCGCAAGAGAGTGCATCAAGGAATCCGTTGATATGACAAACGGCCACAAGGGCGAGCTTTTCGTTCTCAGCCTTTCATTCATCGGTTGGGAACTTCTTGGATGCATCACATTTGGCATTGCATATATTTGGGTGATTCCTTATGTTTATGCAACTTATGTAAATGTATATCACAGTCTTAAGCCTGTTGTAAATGTTTCAGCAGAGCCTGAAGTGATTGACGAAGCTGCCGAATAAGTTAATATTAAAACAAGAAAAAGCACCCGAAAGGGTGCTTTTTCATTGTAACATTTCATTGGTATTTCTTTTCCCAACCTTTGAAGCTGAAAAGGCAAAGGGCAGTTCCGAGAACACCGATCACAATCCATGTGAGAATTGTGAAGCTCCAGCCAAGGCGCTCTGATATGAGAGCAATTCCGTATGTGGAAATTGCGCTTCCTATATATGTGCATGAATTGATAACTCCCGATGCAGTGGATACGTTGCCGTATTTTTTGAAATACGCGGGAATCATACAAACGAGAAGATAGTTGACGCCGTGCATACATCCCGTGAGCAGTGCAGAAAACAGAACCGAAAAAGCAACTAATCTGCCTGAAAGGAAGTAGATACCAATAGCAGAAACAGCTCCAACTCCGAAAACTACACATCCGCACCAAACGGGGTTGGTGAAATGCTTCATATACAGTTTTGAAGTTATCTTGATGCAAAGAATACTGAAAACAGGGAGAATAACTCCGGTTAAGATTGAGATTATATTGCTCAGATCGTATACGTCGGAAATATACGTGGGCATCCAGGTGGTAACCCCATCGCGAAGCATTCCCTGAAGGATGATTGCCGCCATAATGCAAAGCATAACGGGGGTGAAAAGCATCTTGTTGTTGCCGCTTTTTTCTGTTTTCTTTGCAGATGTTCTTTCGCAAGGAATCTCGTAGGAATATCTGTGCCAGAAAATCAGCATTATAACAGCGCTTGCGGCTGAGAAAAAGAAAACTGCTTTCCAACCTGCAAGGGAAATGAGCAGAGGAGAAATGAGATAAACTGCAATTGTGCCAAGTGAGCTTCCGTAAAGCACCTTGGTGGTAACCTCTTTGTAGTCTTCAGCGGAGAGCAGAGCCGTCATAAGGCGAACAATGGGGGGCCACATAAAGCTTTGAGCGAACCCGTTGATGCACCAAACTATGAGCATCAGATAGGGGGAAGGGCAGAGGGGTATGAGGACATTCATTGCGCAGGTGATTATAAGTCCTATTGAAACAAGCTTTTTGGGTGAAACTCTGTCGCCTAAAATACCGCTGACGATCTGTCCCGTGCCGTATGTGATAAAGCTGCCGGTCAGCGCCATTGAGAGCGCGCTGCGAAGTATACCTGTACTTTTTTCTATTTCAGAAACTATGGCGCCGAAGTTTATTCTTGTTATGTAGCTGACCATATATGTCAAAGTGAAAAGGATAACAAGGCGGCGGATATCCTTTTTTTCAGTCAATTGGCAATTCAAAATATCTCCTCCGTGAGAATCATTGATTTAGCTGGCTTATTATAGCATATCAAAATAGTATAAACAAGGGTATATCTATAATAAACAAGAAAAGCATCCCAAGGGATGCTTTTCTGATAAGCTATGTTTTATAAGAACCATTTGACACCGGGAATCTTTTTGAGGATGAAGATAATCACAGAACAGATAGCAAAAACAACGATCTGGAACACGATCAGCACAACAAATGAATTGAGCTGGAAAATATCTTTAACAAACTGCAATTCAAACAGAAGATTGATCGCAAGATTGTGAATGAGGTAAATTCCGAACGTTGTTGCGCTCACTTGTTGAATGAATTTTGAAAGTTTTTTCTTTGGGGATATGTTTTCAAAAAGATATCTGATAATGTAGAAGAAGGAAATACTTGAAACAATAACGGGAAGCGAGCTCCAGTTATCAAAAGCGTAAACCATTTCTCCTGTTGTTTTGAAAGTGTTGATTATTCCCATAATAACGGGTATTTCCGATGCTACAAACAAAACGATCGAGGTGATAAACAGGCTGAATTTCAGCTTCAGTCTTGATAAATAAATGCCTGCAACAAGATAGCAAACGGAAATGTGGAAAAATGAGCTGAAAATATAGGAGTTGATGGTGTGATCCATTTCTTTCGCAATAAGATACAGCGCAGGAGGGGCGATAAGAAACGCCAGCATAAAGAATGACAGATCACGCTGAGAAGAGTGCATCACGATTTTTGTTATGAAGGGAATAACGAGATATAATCCCATCAGCATATATAAGTACCACAGAGCAATATTTTGAGGATTGGCTACAGATTTTGTGATGAAATTAATAATGTTGGCGTTTTCTTTGTTGTAATAGCAATAGTAATGAGCAGAAAACAAAACCAACGGAACGAGAATTCTGACAATTCTCAAAAATGTTTTCTTGTATGAGATTTCCTTTTGCAGTGTAAGATATCCCGTTGTCATAACAAACAAGGGGACAGCTATTTTGCAAATAGAGAAGAATATGGCATCAAAAGTAACCGTACTCTGAGTGTAACCTGAAATTTCAAACAAGAGTCCGTGGCTATGATTTATGATAACAAAAAAACAAGCAAAGATCTTAAGCACATCAAGCCAGATATATCTTTGTTTTGCGCCCATTATATATCCTCCGATAAGATAGAATCATTGTCTCCTAAGATAAATTATAATACATAATTCTACAAAAAGCAATATTTACATTCTGTTTTGCGCAGGCGATGTGATCGGGCTTTCGAATCCATCTTCTTTCCCCCATTACAAATAAAA
>JAFXGC010000103.1 GCA_017513325.1 Clostridia bacterium
CTATTGTTGTAAAAGCTTTGTCGCTTTCGGCGTGACCGTTCAGTATAGGTAAAATGATATGATAATCATTTTGAAGCGCATTTGCTACATCCTCATAATTCCACCACGACAACCCACCACCATGTAGAAGAATAATTGTATCAAGACAATGCTTTCCGTATTCTATATACTTCATTTTTACACTCACTTGTAAATTCTTATTTATCGGTTAGTTGTATTATAGCACAACTTGACTAACAAAGAAAGAGAATATTAAAAACACCCACAGTTTTAAAAAAACTACGGGTGTTTTTGTGTCGTGTTGTACTGTCCTTAACTGTACGACGCATAAGGTTGTCCCTTTTTAGCTATCCTATAATATCAATTAGGTTTTCAACAGAGGGGCAGATATAGTCAGCGCCTGCTTCAAGAAATTCTTTTTCCGAGCCGTAGCCCCAGAGAACACCAATGGACTTTATGCCCGATTTCTTTGCGCCGTTTATATCATGGAGTCTGTCGCCAACCATAATGCAGTTTTGACGGTCGGTTATGCCAAGCGCATCAAGGGCATATTCAATGACCTCGGTTTTGGCAATACGCTGCCCGTTTAATTCACTGCCTGCCATATAGTCGAAATATTTTGCAATATCGAAATGCTCCGCTATTCTGCGTGCGTAAACCTCAGGCTTGGAGGTTGCCATAATAACGGTCTTGCCTCGTTTCTTCAGCGTTTCCAGCATCTGAGGGATGCCTTCGTAAAGCTCATTTTCAAAAAGCCCTTTTGAGCCGAAATGCTCGCGGTAAACTTCAACTGCATTTTTAGCGTCAGTCTCTGTAAACCCGAAATACTTCATAAAAGATTCAACCAGAGGAGGTCCTATAAAGCATCCAAGCTCTTTTTTGTCAGAGACTTCGATATTATATCTTTTGAGCGCGTGAACAACTGAATTTGTGATCCCTTCAAAAGGATCCGTCAGTGTTCCGTCCAGGTCAAACAATATATGCTGATACATATTATTTACCTGAAATAGTGATGCCGTCAAATGCAGCGTAAGGAAGAACGGAAATACCGTCTGCAACAGTTTCGCTTGAAATATCAACGAGGCTGTTAAGCATTGTGGCAAGGTTGCCGCTGATCATTGTTTCGCTTGCTGCGCCTATGATCTCGCCTTTTTCAATAAGGAAGCTGTTTTTGGCAACGCCGGAGAAGTCTCCGTTGATTCCGGGCGCTCCGCCTGAGAATCTTCCAACGAGAATGCCGCGGTCAATGCCCTTGATGATATCAGCAACGGATTTTTCACCTGCTTTGATAATCATATTGCCTGAATTGTTTTTCGCGCGTGGAACACCTGTCTTTCTTGAAATATAATAGCTTGCAAAAAAGCTTTCAAGCTTACCGTCGCGAATGAAATCAAAATCTTCGGAGATAAATCCTTCGCCTGTGTAGTTTTCACCCAGGCAAACGAGAGGAGATTTGGGGCAGAAGGAAATTGTAATGCGGGGGTCTGCAACCTGTTCGCCCAGCTTATCCTTCCAGATGGATGTGCCGTCCAGAAGAGTTGTGTCGGATGCAAAGTTTTCGGCAATGGAGTCAATGAACTCGCAAAGGCATCCGGGTGAGAGAAGCATTGTGCCTGTGTATTTGCCTTCGCAGGCAATTGTTCTGATCTGCTTTTCGGTGTCTGCCAGGTCCTGAGCGATGGAGCCAAGCTCAATGAAGGGCTTGTCCAGATTGTCTGTAACAACACCGCTTGAGAAGAAGGAGGAAGAAACTTCGCCTTCGTGGCCTGAGAACATAAGGGAAACGGAATAATTTCCGCCCTTGGAATTAAAAACTGTGCCGTTTGAATTTCTGTAAACAGAGTGAGACTTTGTGTGGGAGATGATCATCTGCTCAATAACGATGAGGGGATATTTTTCTCCGATAGTCTGTAGCAATTCTTTTGTGCGGTCGAAAAGGCCGTTCATATCGGGTGTGAGCGCGCCGTTTTCAAAGCATTTTTCACCCTGATTATCAGCGATTCCCCAGTGTTCGTCTGCTTCGGATGAATCTGCTGCTGCAAGGCAGCTTTCAACAGTTGCGTGTACGGATGCCTCTTCAAAGCTGTTTGAGCCAACGGAGCCCTTCTTGCCACCCTTGACAGCTGTCATGGAAAGACCGTTATCAAAAAGAGTACGGAGCAGGCTGAATTCACCGCCGTCAACGTTGAATTCAACAGTTTCGCTCATTCTTGCTGTGCAGTATGCAATTTCAGCTCCGCCGTCTCTGAGCTGGCTGAGAACGTTTTCGGTTATATTATAAAGCTTTTCTGTATTCATTATTATTTCTCCTTCCATCAAATCAGCGGCCGCCGATAGTAACCTTACATTTAACTGCAGGTCCGCCGAGACCAACGGGCATGGGCTGCTTTTTGCCGCAGAAACCGGAGGATGCCCAGCTCATTGTGTCGGAAAGCATATCAACAGTTTTGAGCATTTCAAAGGCAACGCCTGAGATGGTTGTATCAAGAAGAGCTCTGCCAAGCTTACCGTTTTTGATCTCATATCCCATGCAGATACCAAACATAAATTCACCTGTTGTATCAGCCTGTCCGTTATTAGTGTCAACGAAATAGTATCCGTCGTCAATGGAAGCAATCATATCCTCCAGCTTGGATGTGCCGGGGAGAATAGCGGTGTTTCTCATTCTTATAAGGGGTTCGTCGGAGAATGAATATGCCCTTGCATTTCCTGTGGGAGCCATACCGAATCTTTCGGCTGTTTCACGGTTATTCATATAGCCTGGGAGAATACCATTTGTGATAAGGGGAGCATCAATTGCTTCAACACCTTCATCGTCAACGTAAACGGGAAGGGGAACTTTTTCGCCGTTGAACGTGTGAGCAAAGTCCACCATTGAAACGATGGGGCTGGCAACTTCTTTGCCAAGATTGTGTGCCGCAACGCTGCCGCCAAGCACGAGGTCAGCCTCAACTGTGTGGCCAACTGCTTCGTGAGCAAGCATACCTGCGAGGTCTCCGCTGAGAATACAAGTCTTGACGCCTGCTTCGGGATAAACACCTTCCTGCTTTGCACGGATCTTTTCGTACATTTCATCAATTTCGGGATAAAGCTTATCGGGAGTTGTGAAAACGTTATCAAAAGTTCCGAATCCTCCGAAAGGCTTGAAAAGCTCGATGGGAGTGCCGTCATTTGTTTCGCCTGTCATAATAACGTAAACATATGAACGGGGGATTGATGTATATCCGTCTTTTCCGTCGGAAGTTGCAAGGAGCTTTTCCATAGAGTCAGCGCGGACTGCAACTCTTCTGCCTTTAAGGTCGGGATATTTGGATGCTATATAGTTATCAACTTCCTTGGCAAATTCGATATATCTCTTCTGCTCGGGAGTGTTGGTGCAAACGTATCTGTCAATATATCCGCCGTTTACTGCGGGGAACATCTTTGTGCCCTTATTAACTCTGCTGTCCATAAAAACAGCATTGTCTGTTGCAGCTTTCAGAACAGCCTTTGCAGCTTCTTCACTGCATTCTGCCATAGAAGAAAAGCCGTAAACGCCGTTTTTATAAACTCTTGCGGAAATACCTGAAACTTCGCTTGAAGTGTTTCCTGTGAGGTTTCCTGAAATAATTGTAACACCGCGGCTTTTGTTTATCTGAGCTCTCAGCTCTGTGTGAACTCCTGCGGCAAATAGTGATTTGTTGGGTGTGATAATATCTTTTATCAATTTTTTATCCTCCTTTTTGTCTTCTCCAACGGAGAACTGGGACCGTGCGCGGTGAATGAGGAGATCATTTAACGCTGCACGGTATTATATAGCAGTATTATTGCAGATGATTGATTACCTTTGTGATATCTCCTGCGCCCATAATGAGAAGCATATCACCATCTTTGCCGATTTTGTTGAGATAGTCGGCAATATCATCAAACTGGCCGATAAAGCGGCATTTGACACCGCGCTCGTTGATAGCGTTACAAAGGTCTTCGCTTGCAATGTTATATGTGTTTGTTTCTCTTGCTGAGTATATTGGGGCAACGATTATTTCGTCTATGCCCTTATGAGCGAGAGAATCGGCAAAATCTTCAAAGAGCTCTGCTGTTCTTGAATATGTGTGGGGCTGGAATACGCAGTAAACGTGCTCGAAATTCATTTGAGAAGCTGCATCAAGAGTTGTTGCGATTTCTGTGGGATGATGAGCATAGTCACTGTATATCGCGCCGCCGCATCTGGCATCTCCCATAGGGTCCATTCTTCTGCCTGCGCCTTCAAAGGTTGCGAGTGAATCACGGATAACCTCGGGTGCAACGCCTTGAAGATGAGCTGCTGCCGCTGCTGCGAGAGAGTCGCAAACGCAGTGAGCTCCGGGAACGTTAAGCTTGATTCTGATAAGGTTTTCACCGTTTACAACGAAATCGTATTCAGCGCATCCTCTTTCATAAACAAGGTTTGCAGCGCAGTAGTCTGCCTCATCAGCTTCAACGCCAAAAGTAACCAATTTGCCTGTGTAGCCTTCGGCTGATTTCATAACGTCGTCGTCACAACAGTTTACGAGAGCAATTCCGTTTTTACCTGTTTTAGCCATAAAAGCAGCGTAGGAATTTCTGATCTGTTCCATTGAGTGGAAATAGTCCACATGGTCCATTTCGATATTGAGAACAACAGCAACTGTGGGATAGAAATCAAGGAAAGAGTCCATATATTCGCATGCTTCGAAAACGAAATAGTCTTCTCCACCGATGCGATATTCACTTCCAACGTCTTTCATAACGCCGCCGCAGCTTGCAGTGGGATCCAGTCCTGCATCGGTGAATATTTTTGCAGTCATAGAAGTTGTGGTTGTTTTTCCGTGCATACCGGAGAGACCGATGCGGCAGTTATAGCCTGACATTATATAGCCAAGATAGTCTGCTCTGGAAACGCAGGGTATGCCGCGCTTCATAGCTTCTGCATATTCGGGAGTGTCTGCAGGGATAGCGACAGTGTATATAACCATTCCGCATCCGTCAATATGAGAGGCGTCGTTTTCATAGTAAACGTCGATCCCCATCTTTTCAAGAGCTGCCGTTATAGCGGAGCTTGAACGGTCATAACCGCTGACCTCATATCCTCTGAGGTGTGATATTCTTGCAAGGGAGCACATACTTACACCGCCTATGCCTGCAAAGAACAATTTGTTCGTTCCCTCAAGCATACGGGCTATTTCCGCTGCTCCGTAATGTGTATTCTCAAGTGCCATATCAAAAAACTCCATTCGTCAGATGATATAAATATCTACCTTAAATTATATCACAACAAAAAGCAAATTAACAGGTTTTTTTCAAATAAAAAAGAAATAATAACTATGAAAGCAAAATACGCGTATTATTGACAACTTGGCTGGTCGATAGTATAATCAAATATAGCACATATGTTTGTTTTGGAGATGTTATGTTTTATATAGGATGTCATTTGTCGGTGTCGGGCGGATATGAGGCAATGGGCAAAACTGCCCTTTCTATCGGAGCCAACACCTTTCAGTATTTCACTCGTAACCCAAGGGGCAGAGGTTTTAAACGCCCCTCTAAAGAAGATGTGGCAGCGTTGGTTGCGCTTGTGAAGGAAAACGGTTTTGCTCCCCCTCTTGCTCATGCGCCTTATACTTTCAATCCTTCTTCCTGCGAAGAAAGAATATGGCAGTATTCCTGCGAGAGTATGAGGGAAGATATAGAATTCTTGGAGGCGATTCCCGGCTCTTTGTATAATTTTCATCCCGGAAGCCACGTCGGAAAAGGCGTGGAAACGGGTATTGCAAACACTGCAAAGCTTCTCAATTCCGTTATAACTCCCGGTCAGGGCACAACTGTGCTTATTGAAACAATGGCGGGTAAGGGCAGCGAGATAGGCGGTAGGTTTGAGGAAGTTGCAGAGCTTATCCGTTTGACAGAGCCTGAAAAAAGGGTGCATCTGGGCGTTTGCCTTGATACTTGTCATATTTGGGATGGCGGATATGATATAGCGGGCGAAACCGATCGTGTGCTTGATGAGTTTGACAGGATAATCGGACGTGAGCGTCTGCGCGCCATTCATCTCAATGATACAAAAAATCCTTTGGGCGCGAGAAAAGACCGCCATGAAAAAATCGGAGAGGGATTTATTGGTCTTGAAGGTTTTAAGAATATAATCACAAACAACAGAATCGCCCATCTTCCGTTTTATCTGGAAACGCCAAATGAACTGGATGGATATGCGGCGGAGATAGCGTTGCTCAGAGGAATCAGAAATGATGCTTGACAGAAACGTAACGGTTTGTTTCACAGGACACAGAGATCTAAACGGATGCGACACTAACGCTCTTTGCGAACTGCTGCGAAAGACAATACTCATTTATATAAAGCGCGGATATAAAAATTTCATTTGCGGCGGAGCCGTTGGTTTTGATTCTGTTGCGGCGCAATGTGTGGCTGAGATCAGAAAAGAATATGATGATATAAAGCTGATTCTTGCCCTTCCTTGCCGCGATCAGACATCCAAATGGAACAGCATAGAAGAACTGGCGTTTTATAAAAAAATGCTTGGAGTGGCAGATGAGGTTGTGTATACCGGCGTTATGTATTCAAAAGGGTGTATGCACCTGAGAAACAGATATATGGTTGATAACAGCAGCGTCTGTATAGCTTATAAAACGAGCGGACGAGGCGGAACTGCATACACCTGCAGATATGCGGAAAAATCAGGCATAGAGGTTGTCAATTTGGGTAAATTTGCGACACAACTCAGCTTTTGTTGATAATTGTCTAATAGTTTGTTCAAAAATGCAAAACATTTTATTAATAATTAGTTGACTTTTCTTTTGAAGAATAGTATAATAGTAACAGAGAAAAGGAGGGACTAATATGTTTTGCTATGAAACGGGAATGGTTTTGTTTGACCGTGCGCTGACATATCTTGATGCGCTTTCAGTCCTTGCCGTGCTTCTGATAATATCTTTTGTGGCATATATTTCGATTAGACAGAGAAAAAAGAATAAATAAAAGGCTCGCAGCATGCGGGCCTTTTGCTTTTTTGTTGCAGTCAGTTGCCATAGCAGCGTATTTGTTTCCTTGACAAAAAGCAGTTTTGGGGGTATAATTATTTGGATAAGTTATAATTATTTTTGCGGAGGCAAATATGTCTTCAGACCTTTCTGAGATTATAAGCGCTGCGAGCCCTGATTTTTCAAAGGGACAGCGCAGAATTGTAGACTATATAACAGAGCATCCCGAAGAGGCTGCTTATATGACAGCGGCTCAGCTTGGCAGAGTTGCAGGGGTTTCCGAATCAACAGTTGTAAGATTTGCGCTTGAACTTGGCTTCAGCGGATACCCTGAATTTCATCGCGCAATGCAGGAGTCTCTTCAGAAAAATCTGACAAGTGTTCAGAGAGTGCGTGTTTCAAACGATCGTCTTCCCGATGAAAAACTGCTTGATGCCGTTCTTGAAAGAGATATTGCGCAGATAAGAGCAACCCTTGAAACAGTGGACAGAGGAGCTTTTGATGCGGCGGTTGACGCTATTGTTTCAGCCGGAAAAATATATATCATAGGTATGCGTTCATCCTTTGCTCTGGCAGAGTTTCTTGAATACTATCTTTCTTTGATATTCCCAAATGTTCAGCTTGTGCGAAATGCAGGCGGAAG
>JAFXGC010000104.1 GCA_017513325.1 Clostridia bacterium
ATAATTCGGAATTTAAGGTGGAACAGGTCAACTGTGGTAACTTTTGAGTCGCCGTTGACGTCTGCTGCCATTGTTTCGCTTTCTGTGGGGCTGACTGTCTGTTTGACAAACAGCTTCATTTTGAAAAGGTCAACTGAATTGATCGTTCCGCTGCCGTCAATATCACCCAGAGTAAACTGCGGCTTATCCTCTCCTATATATGAAAGTATAACCGCGTTTGTCACAGGTCTCTCAAAACCTTGAGTCACTCCGTCGGGATAATAGTCGCTTGGGCGGTTTTTCAGCGCATAACCGTTTTCGGTCAGTTCAACCAACGTGGTGGAGCCGCCTCCGTCAAGAAGAAATGCTGAGTCAAGTCCAAGCTCGAGGCAAAGGTCCTCGTAAAGCAGGCGGTTTATGCCGATGCTATAGCCTTGTTGTCTGCCGTCGTTGACTATCATAACGATAGTTCCATCAGCTTTATACCCAAGAAGAGTCATAGGATCGGCTCTTGAGTAGCTTTGGGTTGAAGCCTCTCCTCCAAGCACAACGGGAACGTGTCCTCCGCAGGCTTCATTTATTGATTGCCAGGCTTCAGTGTTACCCATCATATCGGTCACGCGGACAATAAGCGTAACCTTATCCCCGATAGCAAAATCGGATATCTGATCAATGTTTGTGCCTCGCGCAGTGAGTATGATGCGGTTTTCCTGCATATTATAGCGTTCAGTGCCGGGCTCGCTGATGGCAGTAACAGTGCCTGTGATCCTTGTGCCGTGCTTTATAGTATAATCATTTGCAAAATCTATAACAACTTCATGGGCATCGTCAAGGGCATAGTTGGAAACAGGTCCCTTATCGCTGTAAACCACAAGTGAGTCATTTGCAGGAAGTCGGTTAAGTCCGTCGGCAGTGATATTCTTTTTGGAAGTCTGGTTTATAAGAGAGAGTGTTGTTGATATCTGTCCGATATAGGCGGTGCCGTCATCAGCAACACCGAAGGAATAGAAAACGTCGTCAACGGGAGTTTCTGTGCCCATATAGGTCGTGGTTATTATTTCGCCATCTGCAACGTTATAACCTCTGGGGATGCACAGTTCTTTTTTCACAACGGGGTCATCGCTTTCGCCTTCAACTCTTGAGTGATGGCTTGCCTGAGTCCACAAGTCACCGTTGACTGCTGCAATAACAGTTTTGTTTTCTGTGTTTGTTTTATTGAAATTATCAACTATTTCTGTAAGGGGAGTCAATGCGCCAACGTTATCTCCTGCCATAACCATATCAAAAGCAAGGTCGTCTCTTTTGGGGTCAAATTCAACAACTCTCAGATATTGGGGGCCGTTCTGGCTATAATATCCGCCCTCTGCAAGATAGTAGTCAGTTGCGGTAACACCGGGATATATTTCCTCGGTTGATGTTGAAATTTGTGCGTCAAGAGTGATTGCGCCGGAAAAAACTGTTCCAATACAAATGATCATTGCCATTGAAATGGTCAGGATTTGGGTAATCTTTTTCATTGTGAACTCCTTTTCCCTTATTGTTCGGCTTTTCTTCTGACTTTCTTTGCATCCACCTTTGCTTTTTCTATTTTATATATTTCCTCGGTTGCAAGTGAAAGCTTTGTAACAACGTTTTCTTTTGAGGGATAGCAATAGAAAGAGTCGTTATCTGTGGAAATGTCTATGCAGTCAAAAGGTTTGATATAGCAATAGTCGTATTCAATATGTACTCCGTACATACCAAGCGGCTTGCGTTCGATTCGGTAAGGCTCTCCGCGGTATTCACCCTCAAGCACGAATCCGTTTTCGGCGGTGTGAGTAAGCTTGGCTTCTCCCAGATGCTCAAAACGCATACAGCGGGGGAGAGAGTGAACGTCAACCGTGTCGGAAAAGCTATATTCGCCGCGCTCGATCTCAGCGCGAACTTCTGCCCTCTGCCATTCGTACCAATCGGGGATATGTGAAAATTCTGTTTCGCCTTCCTTTGCGCTGAGTCTGCCCAGCTCGTCCATTTCCCATCTCTTGCCGCACTCACGGCAGAATATTTCGGCGCCTTCAGATGCCATTTTATGCTCAGTTTTACAATTGGGACACTGATAGAGAACTTTGTGCAGCCCTTCTGCTCTGTAGGGCTCGGTTATGCGGATATTATTATCCACCTGCCATTTATACTCGTCGTATGTCATTGCCTTTTTAACGGCTTCGTTTATTTCTTCATACGACATTTTTTCAAGATCTTCTGCTGTGAGGATCTGTGTCATAGTGGTATAAAGCGGAACCTTTCTGGGTTTGCGATAGTTCCAGAATGGAGTGTGCAGGTAGTTTCCGTGGTGCAGCAGCACAACAACGGGCACGCCTGAGCGCTTCAGAAGCATTCCCAGAGATTCGGGCAGGATTGCAGTTGTGCCCACGGGGGAATATCTTGCTTCGGGATACATACAAAGCACGTCGCCGTTTTTCTTTAAAACGTGGCGGATGGATCGGAGCAGGTGCATATCTGTTGTGAATTTGCGTTTGCAGATGCAGCCCAGAAGCTCCATAATAATGGGGCGGCGATAGTAGCCGTCGATTGTTGCAACGTTGTTCACTCTGTGGGGGAAGGTTGCCATAGCACTAAGCTGAAAATCAACGAAATACATATGGTTGCTTAAGAGAAAATAAGGAGGCTTAAGCCCTTCCATATTGAATTTTTCTATTTTATAGGGAACTCGGGGCATTCCGATTTTACTCACAAGGGTCAGCAGTCCCATCATGAAAAGGGGTTGTCTGATAGGAAGTTTGGCTGTATTATAGGGCTTTTTGTTTTTGTAGTTAACGTCCATAAGCGCACCTCTCTTTATTCTGTAGTTACAGTATAATACATTTTCCACTTTTATGCAAGGAAAACGGTGCAAAGTATTCATATTGTGTTGAAAAACGGATGTGGCTATGATAGAATGAAATATCTTATTTTTTTGAGGAATTTATGAAAAAAATTACAGATCAGGGCGGCGCGCTTTTGAAAATAACTCTTGCCATGTTCATTTTCGGAACTATCGGTATTTTTGTGCGCCACATTCCGCTTCCCTCAGGTTTTATCGCTTTCTTTCGCGGCATTATGGGAACGGTTTTTCTCCTCGTCGTTATGCTTGTTTCAAAAAAGAAGCTTGACTATTCTGCTATAAAGAAAAATCTTTTGCTTCTTATAGTTTCCGGTATGTTTATCGGTATAAACTGGATCCTTCTTTTTGAGGCGTACAGGTTTACAACTGTTGCAACGGCAACTCTTTGCTATTATCTTTCTCCCGTTTTCGTTATCCTTGCTTCCCCTCTTGTGCTTGGAGAAAAGCTTACGTTGAAAAAGATCATATGTATTCTTTGCGCTCTTGCAGGCATCGTGCTGGTTTCGGGCGTGGCGGAAAACGGTATCGTTGGCGGCAAGGGTATTTTGCTTGGCTGCGGTGCGGCTGTTTTCTATGCGTCCGTTGTGCTCCTTAACAAGCGTATGAAGGATATTGCTTCTTACGATATGACAGTTCTTCAGCTGTTTTCGGCGGCTGTTACCATCCTGCCGTATTCTCTTCTCACAGAGAATATTGAGGCAAGCGCCTTTTCTCCCAAAGCGGTGGTTATGCTTCTCGTTGTCGGCGCTGTGCATACAGGCCTTGCTTATGTTTTGTATTTTGGCTCGGTTAAGTCGCTTCCTGCTCAAACTGCAGCGATATTCAGCTATATCGATCCCGTTGTGGCTATTATCCTCTCAGCCGTGCTTCTTTCAGAACCCCTTACTGTTTTCGGTATCATCGGCGCTCTACTGATCCTTGGCTCAACCTTCGTTGCTTCAAAATAGTATATAAACACCTATCCCTCGTTTGACAAAATATATAGGAATACTCAGGGGGAAACTTTTTGAGGAAAAGTTCTCCCCCTGAAACCCCTTTCAAAACCTTTTCGCAGAAAATCCCCTTCCACCCCCACACAAGTGGGGTTGGAAGGGGATCTTTTACAAAGAGGTTTGGGGGAGGGTTCGGGAGGAGACCTTTCCTTAAAAGGTCCCTCCCGAATAATCTTATATATATCTTATTAAACGAGGGATAGGTGTTTATATACTATATGTTTACAACCAAGACTCTGTCTCTGTTTTCCGTATCTTTTAAGATGTGGGCATTGAGGTTGAGGGATTTAGCTATTTCAAGAATGGCAGGTCCTTGTTTCCAACCGAACTCAATGGCGAGAATACCGTTCTTTTTTATTTTGGAAGGGTAAATTTCAAGGATTTTACGGATGATAGAGAGGCCATCGCCGCCGTCTGTAAGGGCATGGGGAGGCTCCATAGCGACCTCGGGAGTAATATCCTTCATTTCCTCAATTGTGACGTAAGGCGGATTAGAAACTATAACGTCAAACTCACCTTCGAGGCAGTTGCTGCAAACATCGCCGAGAACGGTATGAAGTCTGTCGGCAACGTGGTTTCTGACAGCGTTTTCGGCACATATTTGGAGAGTTTCGGGGTAAAGCTCAACAGCAACACCCGAAGCGGATTCGCACTCACAAAGGACCGATATGGCTATGCAGCCGCTTCCCGTGCAAAGATCGGCAAAGCGCGCGTCGGGGGTATCTTTCAGCCGGTCGATTGCCAGCGAGCAAAGAAGCTCTGTGTCGGCGCGAGGGATAAGGCAGTTTGGGGAAACCTTGAAGGTATGTCCCATAAACTCCCACTCACCTATGATATATTGCAGGGGCTCTCTGTTTTTTCTGCGGTTGACAGCAGTGGCAAGGGAGTCACTCGTATAATCCTTTTCGGGGAAAGCAAGCTGCACAGCTCGGCTTTTACCTTCGAAATGTTCAATCAACACAGAAGCATCAAAGCGAGGGGATTCAACTCCCCCCGCTTCAAGCTCTTTTATAATTTCACTGAGCGTCACAGCCGTTTTCTCCTTCAGATGATTCAACCTGAGCTTCTTCAGCTGCTTCATCTGTTTCAGCTGTTTCAAGCACCTCGGGGAATTCATCGGGCATAGCGTTTTTGATAGCTGTTATAGCGATCTCAAGCTGGCTGTCATCAGGCTCCTGAGTGGTGATTCGCTGCATCCACAGTCCGGGAAGGGAAAGGAATCTTGTCACTGCGTTGGGGTATTTACCTGCCAGCATAAGGAATTCAAAGCCAACACCTGCAATAACGGGAAGCATCGCTATTTTTGTAAGGATGATAGCGATTTTAGGCCATGTGTTCCAGTCGATAAAAGCTGTCACAAGAATAGAAATAATGAGCATAACGAAAATAAAGCTTGTTCCGCAGCGGGGATGGAATCGGGAGCATTTGCGTGAGTTTTCAACGGTCAGCTCCATTCCTGATTCATAGCAGGCAACAGTTTTATGTTCAGCTCCGTGATATTCAAATGTTCTGCGGATATCGGGCATAAGTGAAGTGAGCATCATATAAGCAACGAAGATGATTATTCTCACAACGCCTGCAAGCACGTTCTGCAAAAAGCTGGGCAAAACACCGCCGCCATTAAAATGTCCGTAGAGCGCATTGGCGCCCATTGCGATGAAGTTGGGAAGGAGAACGAAAAGACCAACGCTGAGAATAACGGAAAGCACCATTGCGATGCCCATAATGATATTCATAAGCTTATCTCCGCAAACCTTGCGAAGCCATTTTTCAAATTTTGTTTCGTCTTCCATTTCGTCAATGCCCAGCATTTTCATGCTGTCATCAAGAGTGCCGTAGCTGAGTTTAAGCATTTCAACCATATTTATACATCCGCGAAGCAGAGGAATATTCATCCACTTATGCTTTTTGCGTATGGAAACAAACCGGCTGTTTTTGATCTCTATGCTGCCATCGTCTTTTCTCACAGCCAGCGAAATATTATCGCCGCTGCGCATCATAACGCCTTCAAGTACTGCCTGACCGCCAACTTTGCCCAGGCGGCAGTTTTTTTCTGTTTTTGCCAAAGTAATAGTCCTGCTTTCTTATTTATATGTTTCCTCAAAGTGTCGGCATATGTCCGAAAGGGGACAAGAGTCGCAGAGAGGATTTTTCGCGCGGCAAACATCGCGGCCGAAATGCACGATTCTGTGGCAAAAGTCGCTTTGTTTTTCACGCGGAAGTAATTTTTCCATAATTTTTTCAGTTTTGAGAGGGTCCTTTTGTCCTTCGGGATAAAAGCCCAATCTTCCGCAGATGCGCATACAATGGGTATCTGCAACAATGCCGCCCAGGCCGAAAATATCGCCAAGCAGCAAATTGGCTATTTTTCTTCCAACTCCGGGCAGGGCAAGAAGCTCGTCCATTGTGGAGGGGATTTCGCCATTATATTTTTCCGTAACTATTTGCGAAGCTTCTTTTATGCTTTTCGCTTTTCCCCTATAAAGTCCGCAGGATTTTATAAGGTTTTCTATTTCCTCAAGGGGTGCTTTCGCCATAGAAGCCGCATCGGGAAAGGCACTGAAAAGGTCGCGGCAAACGATGTTCACTCTTTCGTCAGTGCACTGAGCGCTGAGCCTTGCCATAACCAGCAGTCGCCATGGATCGTCGTCCGCTTCAAGGGAGCAAACCGCATCGGGATAAAGCTCTGCCAGGCGGCTATCCGCTTCAAGAGCTCTTTTTTTATCTGTTATTTTATTCATTTGCGTTATCCTCTTCAGGTGCAGTATTTTCATCGGTTGCAGAGTCCTCGTTTTTTGGTGGGTCTTCAACAACTCCGTTGAGAGGATAATCAACCTCGAAATATGATGTGAAAAGGTCACGCACGGAATATCCTGCATCAGTACCGCTTGCTCCGTGTTCGATTATACAGGTTGCAACGATTTCGGGATCGTCAAAAGGTGCAAAAGCTGTAAAAATAGCGTTATCGGAGCTGGTTGAGGAAACCTGCGCCGTACCTGTTTTGCCACCGATCGCAAGGGGATAGTTAACAAAGATACGAACTGCAGAACCCTCTGTGATAACGCTTCTCATAGCGTTTTTAACAACGAGAGCGTTCTTTGAGGATATTTCGATTGAGTCAACTGTCTGAGGTTTAAACTCGTAGGTAACGTTTCCGTTATAATCGCGGACCTCATAGAGGATATGGGCTTTCATTCTGTTGCCCTCGCTCAAAACGGATGAAATGTAGTTACTGATTTGCAGAGGTGTGAAAAGGTTATCGGACTGACCGATCGCCGCCTGAATGGTGTCACCGTCGTACCATGTTTCGCCTTTTGCTTCTCTTTCGGCAGGGCCTGCAAGCACGCCTGTTTTTTCACTCAGCTCGATACCTGTTGATTCACCAAGACCGAAGGCCTTGCAGTATCTGTTCATTTTTGTGATGGTAAGCTGTCTGCCAACGTCATAGAAAAAGCAGTTGCAGGAAACCTCGATAGCCTTGGAAACATTGATCCAGCCGTGAGTTCTGTAGCCGTATCTTGCGCTGTATATCCAGCAGGCAGGGGTGAAGTTTGAATCTGCATAGTACTGATATTCACCTTCGTCAAGGATCTCCGTATAAGGGGTGATGATCCCTTCCTGAAGGGCTGCTGCTGCCATACCTATTTTAAAGGTTGAACCCGGCTCGTAGATACCTTCCAGCGCTCGGTTAAAAAGGGGAGAGGCGGGGTCCTCGCGCAGAGCGCTGTAGTCCTCGTTGAAGGTTGCAAGGTTATATGTGGGGTAGTTTGCCAGAACAAGCACCTCTCCTGTTTTTGAGTTGAGAGCAGTGAGCGCGCCTGCGTTTGCGTCTTCGCCGTCAAGCTCGCCCTCATTAGACCCAGCCTGGTCAACTATGGTTTGTATGTTATTTTTCAGCGCTGTTTCAGCAACCATCTGAAGATCTATATCAATTGTCAGATAAACGTCCTGGCCTGCAACGGGTTCTTTGAGCACGTAAGTTTCAACTATGTTGCCGTATTTATCTTCCACAATGGCGAGTGTTCCGTCGGTTCCGTGAAGGTAAGCTTCAAAGGATTTTTCAGCTCCCGACGTTCCAACGATGGCATTGAGAGAATATCCAAGGTCGGTATAGTACTGGGCGTTTTCCGCCTGTATCTGACCAACTCTGCCGAGAACGTGGGAGAGATATCCCGGATAGGTATAAACTCTTTCTGCCGAAACGTTGATATTATAGCCTCTGTGTCCGCCTTCTGTAATAGCGGAAATAAACATAACGGAAACGTCCGTTATAAGGGTATACGGTTCAACTGCGGAAAAGTTTTTCAGCTCCATATCAAGTCGCAGAGAGAAAAGAAAATCTCTTTCTTCTTCTGAATAAAGGTCATTTCCGTCGGCGTCCACAAGTCCGTATCTGAGCAGCAGTGCATCACGCACTTCTCCTATATCGGTTTTGGTCCATCCGCCTTTCTCTTTATCATCGGGGGTGAAATTAAGCCCTTCCATAAGTCGGGAAAGTCTTTTTCCGTAAACGGTGCCCATAAAGCTGCCGTCGAGAGTCCATTTGCCGTCTTTATAGACGAAGGCTTCTTTTGCACGCGGCTCTTTGAATCCGTCAAACTCATCCATAGCCTTGGCTTTTTCAGTCAGCTCAAGGAGCAGGGCGTTTTTCTCTTCGTTTGTTTTGGGAAAACTTCCGCCGTCAAGATACAGATCGTATGTGTATTGATTTTCAACCAGCGGTCTGCCTTTGCGGTCGAAGATCTCTCCTCGCTGAGCCTGTATGGGCTCTGTTCTTGTATAAGTTTTTGTCACCACAGTTTCTGTATAATAGTCCTGACTGGCTATCTGTATGGTTATAAGTCTTGCGATATAAACAAGGGAAACTGCTATGAAGATAAAGCCCAGAGCAATATATCTGAGCAAATGGTCGCGTCTTTTCATAAGAGTTGCCATCAGTCCTTTCTATCAGATTTTTTGTGGGTATCAGTAGAGATCAACTCCTGTTTTTTCAGCTCTTGTTTTATGGAAACGCACAAAGCACAGCCATACGATGAAATAAACCGGAGTGGACATAATTACTGTCGAAAAATATTCGGGAATAACGATGGTTGAGAGTATCTCAACAAAGGTTATATTGACAAGGAAGGAAGCGCTGATTAGAGTGATAACGCTTCTTCCCACGGTGAACAGGGTTATAACCGCGATTCGCGGCAACGCCGTATTTGAGAAAAAGTCACGCACGAGGTGGCCGCAAAGCACTCCCGATGCAACGTATACCAGGGGTAGCAGGGTGAGACCATAGCCGGCAAGCGAGTCTATAACCACGGCTGAAACGAGTCCGCAAACGCCTCCCCATTTTTCGCCTTCTGAAAAAGCGATGGCGATAGTCAGCGCAAACATCAGGTCAGGTGTTGTGCCGAAAAGTTTGAATCTGGCAAAAACCGTTGTTTGCAGCAATGCAAAAAACACGATGAGCGCACCGCATATTAATCCGCGCACAAACTGTTCCGCTGTAAAGGGAAGACCTATGGTCAGGCCTTCAAAGCGCTCTTCAAGTTCAGCGGCAATAGCGCCAAGAAGAGTTGTACGCTTTTTCCTTATGTGGGAATTCGGGCGTCGTTGTGGCTGCTGTTGGTTCGTTTTTTTCTGCGCCGGCTTATGGGGCGTCTGATTGGGGGTTTTGTTTGCTGTGCCCCTTCCGAGTTTATCTATATCGGGGGGATACCGTCTCGTCATACGGTGGACAGTGTTTTGTCCTTTTTCCCCGTTCTGATTATTCTGAGTAGGTTTCATAATCTGTTATAACCATTATCTTGGAAAGATCGGTAGTCAGAGTAACGGCAGGTTCAACATAGGCAACAACGCTTCGGCTGTAAGGATTCTTTTCGATTTCGGAAACAAATCCTATAACGAGCCCTCTGGGATAAACGCTTCCGTAGCCGCTGCTAAGTATTCTGTCGCCGACCTGAATATCGGAATCTTCGCTTAAATAGTTAAGGCGGCATATTCCGTCGCTTACAAGGGAATGATCCCCTTCAACAACGCATAATTCGCCCGTTCTTTCAACATAAGCTCCTATAGAAGCTGAGGCTTCAAGAAACGTAACTGCCTTGGACCAGTCGCTTCCCACTTCAACAACGTATCCCACTATACCTTCATTTGTGATGAGAGGCATATTGACCTGAACGTTATGGTTTTTTCCTCTGTCCAGAGTGAAAACAGTCATATAATTTCCGCTTCCGTTGCTTGTGATATTGGCAGGCTCAAAAACGTAGTCGGTATGCTCTCTTTTCAGCTCAAGATAGTCGAAGAGCCATTCATTCATACCTTCTATTTCTTTTGCGGAATATATCTGATCTTCAAGCTCGTTTATTTTTTCTCTGAGCTCGTTGTTTTCTTCAACTATGCGGTCAAATTCCGTAAAATAGGCAACGTATCCGTCAAGCCCGTCAGTTACGTATGCAAATGCCTTCTGCAGGGGAGCCAGGGCCTGGTTTATGATGTTGTGAGCATAGTTGCCCACGCCCATAGCATAAAGAACTGAGGGCACTATTGTTGCAAAGAGGGTGATTATAACGAGAACCGCAAAAAATCTGCTTTTTAAAAAATCCCTCATTATTATGCTGACCTTTCTGTAAAACTAATTTTATCTTGCGCCGCGGTTTCTGAAAAGAACGGATTCGCTGATATCGCCTATGCTTTCAAGCACGTGGCCGATACCGATGGCAACGCAGTCCAGGGGGTTTTTAGCTATTGTAACCTTAACGCCTGTAACGTAAGAGATGAGCGCGTCAAGACCGCCGAGCAGAGCTCCGCCGCCTGCAAGCATAATACCGTTATCGTAAATATCGGCTGCAAGCTCAGGGGGTGTGTTTTCAAGCACACGGTGGATGGCATCAACGATCTGCTGCATGACCTCACCCAGCGCCTCAATAATATCAGTAGAGCTGATGGACACAATGCGCGGAAGACCGGTCATCAGGCAGC
>JAFXGC010000105.1 GCA_017513325.1 Clostridia bacterium
CACCTTGGTTATGTTTGCAGCTTTTGCTCTTCTTTTGCTCAGCTTTATACCGGAAAAGATAAAAAAACGTAAATAAATTTCCAAATCTCTCTTTTACTTAAATGTAAAATGTGATATACTTGATATGTTGGTTTTATCGAAGAAAGGATAGGTCACTTGGTATTATGAAAAAAGTTGGATTCGATAATGAAAAATATCTTGCTATGCAATCTGAACACATCCGTCGCCGTATAGCGCAGTTCGGAGGCAAGCTCTATCTCGAATTCGGCGGTAAGCTTTTCGATGATTTCCACGCTTCAAGAGTTCTCCCCGGTTTTGAACCTGACAGCAAGATCCGTATGCTGCAGCAGCTTGGAGATGACGTTGAAGTTGTTATCACCATAAACGCAGCTGATATTGAAACAAATAAAATGAGAGGCGACCTTGGCATCACATACGACGAGGATGTTCTCCGCCTTATAGATACTTTCCGCGAGCTTGGTCTTTACGTTGGCAGTGTTGTTCTCACAAGATATAACGGACAGACAGCGGCTGACGCTTTCTATAACAGACTTCAGTCTCTGGGGATACGTTGCTACCGTCACTATCCTATCGCAGGATATCCTTCCGACGTTCAGCACATTGTGAGCAACGAAGGACTTGGCCAGAACGATTATATCGAAACAGAACGCTCCCTTATCGTTGTTACTGCCCCCGGCCCCGGAAGCGGCAAAATGGCAACTTGCCTCAGCCAGCTTTTCCACGATTATAAAAGAGGTATCACATCAGGCTATGCTAAGTTTGAAACATTCCCTATATGGAATCTCCCCCTCAAGCATCCTGTGAACCTCGCTTATGAGGCGGCAACTGCCGACCTTAATGACCTTAATATGATCGACCCCTTCCACCTTGATTCTTATAATGAAATAGCTGTCAACTATAACAGAGACGTAGAGATTTTCCCCGTTCTCAATGCAATTTTTCAGAAGATTCAGGGCTCATCACCTTATAAATCCCCCACAGATATGGGAGTTAATATGGTTGGCAACTGCATCATTGATGATGAGGTTTGCCGCGAGGCTTCAAAAATGGAGATCCTCCGCCGCTATTTCACTGCTTGCATCAACAGAATCAAGGGCAACGGCGATGAAAACGCTATTCAGAAGATCAAGCTTCTCATGAATCAGTCTGATATTGAACCTGATGATTGCCCCATCGTTTCCGCGGCGCTTGAAAAAGCAAAGGCAACGGGCGCGCCTGCAGGAGCAATGATGCTTCCCGACGGAAGAATCGTTACGGGCAAAACCTCAAGTACTTTGGGAGCTGCGTCTGCACTTCTTCTCAACGCACTGAAAACTTTGGGAAATATTGAAGACAACCTTCAGCTTATTTCCGCTGACGTTCTCTCTCCTATATGTGACCTAAAAACTCAATATCTCCAGCATAGAAACCCCCGACTTCATACAGACGAGGTGCTTCTTGCGCTGACTATCTCCGCCCTCAGCGATCCCATTTCAAATACTGCAAAAAAGCAGCTTGCAAATCTGAAAGGCAGCGACGCTCACTTTTCCGTTATTATCAGCGACGAAGACGAAAAAATCCTCCGCCGCCTGGGTATCAACGTGAGCTGCGAACCTCAGTACGAAACAAAGAGACTTTATCATAAATAAAAATTTCCCCAAGTGCTTGACACTTGGGGATTTTTGTTAGAAAAGGTTATTTCGTATTATTAAGGGTCGACACCCTCAAACTTCCTGCAATAACGAATTCCGTTATTATTTTCACACCTTATACTTTCTCAGATAAACGTGACGCACGTATCCGTAGGGCTTGCCCTCTGCTATTCCCTCTTTGGGATCGTCGTAAATAATAGTTATTTCACCGGGAGCACTTTCAAAGGCGGTGTTGTAGCCGGAGGGACTGTTACCCCACTTGCCGTCACATTCTTCAACTATAAAAGGCTCGCTCCAGGTGACGCCTTCATCCTCGGAGAACATCAAAAACGTGTGAATATGTCCCGAAACAAGCACAAGTCTGCCATCAGAAAGTCTGAACAGCTTTGGAAGAACGCCCCAACTGTTTATTTCATAGGGTTCTCCCCATGTTTCACCGTTGTCGTATGAATGAGAAGCATAAAGAGGAGAATATACCTCGTGTCCACCCGTTCTGAGAACAGCAACGATGTGACCTCCACCAAAGGCGAAAATGTCGGTTTCACAATATCCTTCCGCGTTTATATCGGGTATGGGATATGTCTGCACGTCGGCGATGGAAGAAAGATAGCTGAAAGTTTTTCCGCCGTCACGTGAAATGATGCACCAGGTGCTGTAAAGATAGAAGTTATAGCCCTGCTCAACAAAATAGGGGCAAAGCGTTGTGTCAGTGGTTTTTTGTCCGTACATTGTCACAACTATATCGCCGTTTTCAAGCTCCACGCATCCTTGAGCGACTGTGCCGGAATGACAGTTGTTGGAGTCACCGTAACCAAAAGTGAGATCGGGAATATCCACAACCGCAAAGGAAACGTCAATGCGACCGTCAAGAATATCGTCAAAGGTCTTTGCGCGCATGATCTTCAGCACAAAAGGAACGACCTGCTGGCGTTTGTCCATAAGAGCTCTGTGTCCAACGTTGTTGCTGCCAAAGGATATAAAAGTGCCGTCACGAAGCTGAGTAAAACCATAAGTTGTGGGATAGTTGATCCCCTTTTTTATTTCAAATGTAGTTCCTCTGTCACGGGATATCATCATAAAAGGATCATGACCGCCTGCAGTTACAAGAACGTCGCCCTCTCTTGATATCGTGCCTGCAGAAGCATAATGACCAAGGTTGATTCGCTGGTGATATATGCGCTCCGGAGTTTTCATAGTAAGTCCGCCTTTCAGTTGTATAACTAATTTTAACACATAACCGAAATAAGAGTCAATAGAGAGAGTATGTAAAATGAAACTCACTTTTATGCAAAAAAGTATATGCAAAAACAATCAAAAAACCACTTCTTTCGAAGTGGTTTTTTCTGACGTTATGAACCCTCGGCAAAAAGCAAATGGGGCTATCAGTCCTTTATCTGATGGTTTTTCAGGCTTCTTAAGACACTTAATACAACAACCATTATTACAGGGAAGACTGTGGCTACAAGCAATCCTGATTTGAGATTTCCGCCTGCCATCTCGGAAATGCTTCCAACCATAGCAGGGCTTACCATAGCGCCCAGGTCACCTGCCAAAGCAAGGAATGCAAACATCGCAGTTCCTCCTCTGGGGCAACTCTGAGAGGACACACTGATAGATCCGGGCCACATAATACCTACTGCCAGACCGCAAATTGCGCAACCTGCCAGTCCGAGAATGGGCAATTTTGAAAGTGACGCCAACAAATAGCAGCAAGCGCACAAAACTCCGCAGCCAAGCATCACCTTGGTCAAATCGAGTTTTTCGCTGAACTTTCCGTACAGCATACGGGATATACCCATAAACATTGCAAACAAGCAAGGTCCTGCCAAGTCACCAACCGCTTTGGAAACTCCGATAGCAGATTCTGTGAAGGCAGATGCCCACTGAGCCATACTTGCTTCTGAAGCGCCTGAGCACACCATAAGCATTATCATCAGCCAGAAGATAGGAGTTTTCAGCAGCTTGCTGATACTCATACTCTTTCCGTCCTCCACAAGTCGCTCTATAGGACAGTTAATAAAATTAAAAGTGTTATACAAGGGTACTACAGCCCAAATGAAAGTGAGTATCTTCCAGTTTTCTACGCCAAATATGGCAAAGAAGAGAGTTGAACCCAAAATAACCCCCATTGCACCCCAACAATAGAAAGAATGCAGCAGACTCATTACTCCGTCCTTATTTTCAAAGGGGCAGGCTTCAACTATGGGGCTTACCAAAACTTCAATAAGACCGCTTCCTATAGCATAAAATACTACAGAAATGAGAATACCAACAAAAGGATGGGGCAACAATTCCGGGAGAAACGTCATAGTAACAAGACCTACTGATGACAATACCTGCGATGCCATAACGCAGATACGGTATCCTATTTTATCAGCAAATTTCGTTGCTGCCAGGTCAACGATCAATTGCGTTAAGTAGAACACCAGTGGAATCATTGCTATCTTTTCAAGAGTGATTCCATAAGTATTCTTGAATGTCAAAAACAAGAGCGGGGCAAAATTTGCCGTTATAGCCTGTGTTACAAATCCGAGATAACAAGCTATCAGTGTCTTTTTATAATTTTTTTGATTTGTCATGATTATTCCCTTCAAAACGAATGTAATAATTTCACAATACGTATTATATCATCAAGCAAAAGCAAAACAAGACACGGAAACGCCAAAAGCAAGCACTATTTACCCAATTTATCATTTTTCCCCGGAGTATATCCATATTTTTTCTTAAACTGACGGCTGAAATAGTTAACAGAATTAAAGCCGCAGGCAAAACTGATCTCCTGCAGGGTATGAGTTTTTTCGTTAAGCAACCTATTAGCATTCTGAAGCCTATATTGAATAAGTGCATCAATAGGAGAACATCCCATATACGTGTTGAAGCATCGTCCTGCTTCGCTGCGACTTATATTAGCAGCATTTGCAATGTCCTCAAGAGTGACTTCTTTAGAATAATTATGATAAATATAGGTGAGCATTTTCTGGAATCTCACTTGATTTTTTGTTTGTATACGCGTTGCTTCAGACTTCGGGAATTTATCAAAATTACAAGATATAAACTCAAATATGCGACTGATATTGCGTTGAACAACCAATTCATAGCACGGCTCTTTATCACTGAGCTGCTTGTAAATATCGTTTATCAAACAGTTTATCTTACTCAGAGAACTATCGTCGTGTCTGAACACAATGAAAGGCAGCGAATCACACTGAGCAATCGACTGTATGTATTTTTGATAAATGGTGCTTGTTTCCGGGGATATCAACGTTCCGGAAAAAACAATATTCGGCATTGGATCGGGAATATCACCTGACAACTGTTTTATTCCGTGCAGTACGTTCCCGTTGACAAATATGCTGTCCCCTGCTTCCATTATAATGTGCTGACCGCCAATCTGGTAGTCTAAAACTCCGCACTCTGCAGTTGCAATCTCAAAATCGGGATGCCAATGCAAAGGGCCTGCCCAATCGGGCAAGGTAACCAGCTCGTCGTGAAAATAAGTGATGGGAAAATCTATAGCGTTGTGCGGTATATGTTCTCTTAATTGATGATCCAGTATTATAGGCATATATCCTACACCCCCTCATATCAATTATAACTATTATAGCACTAAAATGTGACTTTTTCCACTGCCTTACAGTTCATAAACAGAACAGGTGCTTTTTTGCCACTGACAATAGTAAGTTTTTGTCAACGCGAAGCGATGTGACCGGGATTTCGAATCCATCTTCTTTCCCCCATTACAAATAAAAGAACCACTTCGTAAGAAGTGGTTCTTTTGGTGGGGGAAGATGGATTCGAACCATCGAAGTCACTGACAACAGATTTACAGTCTGCCCCCTTTGGCCGCTCGGGA
>JAFXGC010000106.1 GCA_017513325.1 Clostridia bacterium
AAGAAGCTCACCTTTTTTTACAACATCGCCTATTTCAACTTGAGGTTTGCCTTTCACCAAAGTAATTCGTTCTATCTGACCACTTTCAGATGCAACAATATTAGCAAATCCTTCAGTATCAACCTTACCCCTGTTAACCTCAAGCACTTCAACCTTTGCAATAACTCCATCCATATTTACTGATATCCAAGATATATCTTTACACTCCATCAAAAATCTGTTGTGTAATTTGTCAAAATCTATATCATTAATTTTAGTGCCTACACCGCATCCTAAATCATCAAGTATCCCAATGATTTCCTCATCACTTATATAACTGTTTCCACTTACTTGAAATGACCAGATATACTTACCGCTGAAAATAATCATTGCCAGAAATATGGTAATTCCAAATAACATACCATATTGTGTTCTGCAATTTATAAATAGGCTGGGTATACCTTTCATTTTAATAATTTCAAAGAAAAAATCGTTTTCATTCAGAAGTTTTCGTACTTTTCTCAAAGAATACAATGGTACGTTTATAACAATCTTTTCGTTATCTTTTCTGATTTCAGAACACCTGATATTATTCTGAGCTAACAAACTGACGGCTTCTATACGGTGAGTTTCAATCTCAACATAACCAAAAATATAATCAATCATAATCTTTAAAAGCCACCTTTTTGATTTTACCACTGATATTTATAGTTTCACTTTGGAAAACATTCAAAAATAGGTTATCTCCCTCTATGAAGAGTTCACCGGATATAGTTTTCAAATGTATGGTTCTACTATCATATTCTAGTATTAATTCGCAGCCGCTTACTGATAATTCTTGATCAGAATATAATTCAATTAAACTCATATTGCCCGTAAGCTCCGACGTATACTTAGATAACAGACTACGCAACGATCGCCTATTGCTTTTATCGTATCTCACATATCCCCCTAGAATTTAGAATTATAATCATTATATGAAAATTTAGGATTTATTATGAAAAACAAACTATATCCAACAATTGCAATCATAGCACTTGCTGTCCTTTTTACAGTTTTTTCTGAAACAGCTGCACAGAGCGCCTTGGATTCTATGGAAAACTGCATTAAAAATATAATTCCTTCATTATTTCCGTTTATGGTTATATCATCTATGATAACGAATAGTGGCGCATCTGAAATTTTAGGTAAGATTTTTCCTATAGCAAAGCTATATTCTCTTCCACTTTGTGCTTCAGCACCAATAATTATTGGATCTATTTGTGGATTTCCATTAGGTGCTAAAGCTGCAACTGAGTTATATGAACGCGGTTACATAAGTAAAACCGAAACAGAAGTTTTAATAAGTGTTTCTAACAACACCGGACCTTCATTTATAATTTTCGTTATAGGAGCTAAGTATTGGAATGATATAAAGTTTGGAATATTTTTATATATTGCTCAAATAATATGCTCTGTTATTGCAGGAATAATAGTCAACAGTTTGATTCTGCCTCCCAAACAACTCAAGTCATTTGTCGGCAACACAATCAAATGTAAAGAAACACATTTAAATATAGCCAAATCAATATCATCAGCTTCTTTTTCTTCTTTAACCATATGCGGATTTATTACATTCTTTTCTTCTCTTAATTCAGTACTGTCAAATTTACTATGTTTTGCTCCGATAAATCTGAAGCTTACAATTTTGGGAATATTGGAATTTTCAGATGCCGCATTATTATCTTCTGAATATAAGAGTATTTTCTGTGTATTTATCTGTGGTTTTGCAATTGGTTGGTCAGGTTTATCTGTATTCTGTCAAACGCTTTCGTTCACATCTGCATTAAACCTCTCACTTAAAAGATGTGTATTAACCAAATTGATACAAGGAATACTTCTCGGTATTTCTTCGGTTATATATTTTACAAAAATAAATACCAATATGATAATAGATAAGTTTATAAATACTCCACTACTTCAAGCATTATTATTTGTTATCTTAACACTTTTCTGCATTTGTATTATTTATATTATAAAAAAATGCAAAGGTGCTTGATTTACAATAACTTTTTATGTATAATATTATGTGTATTTTTGCGCACAGGAGTTAAATAATGAAGAACCATAAGAATTATGAATGTATATGCGCATACTGTGAAAAATCAGTAAGTGTATATGATGATGATTCTATGATGTGTAAACATCGCGGAATAGTGGCAAAAGATTTTTCGTGTAATAATTTTATCTATGATCCGTTGAAACGTATCCCCCCGCGCGCAGTTTCAGCTCCTAAGCTTGATTTTATAGATATTGATTGAGGATTGGTGATATAAATGATTCTTGAAATTGAAGAAGCTAAATATAAACTAACAAATTTCAGAGCAGATCTTGAAGAACTGGGTAGTGCGCTCAGAATCGGTACTCTTAAAGACGAAGCTGCTGTTCTTGAAGAAAAAACTTTACAGCCTGATTTCTGGGGTGACCAGGAAAACTCCGGAAAGATACTGCGTCAGCTTAAGCAGCTTAAAGATAAGATTTCAGCATACGAAAACCTTTGCAACAAGCTGGAAGATGCTGTTACGTTATGTGAGCTTGCAATAGAAGAAAACGATGAATCTATGAAAGAAGAAATACTTTCTGAAGTTGCTGCAATAGAAGCAGAAGAAGAAAAACAGCGTATTGAAGTTCTCCTTTCAGGTGAATATGACCATAATAATGCAATTCTCAGCTTCCATCCCGGCGCAGGCGGCACAGAAGCTCAGGACTGGGCACAGATGCTCTATCGTATGTATACACGTTGGGGTGAATCCCATGGATATAACGTAAAGCTTGTAGACTGGCTTGACGGCGACGAGGCAGGCATTAAATCCGCGACAATTATGATCGAGGGTAACAATGCATATGGATACCTTAAGAGCGAAAACGGCGTACACAGACTTGTCAGAGTATCCCCCTTTGATGGGTCCGGTAGAAGACACACTTCATTTGCGTCTGTCGAAGTTCTTCCCGAATTCGAAGATGACAATACAATTGAACTTAGAAGTGAAGATCTTGAAATCACCGCTCACCGTTCAAGCGGCGCAGGTGGACAGCACGTTAACAAAACAGACTCCGCTATCCGTATTGTGCATCTTCCTACCGGTATAGTTGTAGGTTGCCAAACCGAACGTAGCCAGCTCCAGAACAAAGAAACTGCACTCAAGATGCTCAAGAGCAAACTTATGGAGATCAAGCTCCGTGAAAAACTTGAGCGAATTGAGGATATCGCCGGAAACAAAACCAATATTGAATGGGGCGCGCAGATCCGTTCTTACGTGTTTATGCCCTACACTCTTGCTAAAGATACAAGAACAGGTTACGAAGACGGTAATATTCAGAGCGTTATGGATGGTAATATTGATGGTTTTATCAATGCTTACCTCAAAATGAACGCCGGTAAATAAAAATATAAAAGCGGCGACTCAGCCGCTTTTTGTTTGGAGTTATCATGATTAAAGAAGCATCACGTCAGGTCCCTTCTCTGATTTTCGAAGGAATGACATCTATTTCCGCTGTTATTAAGGGTCAAAAACGCCGTATAGAACGTATCTATTTTGATAAGAATAAAACAAAATCAAAATCCAAAGAATTGTCTTTTTTGAAACACAAGGCAAATGAATTAGATTTTACAATTGAATTTGTTGACGATGAATACATCGAAAATCTCACTACGGGAAACAGCCATGGCGGAATTATTGCCCAATGTACAGAATATTCAATTCCGTCATTAACGCCAGATAACATCAGTAAAGATGGTTTTTATGTAATGATTGAAGGAATCGAAGATCCTTATAATTTTGGCTATGCTTTAAGAACAATATATGCTGCAGGAGCTGATGGCGTTATACTTACCAAAAGAAACTGGATGAGTGCTGCAGGCGTTGTTTGCAGATCTTCTGCCGGAGCTTCGGAGATGATTCAGATGTTTACTGAGGAAGGCACTACAGCTGCTGATATATTTAAAAACAAAGGATATACAGTTGCGGCAGCAGGCATAAGAAATTCTGTTTCCGCTTTTGAGTCTGACCTGAAAAAGCCGATATTCCTTATTGTTGGTGGTGAAAAAAGGGGCATTTCAGCCTCTTTATTGGAAAAAGCTGATCAAATTGTCAGATTGGACTATGGCAGAGATTTCAATGGTTCCCTTTCTGCCGCTTCAGCAGCTTCAATACTTGCATATGAGGTACTAAGACAAAATTTAAAATAATATTAAATTCGCCGCAATTTCCCACATATAATCGGGATTTTGCGGCGAATAATATTATTGAAATTAATCGGGAGGAATTATATATGCAAAAACACAATACAACTGCAGATGTAACTAAATACGTAGTAGCAGGAATGGTTATAGGAAGTGCCGTAGGAACAGCTGTTACTGTAATGATGAAAAGTAGACATCCTAAATCTATGATCAGAACCAAAGCTGCCGCTGCACTGGACACTGTCAGCACAATTATGCAAAACGTAGCAGATTTTACACGATAAAAAAAAGCCGCTATTAAGCGGCTTTTGATTTTTAAAATAAAACTTAGAAAATCAGATGAACAGGAAGACCTTTCTTATAGTAATTCTTAGCTTCTCCTTGAATCATGGGAAGAATATACTCAAGGCATTCATCGGTTACATTGCTTCCATCCTTTGTAATAAACTCAGCAGGAACAGTTTTCACCATATTAGCAATGTTTGCAATAGCCTTTGCTTCATATGTTATCTCATATTTATCTTCAGCTCTGTTCATAGCCATCATGCAACCGGTTGTTCCGTTTGCTGCGCTTTCAGCAGCTGCACATCCAACTCCGATTGATTCATTTATATCGGTTTCTGAGCGAAGATGCGCTGCGCATCTTTGGCTGATGTTGAGTTCAACAGAACGAACTTTACAACCAATTTCAGCTTTAACAAGCTGTTCAAGGAACTTACCTGTCCCTGACAGATATTTATGGCCGAAAACATCCGCTACGCCACTCTGCGTACCTTCGCCAACATACTTACCATCAGCACCACGTATGCCTTCAGAAACAGCAATTACAACATTGGGATGGTCAGCAAGACAAGATTTGACTTTTTCGATAAAACCATTTGTGTCAAAATCAACTTCAGGGAGATATACAAGATCAGGAGCTTCACCGGAAACAATTCTGGGAAGTGCTGATGCGGCTGTAAGCCAACCTGCATCTCTGCCCATAATCTCAACAATAGTTACCGCAGGAATCTTATATACTGCACAATCTCGAATAATTTCTGACATGGTTGCAGCTATATATTTAGCAGCAGATCCATAGCCTGGTGTATGGTCGGTTGCCTGAAGATCATTATCAATTGTTTTGGGAACACCCATTACTCTCATCTCATAATCGGATGATTCCAAATACTTTGTAAGCTTGGCAACAGTATCCATGGAATCGTTGCCACCTATATAGAAGAAATATCTGATATCATATTTCCTGAAAAGTTCTATAAGGTTATCAAAGAATTCTTTATCTGCATCAGGCGCAGGAAGTTTTTTTCTGCAAGAGCCAAGTGCAGCCGCAGGCGTTGCTGCAAGAATATTTAATTTTTCTTCAGTGTCACTTTCAAAATAATTTGTTAAATTTATAAGATCCTCTTTCAGAAATCCTTCAATACCATTTTTCATGCCATACACTTTGGTTATTGTATCTCTATTATTGAAGCAGCCTTTTATCACACCGGCAAGAGTTGCATTGATAGCAGCTGTTGGTCCACCGGACTGTCCGATAACTGCAGCGCCTTTAAGCATAATTTATTATCTCCTTTGAATATTATTCCAATACAGATTATATCATTGAAAACTGATTATGTCAATGCTGAACCCTTTTATTACCCACTTATGTCCTATTTAGCATTTACCGATAAATTTGCAACTTATATAACTGTTGAAAATGAGCAAAGTATATTTTGCAAGTCCAAATCAAGGCGGTTAAAAATGAAGAAGAAAATATTATCATTTCTCTTTACTCTTACTATACTAATATCACTAACATTTTCAGTTGAAGCTAAAGAAATCAAAGTCGGTGACGAAGTTTTAATCGGTGGAATGCCATTTGGTATTAAAATATATACAGGAGAAATGGTTGTCAGCGGTTTTACAAATGTTGACGGGATCAAAGAAAGCTATTCCCCCGCTTATAATGCAGGAATAAGAGAAAAAGACATAATTCTTAAAATAAACAATAAAACAATAAAATCAGCAGATGATGTTACAAATGAAGTGAAAAACAGCGAAGGTAAACAACTGGATTTTACTTGCATAAGAAAAGGAACTGAAATGCATTTTACAGTTAATCCCATAAAGAGTCAGTCTATGGGAGAATATAGAATTGGTGTATGGATAAAGGATTGCACAACCGGTATTGGAACTATAACTTACCTTGACAAAGAATCTGGTGACTTTGGTGGATTAGGACACGGGATATGTTCAACAGAAAATGGCGAGTTGCTGCCTATGAAAAACGGTAAAGTAAATGAAGTAAATATATCAGGAATAAGTAAAGGAGAAATAGGTTCTCCGGGAGAACTCAAAGGATTCTTTTCATCAGGAGAAACGGGTACTATAAATTCAAACACAAAATTTGGCATTTTCGGAATATTCACCAAGCCAAATATTAATACCAACATAAATGTACCCATAAAGATCGCATCTAAAAAAGAAACTGTTAGCGGCAAAGCAAAAATCTACTGCACTCTATCTGAAAATTGTATAAAGGAATATGAAATAGAAATCATATGTGACTCAACAGACAAAAGTGCTACAAATTTTGCTGTACTTGTGACAGACCCTCAGTTGATTAATGAAACAGGTGGAATAGTACAAGGAATGTCCGGGTCGCCGATCATTCAGGATGGGAAACTGGTGGGAGCAGTTACTCACGTGCTTGTTAACGATCCGACTCGTGGATACGGAGTCTATATAGAAAATATGTTGGAAGTTGCAAATAAAAACAGTTAGAAAATGCTACAAATGAATAGAGTAATTAAAAAGTCCCACTGTTGTTACAGTGGGATTTTAAATTATGCAGCTGCTTTAAGAGTGATTGTCATTTCGTAGGAACCATCAGCAAAGTAATAAGCTTCTTCTACTGTATATCCTGCAGGAGCTGTTACAAAACTAACCTTATAGTTTGCCTCTTCAAGATTGAATGTTGCAACGCCTTCATCGTTTGTAAGGCTGGGTATGCACGCATCAAGACACATCTGAACCATAGCACCGGAAATAGGAGTGTTGTTCTCATCAACAACAGTTACAGTATATGTAACCTTATCATCTTCAGGTTCTTCTGTAGTCTCATCAGCAACAGTTGTAACATCTGTAGTTTCATTTACAGGATCATCAGTGTTATTATCTCCATTACAAGCTGTAAAAGTCAACATAAGACTTATTGCAAGAATGAGCAACACAAGATTCTTCAAAATTTTCATTATACTTCCTCCAAATATAACATTGTTATTAATACATAGTGAGTATATCACTGTTCAGATTTTTTTGCAATAGCAAATTAAAAGAAAACCGCCATTTAACACATAATCGAATGGCGGCTCTCCTATTAAATTATTTTGTCTAAAAGTTCAATTATTAATTCAAAACAAATTTATTTTATTAAAGTCAGAACTTTTTCTTCTTTTTTGCAATTACAACAGCACAACCTATGATCATGGCAACTGCAACAATTGCAACATAAACCATGCTATCACCGGTAGGTGCTGATTCGAACTTAAACGCTTCTTTTACAGAGATACCACCCTTGCTTGTATCACCAAGTTCCTCAGCAGTAGCACCATTTTTGCCCTTGATAACAAGTTTAAAAAGCTCTGCTCCAGCCACTGCCGACTTTACTTTTGCGATATTAAGAATAGTAAGAGTATACTTGCCATTCTCCACTTCTTCAAGCTTATAATCAGTAACATCCAAACCTTCAATAGCTATAATTTCAAACTTTTCAGGATCAAATGTGAATGTATATGAAAGCTCTGTGGCGGTCTTGAACTGAGGCTGAGCATTTATAGCAATCTTGAATGTATCATCAGTTGATTCTTCAATCTTAATATCATCTGTTCTGTCTGTTGTTTCAGGCGCATTTGTTCCACCATTGCTTCCTGCATTTTCAGAAGACTCAGGGTTCTTGTTGTTATCAGAATTTTGTGTTCCGCCATTAGTTCCGGAATTATCTGTATTCTGATTATCACCGGATACTCCGGGTGTTTCAGTGCCACCAGATTCCTGAGACTCACCTGTTGATCCGGAGTTCTCAGAATTCTGAGTGCCGCCAGATGTTCCGGGAGTTTCTGTAGCGTTTGAATTCTCAGAATCACCTGAATCTACGGGATCTTTTGATACACCGGAATTATCGGAAGAATCTGTTCCGACATTAGTTTCAGGATTTTTTGTGCTTTCAGAATCGGTTACGCTTGAATCGGAATCTACGCCGTCCTTATCGGTATCTTCAGGATTCGTAGTATCGGGTCCAGGCTCAACATTAGTCGTATCATCAAGCGTTGTATCAGAAGAATCACCAACGTTTTCCTCTAAATAATATGCTGTTGCCAACCATGCAGATTCAGGAATGAAAGTACCTGAAACAATATCAGGTAATGCGGAATACTCTGAGTTATACCACTTCTGAGCTTCGCCATAATATTTGAAGAACACCTCAAGGTCCACAGTTAAAGGATAATATCCATCATCATCCATTGACTCAGCATACACTTTCATTGAATTGATCATATCATATGCACACTGCTCTCCGGAACCATTTGTATATACGACTCTAAGAACATTAGCACCATAAGCGCCATAGGCACTTTTTAGGTCGATTGCTTCATTGGTAAGGTCTACATATACAACGGGACCATCTATAGAATTAAGGTGGTAAATACCGTTTGTATCAAGAACAAGTATATGTTTCTTTGTTATGTCAAGTTTAGAGAGTGTGCCTGCAGGCATTGTAAACTTGGAAGGTGTATGAACGTTAGTGTAGTCAAGATATTCGATATGCTGTCTACCGTCATCATAATCACCTAAGCGTTCTACAGTAATTATAAAGTTCTCTGTTACATTTGAAACACCAAGTAGGAAAGTTGAATTCACTTCCTGAGTTCCCCATGTTATTATGTTTGTTTTTGCGTCGCCGGTCTGATCAGCAGGCGCACCAATAGATCCCCAATTACCAAGGAGCGCATCTTCGATGATATTACCAGCCATATCTTTCACTGTAAACTTGTACAGTCCGGCTTCTGCCTCAACATCAGCAGGGCAAAAATCGTAAATAATAGTGGGGAATTCTGTATTTACTTCGATTTCATTATCACCAATGTTGAGACTAACATTACCAAAATCATACAGCTTTTCTTTTTCTAAAGAAACGAAAACAGATACTTTTCTAGCACTGGTATTTGTTACAGAAAAATAATACTTACCGTCTTTATCCTCATCTAGGAGTTTTGCATTGATAAAACCGGACTCGTCTCTTTCATAAGTTGTAGAATCAATGGTCACTGTATAGTTATAGGAGCATGATGCGTGAAACAACTGTGAAAAAACACCTTCGCTTATAAGGGATGCATCATCATAACAATACCAAAGTGTCTGCCCCTTCTTCAAAGTAACTTGATATGAACCAAACACAGAAAAAGA
>JAFXGC010000107.1 GCA_017513325.1 Clostridia bacterium
ACAACTGTGACTACATGGGCGATATGTTCGACTATGAGTATATCCGCGACAACTATGACTATATGAGAGACCTCATTTGCAAGGGTATGGCTCTTGTACCTGCTGAAGACAAGCAGATGTATCAGAGATATGAATTCCTTCTTATGAATGCAGATGTTCTCGGTCTTTCCGCAGTTCGTAAGAGCTGGTATCTTGCTGATGATGCAACAGAAGAGCAGAAGACAAAGTATATGGAAAGATATGACTGGCTCTTCAACTTCCTCACAACAGAGACAATGTATGATGGTGACGGCATCAACGGTAGAGAGTGGAATGGTAATAACGACTACAGAAGCGAGCTTGGCGTTGAAGAATTCAAGCGTCTTATCGTTAGTTCAAACCAGCCCCTCAACTGGATGGAACAGCTTAGCGATATGAAGGACTACTACCAGCATTCTCCTTACGGCCTTGTTACAGGTTCCTATGAAGACACCAACAGCAATGGCAAGTTTGACCCCGATTCAGAAACATTTGATCCCGGTGGAGAAACATGGAGAAGATTCACAGATGGTTGGGAATGGACAGGCAGCGTTCCTGCTTGGGGATACGCTTAATATCACTGTATCTTAACTAATAAAAAAGCAGATGCTTCGGCATCTGCTTTTTGTATTTAATAATCGGTTTATAATTTTTTCATAAAAATTAATAATATGTAATATAAAGCGTCACAACTATGGAATACAATATATGGGTATTATAAAAAAAGGATCGGTTTGAAATAATGAGATTCAGAGATAAAATAGCTCGCTTTATGTGGGGAAGATATGGAATTGACGGACTGTATTACGGTCTTTTTATATCATATTTTGTGTTGATTGTTGTTCAGCGGTTTATCAAGGTGGACTTTATAAAAGCGATTATCAGCCTGGTTGCTTTGGCGCTTCTCATATTTATGTTTTTCAGAGTCTTTTCAAGAAACATCGCGGCTCGAAGAAAAGAGAATGAGAAGTTTATGCGCATTTGGACAAGGACAAAGAATTTCTTTGTTTTGCAGAAGAACAAGATAAGAGATATTAAGAATTTCACATATAAAAAGTGCCCTGCTTGCAAGGCGGCTCTTCGTTTGCCCCGCAAAAAAGGTAAGCACAATGTTGTTTGCCCCAAGTGCAGAAACAGATTTGAGGTTAAGAATTGGTTTTGATGTTAAAATCCTGTATAGCTAATGCTGTGCAGGATTTTTGTTATGTTTGTAGGGGATGGCGCCCTCGACATCCCGTTATAAAAAAATAATCAATTGCTTTAGCAAAGCAACATTTTCTTTCTTGTAGAAGAGCCTGCTCACGCAGGTGCGAAAATATATTTTCGCGTTCTCGTGGGTTAGCGAAGCGAAAAATCGTGGTCAGCATAGCGCAACGGGCTAAAAACAGCCATCCAGGCTGTTTTAGTCGCACCTACGGTATGCGACCGCCCTTTCGAATCCCGTACAATGCCTTCGTCAAAACAAAAAGCACACCGATTGGTGTGCTTAAGATGGTCGACAAGCTCACGCTTGTGGCAAAAATTCATTTTTGCCCGTGTCGGTCGTATCTATAACAAAAGCCTCGTGGCCTTTGCAGCGCTACGTCCTAAAAACTCCCATTTAGGGAGTTTTTGCCTGTCGTACCGACATAGGCACGGACTTTCGAATCCCGTACAATGCCTTCACCAAAACAAAAAGGACACCCATTGGTGTCCTTTTTGTTTGGCGGAAGGCGTGGGATTCGAACCCACGTGGGCGTGAACCCAAACGGTTTTCAAGACCGCCTCGTTATGACCGCTTCGATAGCCTTCCGTGTATGTTAACTCTTTTCAGAGAAAACTTCATATTCAATTTTTATGATGTAAAGGCTCGCCTCGTTATGTCCTGTTGCGGTGCCCGACTCTGTCTTCGCAAGAACCTTGCTTGCCAATCGTCGACCGCAGCCACTCCTTATTGCTCGCTTGCTCTGCCACCGGCAGCGCTCGCAAACGTCCCCGCTTCGATAGCCTTCCGTGTATTAATGCTTTGGGCGCTTTTTCAAGCGCCCAATCATAATATCATATTAAAATAGATTTGTCAAGCACATTTTTAATATTTCTTATTACAGACGCTTTTGGCGCTGTCGGGAAATATTGATAGTACCTTCGGGGATCTTGGAGATATTATCAAGCGCAAGGCCTGTTCCGATTGCAACGCAGGAAACTGCTTTGTCTGCAACCTTTGTTCTGATGCCTGTAACGTTTGCTATAAGTCTGTCAAGGCCGTAGAGCAGGCTTCCTCCTCCTGTCATCACTATACCGTTATAGAGGATATCGCCAACAAGTTCGGGAGGTGTTCTTTCAATAACGGAACAAACTGCCTCGATGATTGCCGTGATAGGTTCTTCAAGTGCGTCGGGCATTTCCAGTGATGAAAGCTGCACTACGCGGGGGAGGCCCTGAACAAGGCAACGTCCCTTAACTTCAATAACTCTGGGTTCATCTCTCTGCCAGGCAGTTCCTATTTTGATTTTGATTTCTTCAGCTGTGCGCTCTCCGATGAGCACGTTATGTCTGCGGCGAACGTATCTGATGATCGCTTCGTCAAATTTATCTCCCGCAACTTTAATAGATTCGGAAACAACAACTCCGCCGAGAGAAATAACGGCAACGTCGGTTGTTCCACCGCCGATATCGACGATCATATGTCCGTTAGGTGTTGAAATATCAATTCCTGCTCCGATTGCTGCGGCAACAGGCTCTTCTATAAGATAAGTCTTTTTTGCTCCTGCCTGAGTAGCAGCATCAACAACGGCGCGTTCTTCAACTTCGGTGATTCCGCTGGGAACGCAGATAACAACTCGGGGGGATCCGATAACAGATCCGCAAGCACGGCGGATGAAGTACTGTATCATACGCAGAGTATATTCGTACTGGCTGATAACTCCGTCTCTCATAGGTCTTATTGCTGTGATGTTGCCGGGAGTTCTGCCAAGCATCATCTGTGCTTCTTTACCCACCTTAAGAATCTTATCCGTGTTTCGGTCGATTGCTACCACTGAGGGCTCTTTTAAAACGATACCTTTGCCCTTAACGTAAACAAGGACAGTTGCAGTACCAAGGTCGATTCCGATATCTTTGCGCATCATATTGAAAAAGCCCATAGTATATCTTCCTTTCAAAATCTGATATATATAAAAGTGATGTTTGCATTAGTATACAAAGTATATTATACTCCATAAATAGTTTTTTTGCAACCATAAGAGCAAAAAAATTAAGAATTGGGTGTAAATTGTGGAGAGGTTAGTGAGTTAAACGATAATTTATCGTAATAAGGCTTCCCCGGGGGGAAGCTGTCACGAAGTGACAGATGAGGCGTCTAGGCTTCGCATATTGTTGGTCTTAAGCCCAGACTCCTCATCCACCGCAAGCGGTCCCCCTTCCCCCAGGGGAAGGCTTAGTTAGATAAACGATAATTTAGCGTAATAACTATATTAGATGACTGTAGGGCGGCTTGCCCTGGGTCCGCCGAGAACGTAATTGCTAAGCCTTATGAAACGGCGGCTTGAGGGCAAGCCGCCCTACAGGTATCCGCCACAATTATACCGCTAAACGATAATTTACCATAAATTATCACTGGATTTGCGCTGCAAAAAATCCGCCAACCGGCGGATTTTTCGTTGTTGTAACCCGAAAACCACGCGATAGTCGCGTGGTTGAAAAAAGGTTAACCGATGATAAAAATCCTCCGATTGTGATAGAATAGAATCGACCTGCCAGTCGAAAAAAG
>JAFXGC010000108.1 GCA_017513325.1 Clostridia bacterium
GCACCCGGACAATCCGAGGACCAGGAAGGAATCCCCTTCGTAGGACTTGTAGGAAAACACCTAGATAAATTCCTTTGTGCAGTCGGCATAAACAGGGACGACGTATACATAGCGAACATTTTAAAATGCAGACCCGATAATAACAGAGACCCTTTACCGGAAGAACAAGATAACTGTATAGAATACTTGCGCGAACAGGTCAGATTGATACGTCCCAAGCTAATTGTCTGTCTGGGACGCATTTCGGCAATGAAGCTAATCAAGCCTGACTTTAAAATCACGAAGGAACACGGGATGTTTTTCAAAAAAGGGGCTTATACTATAACCGCTGTTTATCATCCGGCAGCACTTTTAAGAGACAGGAGCAAAAACGAAGCAATGTATACAGATATGAAAAAAATTGCCGGTTTTTTAAACAAATAAAAAGGCTTGAGCGAAAGCTCAAGCCTTTTTTATTTCAATCCGTAAAACGAATTAGAAGCTTCTCTGCTTTTTGGATACTACTACGCAACCAGCAAGCATTACTACAGCGATTGCAACAACAAAGATCATGCTATCGCCTGTAGGAGCGGATTCATACTTGTAGGAATCCTTGATTTCAAGACCACCCTTGGTAGCATCGCCGAGATCTTCTGCAGTTGCACCGTTCTTGCCCTTGATTACGAGTTTGAAGAGCTCTGTTCCTGCTGCAGCAGACTTAACCTTAGCGATATTAAGGATTGTAAGTGTGTACTTACCGGGCGCAGTTTCTTCAAGCTTATAATCGCTTGCATCAAGACCTTCAATACCTACGATTTCGAACTTCTCAGCATCAACTGTGAAAGAGTAAGAAAGTTCTGTAGCTGTCTTGTACTGAGCCTGTGCCTTAATACCAATCTTGAATGTACCATCTTCAGTTGTAGAGATCTGCTCCTTATCAACCTTGATGTCTTCACTACCCTGTTCTACAACAGGCTTATTTGTGCCAGCGTTGTTGTTTGTGCCAGCGTTGTTGTTTGTACCACCGTTGTTGTTTGTACCACCGGGAGTTGTTGTTTCAAACTTGTAGGAATCCTTGATTACAAAGCCAGCACCAAGATCATCAGCTGTTGCGCCATTCTTACCTGTGATAACAACCTTGAAGAGTTCAGCGCCTGTAGCAGCTGCCTTAACCTTTGCGAGGTTAAGAATTGTAAGTGTATACTTACCTTCTTCTGTCTTCTCAAGCTTATAGTCAGCAGCATCAAGACCTTCAATACCGGAGATTTCAAACTTAGTTGCATCAACTGTGAATGTGTATGAAAGTTCAGTTGCTGTCTTGTACTGAGACTGAGACTTAACTGTAACCTTGAATGTACCTTCTGTGCTTGTATCGATCTGTTCCTTATCTACAGTGATATCGTCGCCGCCTTCTTCAACTACAGGGCCATTGTTACCTGTGTTGCCGCCAACGTTACCTGTGTTACCGCCAACATTACCTGTGTTACCACCTACATTACCTGTGTTACCACCTACGTTGCCTGTGTTGCCACCAACGTTACCTGTGTTACCGGAGTTACCTGTATCGCCGCCTACGTTACCTGTGTTACCACCAACGTTACCTGTGTTGCCGGAGTTACCTGTGTTACCTGTGTTGCCAGAGTTACCTGTGCCTGTTGTGTTATCAACATTTGTGGAATCTCTGTGAACATAGTCAAAGAAGTTATAGATCTTAACGTTGTCCATCTTCATCTGTGTGTTGATGAACCACCAGCACATCAGACAACCTTCTGCAAGGTTCTTTTCGTTGGAATAGTAGAAATATCTGTTGTTTACATTGAATACAACTTCGTCATTGATAAGAAGACGAACTGTACATGTGTCATTGTCATACTGGAACTTCCAGTTGTACCATGTGTCTTTCTGGAGGTCGAAGTTACCGCTTTCTGCGATTACGTCTGTAGGATCAGAGAAAGATCTGATAACGAACTTTCTGTCAACAAAGGAGTAGCCACAGTAGTAGTCAGCAGAAGCACCACCAAAGAGGTTACCGAGCTCAGAAGCTCTGCCTTCCTGTACTGTATCAAGGCCTGTGTACATTACGTCAAACTCCATTGTATAGGAGATGGGGAATGTCCAAGCCATACCATCGCCTGCACCTGCAGAGCTTTCAGGAATAACTACTGTGTCTATATAGAACTGGTCAATAGCATCTACACCTGCCTCGTAGTGTTCGTTGCCATCTTCACTATCATGTGTAACAACAACTCTGTCGTAGCTGAGTACATTACCATGATCTCCGCCAACATTCATAACAGAACCGCTGTAGAGATCGAAGGAGCCCCAATATTCCTGATCTTCAGCAAGCTCATAATCTCTTTCATCGTTTTCGTCTGCGATGATGTTGTCGTATGTAAGTGTCTTAAGAGAAGTTGCATCGGAGATAGCTGTTGTGCAGCCGATGTCGCCTGCAAGGTAGTCATAGTAAACACTGTCATATGTCTTTGATCCCATATCAGCATTGAGCTTAGAAGGATCGTATGTAGCATAATCTCCAGGTGTTACTGACTGAGCAGAAAGTGTTACCTGGTTAGAACCAGCGCATGTCTGGGGAGCTACTTCTGTCTGAACAGATGTGATACCGGAACCCCAAGAAATAAAGCTGTTGTAAGAGCTTGCACCCTTGTCCGCGCCAAGAACAGCGATGGACATACCGAGCTTTTTGCCGATACCGCCCTTTTCGTTACCGGGCTGGTAGTTAGGTCTGTTGGGATTACCTACAGGTCTGGAATACTCGGAGTAGTCAAGAACATAGGGAGCCTTCTGAGCCTCTGTAAGAGAAGCGTAGTTGGGAACGAGATCGTTCTCAAAGATATACTTCCAAGGAATAGCTACTTCGTATGTTGTATAGCCGGCAGCAGCATCTGCATGATATCCAAGAGGATTATCAGCGTTCTTTTCGGAAGGAGCTACAGCAACTTTTACTTCGCCGAATACAGGCTTGGAATAAGCTGTGAGACCCTTGTCGTTTGTAGATTCAAAGCATTCTACAAAACCGCCTGCGATCTGAACATAACCAACAAGGAAGTCAGGAATTCTTGTTACATCGGACCAAGGAGTACCGATATTGGGGTCATATGCGCCACCCTGTGTAGCTGCATTTGCGCCCTGAGGGTCAATTCTGAACTGGAGAGCATCACCATTCCATGTATCACCCTTACCGTGCTTAAGAGAGTGAGCATTGTAATCCTTTACAATTGCTGCAACATAGAAATACTGTTCATCCCAACGGAGCCAGATAAGAGCTTCCATAGGGAAAAGAGAACCCGCATCATCTCCACCCTTCCAATAGAAGAAAGAGTTAAAATATGATGAAGGCTGCTGGCTGGTAGCAAGGTCTTCGCTGTACATTTCAATTGTACGCTCGCCCCACTCTGCCTCAGTTACATAACCATCAATTGTAGGAGCTGATTCAAAATAATAAGCTTCAACATAGTCGATACCGGAACCTTCTTCGTCACCGTACCATGTAGAGCTACCGGCTCCACCCCATGTGCCATTCGCGCTTGCTGTGAATGTCATAGCTGAAAGCGTAGAAATAACCATGGTAAGAACCATAATGAGAGATATTATCTTTCTCATAGCGTCAAAACCTCCATAAAAAAATGAATTTAGTACTATCATGGCATAGTACCATTAGTGTACACAGTAATTATATATGCTATATTTTGATTTGTCAAGTGTAATTATACAAACTTAGAAAAATTTCACTCTTCTTCCACAGGTCCTACCAAAGGGGTTCCGCAAGCAGGACAAACGATCTTTTCGGGGTCCATCTCTTCATCAAAACAGATAGTGTCACCGCAGTTGGAGCAAAGCGCACAGCGCATATTATCGCAATCATCTTCAAAATCGCATCCGCTGCATCCTTCGCAATCGCCATCGCAATCAAAAAGCTCATCTTCGTCGTCACAATCTTCACCGCCGCACTCACAATCGTCCTCAAGATCATAAACAAACTCTTCGATCTCACCAAGATCTTCATCAAGCTCCTCTGCATAGTCCTGGAGCTGATCTACTGCTTCATCAAGTTCTTCTATTTCCTCTGCCATTTCTTCACAAAGCTTGATAAGCTCTGCAATAAGCTTGCCTTCAACTTTCTCTGTGTCAAGCTTCATACCGTCTGCAAGACCGCGCAGATATGCGCACTTTTCGTTAAGTTTCATCATATTTCCCTTTCTTCTTATAAAACCAAGATGGCTGCCACACAATTGCAGCAGCCGTCTTTTATTTTAACAAAATTATGCTCTTTCGAGATATTCGCCTGTTCTTGTGTCAACACGAACTCTTTCACCCTGGTTGATGAAGAGAGGAACGCGGATAACAGCGCCTGTTTCAAGAGTTGCGTTCTTTGTTGTACCTGTAGCTGTGTCACCCTTAACACCGGGTTCAGCATCAATGATGTCGAGTTCAACAAACATAGGAGGTTCAACGGAGAATACATTGCCCTTGTAGGACTTGATTGTGCAGATCATTTCTTCCTTAACGAACTTAAAGTTGTCAGAAAGCTTGTCCTCATTAAGAGGAATCTGCTCAAAAGATTCCATATCCATGAAGTAGTAAAGTTCGCCATCGCTGTAAAGATACTGCATATCCTTACGGTCGATTCTTGCGTCCTCATACTTATCTGTGGGAGAGAATGTCTTTTCAATTACAGAACCTGTAATAACGTTTCTCAGCTTTGTACGAACAAAAGCTGCACCCTTACCGGGCTTTACGTGCTGGAATTCGATAACCTGCATTACCTGTCCGTCCATATCAAATGTAATGCCGTTCTTGAAATCGCCTGCTACTACCATAATAATATCACTTATCTCCGAAATCGGAGATAGCTCCTTTCAATAATAAATTGCTAGAATGTATTGTACTATAAATTCCCGACATTTTCAAGAGGGATTATAGCATTTTTTAAAAAAAGTGCAAAAAGTGTATTTTTTATATTTCCACAAGCTCTTTTTCCATTTTTGTAAGATTTTCAGCATGTGTTTCCGTTATATAAACCATATCTTCGATACGGCATCCGTATTTGCCAAACAGATATATACCCGGCTCAACAGTTACAATATCTCCCGGCATAAGGATCTTATCCCCTGCATTAGGAGCAACCGCGGGTGTTTCATGAATCTCAAGTCCAACACCGTGACCGAGCGAATGACCGAAAGCGCCCTTGTACCCTGCTCCGTCAATAATATCACGGGCAATTTTATCCATTTTGAAGCAAGACTCACCGGGGCCAATCGCTTCAAGCGCAGCAAGCTGAGCACTGAGCACAGTATTATAAAGGCGCTTCATTTCATCATCAGCCTTACCTACGCAAACAGTTCTTGTCATATCGGAACGATATCCCCTGTATACTGCGCCGAAATCAAAGGTGAGAAATCCTTTTTCGATCTTCACATTACGAGGAACGCCATGAGGAGATGATGAATTACTGCCGGAAACGGCGATAGTGTCAAATGCAATGCCCTCGCTTCCGTTTTTCTTCATTATATATTCCAATTCTGCAGCAAGATCAGTTTCAGTTCTGTCATACGTGATATTGGGCAGAAGTTCTCTGAAAGACGCTTCGGCTATACGCTGAGCTTTTATAATATTATCAGCTTCCTCTCTGGTCTTTGTTCTGCGCATCAGTTCAAACACATCGCCCGCAGGCACAAATTCTACGTCCCCAAGAGACTTTTTGAGATTGTCAAGTGTTCTGCACGTTACGAAGTTATCTTCATAGCCAACTCTTTTGAACATACCTGAAATACAACTCTTTACATCACAGTTGCGATCAAGCATTACAACTTCAAAATCTTCATTATTTATGGCATTTTTCGCTGCTTCATAATATCTGAAGTCCTCAAGAGCAACAGCAGAATACTGTCCTATAACAAGAGCTCCGTCCGGATTGTCAAACCCGCACATATACAGGTGATTGACGCTACCGGTCACCCACATAGCATCAAGCCCTCTCTCCGCCATTATTTTTCTGAGTTTTTCAATTCTTCCGTTCATTTTCCACTCATCCTTTTAAACTTGGCCACATAAGGCTTTTCAATAAGACGTTTGCTTTTAAAAAACAACGTCGTTTTATCCTTTATAGGAGGAACAATTATCGCTTTTATACCAAATCTCTTAGCCGCAGCGCAGTCTGTCAGCAACTGATCACCCAGAAGTACAGCTTTGCTTTTATCTATGCCAAGATCTTTACATGCAGCCTTCAGATTCTTTATAGAAGGTTTACCGGATTTTGCATACGCAACAAAGCCCAATTCTTTATTAAAAAGCTTCACCCTATCCCAATCATTGTTAGAAACAAAAGAAACAGTTATGCCCGATTTGTTCATCTCCGCTATCCAACTAAGAACCTGTTCCGTGGGTTCAGGGTCGTCATATGTAACAAGAGTGTTATCTATATCACATATAAGTGCTTCTCCGCCCATACTTTTGACAATTTCAGGGGTTACTTCATAAAAATGCTCAGGCATCATATCCGGCATCAGCCATTTTTCAAATATCACGACAAACTCCTTAATTTTTATTACCATACAAGTATACCACATCGCTTTACATTTTTCAAGTCATATCCCCTCAATTGACAAAAACGCGATATATATGTATAATATATAGTTAATTGAAAGAATTATATCACGGGAGGACTTTACCTTGCCAAGATTTTTTATACCAAGCTCCGCCATAGGCACCAAAGATAACGGAACAAAAACAGTTATGATATGCGGCGAAGATGCTATGCACATAACCAAAAGTCTCCGTATGAAAGTCGGAGAAAAGCTTGACGTGTGCGACATGGGCAGACGCGAATATACTTGCGTTATATCAGAAATCGGCGAAACCGTTTTTGCTGATGTTATAGACGAAAAAGACTCCGATACAGAACCTCCTTATTCAGCTGTTCTGTATCAGGCGCTCGTAAAAGGCGATAAATTCGATACGATCGTTCAAAAATCAGTTGAATGCGGCGTGACAAAAATCGTGCCCTTCATCTCCGACAGATGCGTTGTGCGCCTTGATAAAAAAGGGGTTGCAAAAAAAGCTGAAAGATGGCAAAGAATCGCCCTTGAAGCCGCCAAGCAGTGCGGAAGAAGCATCATTCCGGAAATATGCCCTCTTATGACATACAAAGAAGCTGTCGATGCTGCTTTCAAAGCCGATATCCCTTTATTCTGCTACGAAGCAGAAAGAGGATACACATTGTCCGATGCGTTAAATAACGCACCGGATTCTCCCGATATTTCCATAATGATCGGCAGCGAAGGTGGTTTTTCTGTGGACGAAGCAAAATACGCCGAAGAAAAAGGTTTAAGATGCATAGGTCTGGGCAAAAGAATCCTCCGAACAGAAACCGCCTCATCATTCGTTCTTGCCTGCTTATGCTATGAGTTCGAACTTTAATTTCCCTTTTACATACAACACTATGGGCATAAATTATGATATTTCACAAAAAAAATATTGGAAATTAGGAAAAAATGTTAAAAGCCTATTGAAATTTAACAAAATATATAGTAGAATATAGTACAGGTTATACAATGATAAAAATATGTCTATAAAATATAAGGAGGCACCTATGTCCAACCGTTTGTTTCAGGGAATAATCCATCAGATGTCCGAGGCTGCTGACCGCACCATAGGCGTTATTGATGAAAACGGTGTTATCATCGCTTGCAGCGAGCTTGTAAAGATCGGCGAAACACGCCAGGATGTTAAAGACGAGCTTATCTATACTGCTGAAGCAGTTGCAATCGGAGGCTACACCTATCGTCCCATCAACTCCGGCACAAAATGGGAATACATTGTATTCGTAGAAGGCGAAGATAAAATGGCTGACAAGCTGGCATCTATCCTTTCTATCTCTCTTGCAAATATCAAAAATCTCTACGATGAAAAGTATGACCGCAATTCTTTCATCAAGAATATCATTCTCGACAATATCCTCCCCAGTGACATCTACATAAAGAGCAAGGAGCTCCGTTTCAACACAGAAGAAACAAGAGTTATCTTCCTCATTAAATTCCTTACAAAGACAGATGTTCTTCCCTACGACGCTGTTCAGAACATTTTCCCCGACAAAACAAAGGATTATGTTATCAGCGTAGGCGAATCCGACGTTGTTCTCGTTAAGGAGCTGAAGCCCGGCACAGACGTAAAGAAAATTGAAAAACTGGCTAAGTCTATTGCTGACACTCTCAATTCTGAGTTCTATGCAAAAACTGTTATCGGTATCGGTACAGCAGTAGAAAACATCAAGGATCTCGCCCGTTCTTATAAAGAAGCACAGGTTGCCCTTGAAGTGGGCAAGGTGTTCGATACAGAAAAGAACATTATTTCTTACGAAAACCTCGGAATCGGCAGACTTATCTATCAGTTGCCTACAACTCTTTGCGAGATGTTCCTTCAGGAAGTTTTCAAGAACGGTTCTCTTGACAACCTTGACCGTGAAACTCTTCTTACAATTCAGAGTTTCTTTGAAAACAACCTCAATGTTTCAGAAACATCCAGAAAACTCTTTGTTCATAGAAACACACTTGTTTACAGACTTGAAAAGATCCGTAAAATCACCGGTCTTGACCTGAGAGAATTTGACCATGCAATCACATTCAAGGTTGCCCTTATGGTTAAACGCTATCTCACAACAAAGCCTGCAAAGTTCTGATGCTTTGGGGTCGCTGTTTAGCGCAGCTGCCCCAATTTCATCGTTTATGGACCTAAAGGCAAATTTATGAAAGGTTTAGTTTTATGATAGACTTCAAGAACGTAAAAAAACACTATTCAAACGGAACAGTTGCTCTTGACGGAGTCGATCTCCACATAGACGACGGTGAGTTTGTTTTCATCGTTGGCCATTCAGGCGCAGGCAAAACCACGATGATGAAACTTCTCCTCCGTGAAGAGGCTGCTTCCTCCGGTACCATTACCGTTGGAGATTACGAACTTACGGGCATCAAAAACAACCAGATCCCTTTTTACAGACGAAATCTCGGAGTTGTTTTCCAGGATTTTCGCCTCTTCCCCAACAAAACTGTTTATGAAAACGTTGCTTTTGCAATGCAGGTTGTAGGTACCCCCAGAAATATGATCAAGCGCAGAGTTCCTGCAATCCTTACAACCGTTAACCTTGCAGATAAAATGCAGTGTTTCCCTCGTGAGCTCTCCGGCGGCGAACAGCAGAGAGTTGCTTTGGCACGTGCACTTGCAAATAATCCTAAGATGATCATTGCAGACGAGCCTACAGGAAATATTGACCCCAAGATGAGTATCGAAATTATGAACCTGCTTATGAAGATCAATAAGCTTGGCAAAACAGTAATCGTAGTTACTCACGAAAAGAATCTTGTTGACTATTACAAACAGCGTGTTGTTATGCTCAAAGACGGCAAGATCATTGAAGACAGAATAGGAGGTATGTTCCAGTGAAAAGACACTATAGTATCAGATTTTTCCTTGAACAAGCCTTTAAAGGTCTCACAAGAAACAGCGTTATGAGCGTGGCTTCCATTGCCGTGCTTATGAGCTGCCTTATAGTACTCGGAAGTTTTTCCCTTCTCATTCTCAACATCAACGTAAACCTTGATAAGATAGCAGAGCTTAATGAAATCATGGTTTACTGCGATTATGAGCTGACAGAAGAACAGATCACAGAAATTGAGAAAAGCATCAAATCTCTTGAAAACGTAGGCAAAGTTTCAAGAATAACAAAAGATGAGTCACTTCAGATTATGAAGGACGAAAGCGGAGAATACGCCGACCTTTACAGCGATATTACCGCCGAAAACAATCCTCTCTGTGATTCCTTCGAAATCATATATAAGGACCTTGACGAAACCGCAGTTTTCAATCTTGAAGCTGAGCTTCGTAATATTGAAGGTGTGCGCAAAATAAACTCTGTTTATAAAGTTGCAAAAACTATAGACAACCTTAAAAGCGGCGTTATGCTTGTGTTCATCTGGTTCCTCGTTATCCTTTTCGTAGTCAGCATCTTTGTTATTATTAACACTATCAAGCTGGCAGTTTACTCCAGAAAAAATGAGATCACAGTTATGCGTTACGTTGGCGCAACTAACGGATTCATAACATATCCTTTCATTTTCGAAGGCATTATTATCGGTGGAGCCGCAAGCGCACTTGCATTTGCCATTCAGTCCTATATTTACACATACGTTGTAAAAATGGCAGCAACAGATATGCAGATGATCTCCATTCTTACTTATAAAGAAGTATACCCTCTTCTCATCGTCGGATTCCTTGCAATAGGTATTCTCACCGGTGTTATCGGAAGTGTGGCCTCTCTTAATAAGTATCTTAAGTCTTAACCGGAAAGGTCAGGTCTTAAATGAACAAAAAATTCAAAAAGATTGTGCTCCGCACAGCTTCTCTTGTGTCAGCTTTTGCTATTATGGGCGCAAGTTTTATGCTTGCTCCCGACGAAACTCAGCTTCGTAGTTATGCTGCAGCGGATTCAAAAGTACAGAAGCTTGAGGATGACATAAAAGCCCTTGAAAAAACCCAAAAAGAGCTTCTCAGCAAAATAAGCGCAAGTAAAAACGAGGCAAGTCAGGTATCACAGACAAAAAAATATCTTGACTCTCTAATTTACACTCTCGAAACCAAGATTTCAACTTCCAACGAGCTTATGAAAGAGCTTAATCTGAAGATAGACGAAGCAAATGCTGATATCAAAGTTCGCGAAGAAGAAATCAAGAAAACAAACGAAAAGTTTATTGCGAGACTCCGTATGGCACACGAGGACGGTTCCGCAAGCTATATCGAAATGCTTCTTGAAGCTGAAAGCATCAGCGACTTCCTCTCCAGAATGGAAAGAGTTAACGCTATGCTTGAATACGATAAAACTCTGAAAGAAAACTATCAGGCCGAGAAAGAAACTCTTGAAAAAGAGAAGGACAACCTGACACTTTCTGTTCAGCTTCAGCAGGAAACATTGCAAAAGCTCGAACAGGATAAAAAGGATGCTGAAAAGCAATCCTCTCAGGCAGCTTCTTATTATAACAAGCTTCAGTCCGACACGGCTGCTTATCAGGCTCAGTATAACAAAGCCAAAGCTGAAGAAGATAAGCTTGATGCTGAACTTACAAAATACCTTAAAAGTATTCAGGAACAGAATTCCTCTCAGGTTACTGCTACAGGCGAATATATGTGGCCCCTTCCGGTTGGCAAGGGAGTTATCACCTGCACTTACGGCGGCAAAGACCCCGGCGGAAGACCCCACTATGCACTTGACGTTGCAATTCCTTACGGAACACCTATCTATGCATCAAATGACGGTACTGTTCTGACAGCATCCTGGCACAGCAGCTACGGCTACTATATCGTTATCGACCATGGTAATGGCATGTCTACCCTGTATGCGCACTGCAGTTCTCTTGCAGTAACCGCAGGCACTCAGGTTAAAAAAGGCGCTACCATCGGCGGAGTTGGTTCCACCGGATATTCCACAGGTAACCACCTCCATTTCGAAGTGAGAAAAGGCGGCGTCAGAGTTAATCCTCTCAATTACGTAAAAAAAGGCGTTTGATCCCTTTTGTTACAATTTTCTGCTAATATTATTATTAAAATGTTTTCAGTACGTCTGTTTACAGGCGTACTGAAAATTTCTACATTATGAAAAGGTTTTTCTGATATGAACGAGTCCAATTTTCCCACGGAAAATGCCGCGGGAAGTATAAAAGAACCCTACGTGCATAAGAGCCCTAAAATTTCCGTTAGTTCAACGTTCTTTCTTGTTCTTGTTTCAGTTATTATTGCAATTTTGCTCACATTCTGCGCAACACTTCTGCTTGCCAAGGATATGCTTGGTATCTCAGAAAAGACCACGATGGGTAAAATAGTCAATAAGCTGATGGCAATCGAACAGGCGCTTGACGATGAATACGTGAAAGAAATAGACGAAAAAAAGCTTATTGATTCTGTTCTCAAAGGGTATATGTACGGTATCGGCGATAATTATGCCGATTATTACACTAAAGAAGAATATGCCAGTATGATGACCGATCTCTCCGGAAAAGGAGTTGGAATCGGCGTCAGTGTTATATATAATTCGGAATACGCTTCAATTGAAGTTGTTTCCGTTTTCCCCAATTCTCCCGCGTTTGAAGCAGGAGTACAGGCCGGTGACCTCATTGCTTATCTGTATATCCAGGGCGAATCTGTCAGCGTTGCAGAGCTCGGCTATGAAAAAGCGCTTGATAACATGCTCGGAGAAGCAGGAACGAGCGCAGAATTCACAGTTTTCCGCGGTCCCGGCTATGAAGAAATAGTGGAATTTTCAATTATCCGTGCTGAATACACAGAAGCCACAGTTATGAGCCATAAATATTCCCTTGATGAAACGATCGGTATTATAAAGATAACATCTTTTGATAATAATACCCCCGATCAGTTCAGTGCTGCATTAAATAGCTTGACATCTGAGGGAATTCGCGGTATCATACTCGATGTACGCTATAATCCCGGCGGAGAGCTCTATTCCGTTTGCAAGACCCTTGATATGCTTCTTCCCGAAGGCCCTGTTATAAGAACAGTTGATAAAAAAGGCAAGGAAGAAATAGTTTATGTTTCAGACGAAAACGAAACAAACATTCCTATGGTTGTTCTTGTAAACGAAGGCACAGCCAGCGCAGGAGAACTTTTCACGGCTGCTTTGAGAGACTACGAAAAGGCTTCGATCGTTGGTACTGTAACATACGGCAAAGGCAGTATGCAGACAACATCTCCCTTCAAAGACGGTACAGGCTTCAAATTCACCACAAGATATTATTGCCCTCCCTTCTCTGATAATTACGATGGAGTTGGTATAGTACCCGATGTTGTGGTTGAACTTTCAGAAGAGCTGAAAAATGTTAACATTTATAAGATCGAAGACAGCGAAGATAACCAGATCACTGCTGCATATAACGAACTTTTAAATAACCTTAATTAATAATAACCGAAAGGATCTAAATATAATGGAAGAAACAAAATATACTCTTTATACAGCCGAAGGCTATCAGCAGCTTATTGATGAGCTTGCTTACCTCAAGGAAGTTCGTGTTCCCGAAATCAAAGTTCAGCTTGCAGAAGCAAGAAGCCACGGCGACCTTTCCGAGAACAGTGAATACGATGAAGCAAGAGATGCGCAGGCTAAATGCTACGCAAGAATCAGCGAAGTTGAAGACCTGATCGCACACGCTAAGATCATCGACGAATCTTCTCTCAGAGACGACGTTATCAACATCGGTTCCAAGATCAAAGTTTACGACGAAACATTTGATGAAGAAGTTGAATACACAATGGTTGGCTCAAACGAAGTTAATGCCCTCCTCAATCTCATCACAGACCAGAGCCCTATGGGCCAGGCTATGATCGGCGCAAAGGCAGGCGATACAGTTAAGTACACAGCACCCTGCGGCGAAGTTACACTGAGAATTCTTGAAGTTTCAAGAGAAAAGAAAAACTAATTGACATTAAATACATCTAAGGAAATAAAAATGAGCGATATTATTGAAAATGTTGAGCTGACCGCCGAAGAAGAGGCGCAGCAGCTTTCAGAAATACTCCAGATCCGCCGCGACAAGCTCGCAGCTCTTGTTGATGCCGGACAGAACCCCTTTGAAAAGGTAAAGTTCGATTTTGACACATACACAAATGAAATTCACGAACGTTTTGAGGAGCTTGAAAACCAGACAGTTAAAATCGCAGGCCGTATGATGAGCCGTCGCGATATGGGTAAGGCTAACTTCATTGACGTTATGGACGCTAAGGGCAGAGTTCAGTGCTATATCCGTATCAACGACATCGGCGAAGAAACATTCGACGCTTACAAGAAATGGGACATCGGTGACATCGTTGGTGTTACAGGATTTGTTTTCAGAACAAGACGCGGTGAAATCTCCGTTCACGTTCAGCAGATCGAGCTCCTTGCAAAGAGCCTTCTTCCCCTCCCTGAAAAGTTCCACGGACTTAAGGACACTGACACTCGTTACCGTCAGCGTTACCTTGACCTTATCGTAAACCCCGAGGTTAAGGATACATTCGTGCGCCGCAGCCTTATTCTTAAGGAAATCAGAAACTTCCTCGATTCCAAGGGCTTCATCGAAGTTGATACTCCTATTCTCACAACACACGAGATCGGCGCTGCTGCAAGACCTTTCAAGACTCACCATAACACTCTTGACCTCGATATGTTTCTTCGCATCGAAACAGAACTCTACCTTAAGAGACTTATCGTAGGCGGCTTTGACAGAGTATACGAAGTTGGCCGTATTTTCAGAAACGAAGGTATGGACACAAAGCATAACCCTGAGTTTACATCTATTGAGCTTTATCAGGCTTACACAGACTATAAGGGCATGATGGACATCGTTTGCGAGATGTACCCCATGCTTGCCGAAAAGATCTGCGGAAGCACAAAGATCACATACCAGGGCGTTGAGCTTGACCTTGGCAACTGGGAAAGACTCACAATGGCAGAAGCTGTTAAGAAGTACAGCGGAGCTGACTACTATGCTTGGGCAGACGACGCTGCTGCAAGAGAAGAGGCAAAGAGACTGCACGTTGAAGTTCCTGCTGATGCAACTGCAGGTACAGTTCTTATCGAACTCTTTGACGCATATGTTGAAGATAAGCTTATCCAGCCCACAATCATCTACGATTATCCTGTTGAAAACAGTCCTCTCGCTAAGAGAAAGCCTGAAGATCCCAGATTCACAGAAAGATTTGAATACTTCATCTGCTGCACAGAATACGGTAATGCATTCTCCGAGCTTAATGACCCCATCGACCAGAAGGGTAGATTTGAAGCTCAGGTTGCAGCAAAACTTAAGGAAGACCCCAACTCCACAGCAAAGGTTGATGATGACTACATCACAGCTCTTGAATACGGTCTGCCCCCCACAGGCGGCCTTGGATTTGGTATCGACCGTCTCGTAATGCTTCTCACAGACAGCGCTTCTATCAGAGACGTTCTCCTCTTCCCCACAATGAAGCCTCTGGACTAAAAAACCCAGTAAAATCAAGGGTTTTCGGCATCTCAAATCCGAGTTGACAACAAATTGACAACAATTTTTCGTATCGATTTGAAGAATTGTAACGCAGTATGAATAGTTGACAGGATAAAACACAATATAGCACTTGCTATGTAGAGAACACTTTTTTGAAAGAAATTTCAAGAGGTGTTCTCTTTTTTTCGTTGGGTTTGCTTTTGTCATGACAGCCAATATTATCTGAAAGGGACTGAATACCATGATTAGTGATGAGACAAGAGCATACTACGACCTCAAGAAGAGAAACGACGTTAGAGAGAGCGCCAAACGACTCCGCAGGCAGTTTTTGCGTTATAAGGATGCGGAGATCGTCTATAGTTTGCAGCACAAGAAACTGTTAGAACTTGCCAGTGAAGCCGGTGCAATTTACCGTATGGATGGTACGGTTTTGATTAACCGTGATATTTTCGATGAATACCTGGAGAGATTTCACGAGCCGAGTACCCTTTTTTCAAAGGAGGACCAAGAATGAGTGGAAATCTATGGATGTTTTCTGATATGCTCGATGATGAAGATATCGAAATGCAGAAACACGATTTTATCACGCTATATCAAGGTGCCGATTATTATGGGCTTGGGCTGAAGGTGTTTACCCGTATGGCACGTGAGGCAGGTTCGGTTTATAAAATTGGAAAGAAGGTTTTGATTCGCAGAACCATCTTTGACGAGTATCTTAGGAAAGTATACAAAAAGGAGTTAGAAAAAAACTCCCGAGACGATTCCGGAAAGGAGCTTGTAATGAGACAAGGCACTATGGTTGCTGATGAAGAAAGTGGCCGAATGGATATACGATTTGGATTGATGGATTATTATGGAGGTCTCCACTGTGGCGAATGTTTAGACGTTCTGATCGATGGAGAATGGGTTCATACCCGAATTGAAATGGGAGACGGTTGGTTTCTTGTTGGAATTCAAACAGATCAACTGGTTGGACTGGTTGTTAGAATTTAATAAGGATGATTTGCTGGGCGGCTTCTTTATTGAGGTCGCCCATTTTTTATATAAAAATGAAGGAGGTGTCGCTTGTGAAATGCTTGATGAAGTATCAATGGGTCAAATTGCCCCGAAATCATCTGCCAGAAGGTAAAGGAATTATGAGCGCCTGGGCTAAGCTTGCATCCCGCGCAGCATTCCGCAAGGGACAAGCCTCTTATTGTGGCCATATTAACGCTGTAAGCCCGGGAATGTGGTCTGGTGGCGTTGTGGGTCTCAAGAGCATTCTCGGCTCCAGAAGCCGTGCACAGAGCCTTGAGACGCTTTCTAAGCTCTCAGAGCTTGGATATGTAAGGTATTCGCTGAATGCGAAGACAAAGAAGCTTACATATCAAATAACCGACTGGGTTCTTGAATGCTCCGGTGAGGAGTGTATGAACGGTTCTGTATACGCTACAGCGGGTTATGGCTTTCTCTGCCTCCCCCGCAGCATTACAGACAGACTGGTCGAACAAAACTACATATTTGATGAAGCAGACGCATGGCTTGATCTATGGTGCCACACAGTATCAGAAGATTTTGGCAATGCGTTTTCTTTTTTGGCACCGACCGTACAGATTGGCAAATTCGGTGCTGTACTGACTTTGGAAACCCTGGGCCAGCGTTGGAACTGGGAAAAGACAAAAGTGTGGCGATTTTTTCAGAAACATGGGGATGCTTTTATGCTGCACCGTCTTCCCGGCGCCTTTGGCTGTCTCATTTTCAATAAACTGTATCCGATGGATGCAGAAATTACAATGCCGGAGTCTGAGAAAATCGAGCGTATAATAGCTGAAATACGCATTTTAGCGAAGAATGAGCAGAGAGTGGGTTCTGACAGCGAGAACTTAAGCAGAATGATTGCTTTGTACAGTCGTCA
>JAFXGC010000109.1 GCA_017513325.1 Clostridia bacterium
AGGACTTGAAGGGGAGCGGTAGTGAATGATATGCCTGTGGCATATCAGAGCCGCGACTCGGGGTTCCCCGAAGCGAGCTTGACGAGCTTAGGGGGTTCTCGACTGACCGAGGAGCGTAGCAAAGCCGAAATAGGCTCGGCTTTGCGTCGTAGCGACGAGAATCAAGTCCTTTCGCCATAATAAAGGAGTGATTTTTTCTTTGGTACAGGCATATAACAAGGACTTGAATGAATTTATAAACGTTACACCTAAAATATTTATCATTGAAACCTTTTACAATATGTGATAAAATAGAGCGGAAAGAAGGGATAATATGAGCTTTGAAATTATAGATTTTCACACCCATCCGTTTATCGAACGTGAGAATAATATATGCAATCATATAGACAATTGTAATATGAGCGTTGAAGGCACACTCGAATTATTCAGTCAGCTTGGCGTTTCAAAAATCTGCGGCAGCGTTGTTTGCGGTGGACGTCCCGAGGATAAAAACGCTTGGGATAAGGTGAAACGCAACAATGAAACAGCTCTGAATCTGCGTGAGATATACGGGGATTTTTACGTTCCCGGCTTTCATATTCACCCTGATTTTGTGGAAGAATCTGTTGAGGAGATCCACCGAATGAAAAGCTTGGGTGTAAATCTCATTGGTGAGATCGTGCCCTATATAGACTTGTGGAGCAATTATGCAAGACGAGACTTTTCTCTTCTCCTAGACGAAGCGGAAAAATGCGGTATGGTGGTCAGCCTTCATTCCGTTACGGAAGAGGAAGACGAAATGGATGAGCTGGTGAAAAATCATAAAAACCTGACTATAGTAGCGGCTCATCCGGGAGAATATCATACTTTTTTGCGCCACCTTGAGAGAATGAAGCTGAGCGAAAACTACTATCTTGACCTTTCCGGTTACGGTATGTTCCGCCACGGTATGCTCAGATACGGTATTGATCAGTTTGGGGCGGAAAGATTTATTTTCGGTTCCGATTTCCCCACCTGCAATCCGGGGATGTATATCGGCGGAGTTTTGCTTGACACGCTTATCACAGATGAAGAAAAAGAGAAGATATTTTCTTTGAATGCAAAGAGAATTTTAGGACTCAAATAAAAGGAGATCGATTATGAGCAGGTATGCAATTTACGGCGCAGGCTCACTTGGAACAGTGCTGGGCGCTTATATAACAAAAAACGGCGGAGAAATAGACCTTATCAACCGCAATAAAGCACACGTTGAAGCACTTAAAAATAATGGCGCGCACATCACAGGAACAGTTGAAATGACAGTTCCCGTCAAGGCGATCACTCCTGATGAAATGGAAGGCGTATACGACGTTATCCTGCTTATGACAAAGCAGCTTTACAACAAAGAGGTCGTTGCATTCCTGAAGGATTATCTTGCAGAAAAGGGAGTTATCGTAACATTGCAGAATGGCTTGCCCGAACCCGATATTGCTGAAATAATCGGAGCTGATCGTACAATGGGATGTACCGTTGAATGGGGCGCAACACTTTCGGCACCCGGAGTATGTACTCTCACAAGCGAGCCCGACAGTCTCTCATTCCATATGGGTAAAATGGATGGTATTTCAGAAGAGCAGTTTAAAATGGTAAAGGATCTGCTTGAGCTTATGTGTCCCGTTCACGAGGAAACAAACCTTCTTGGTGCTCGTTGGTCAAAATTGCTTATCAATGCAACGTTCTCAGGCCTTGGCACAGTTGTTGGCGGAACTTTCGGCAGTGTTTCAGAAAGCAAGGCTGCAAGAAAGGTTGCCATCCGCTGTATGAAGGAGTGCATTGACGTCGGCCACGCGGCAGGCGCAGAATTTGCTCCAGTTCAGGGAAAAGACATCACAAAGCTGTTCTATTATAAAAATGGTTTTAAGAGAGCCATTGCAACAATGCTTATTCCCATCGCAATGAAAAAGCACAGAGATATTGAACCTTCAATGTTGCAGGATCTGAAAAAAGGGAAGAAGTGTGAAATTGATGCGATCAATGGCGTTGTTTGTGAGTGGGGAAGAAAATGCTCTGTTGAAACCCCTATTAATGACCGTATCGTTGAAATAATCAAAAAGTCAGAGAATGGGGAATTGAAACCCTGTATAGAAAATATCAGCCTGTTTGATGATCTGCTGTGAAATTAGCCTTCTCCACTAGAGAAGGTAACACCATAGCCGGTATGAGGTGTTTAAAACTGTGCTAATGAAAGACTTATAGTTAAAATCCCTCAAAAAACATTGATTATCAAGCTAAACTGTGATATACTACTTCTGTTATTCTGTTTTTAGTCGGCCGAGAGCCGCGGAAGGAAGATATATATGAATAAGATTTATGTACCTGAGGGTTATAAGCCAAGTCTTGATGCTTACAGCACTCAGAGAGCAATTGAATATATAAAGCGCACGTTTCAGTCTGAGTTTGCGTCTGCGCTTCATCTTAAGAGAGTTTCTGCTCCTCTTTTCGTAACAGAGGAGTCAGGTCTGAACGATAACCTTAACGGCTATGAGAGAGCAGTTGCATTTGATGTGCCTGCAGTCGGTCTTGATGCGCAGGTAGTTCATTCTCTTGCAAAGTGGAAGCGTCTTGCCCTTAAGAGATATGGATTTGGTGTTGGGGAAGGTCTCTACACCGATATGAACGCTATCCGACGCGATGAAGATCTTGATAACGTTCATTCAATTTACGTTGACCAGTGGGACTGGGAAAAGGTTATTACAAGAGAAACAAGAACTCTTGACTATCTGAAGCTGATTGTTAAGGCAATCGTTGGTGCCATTTGTGACACAAATGACCGCCTTCGCGTGCGTTTTCCTCAGCTCACTCATGAGCTGTGTAGAGAGGTTTCATTTATAACAACCCAGGAACTTGAGGATATGTATCCCGATTTGACAGGCTCCGAGAGAGAAATCGCCTATGTTAAAGAGCATAAAACCGCATTTATTATGCAGATCGGTGGCAAACTTCGCTCAGGCAAGCCTCACGATGGCAGAGCTCCTGACTATGATGACTGGCAACTTAACGGCGACATTTTCTTCTGGGATGATGTGCTTGGTCGCGCACTTGAGATTTCTTCAATGGGTATCAGAGTTGACGCTGAATCTCTTGACCGTCAGCTCACACTTTCAGGTTGCGATAATCGCAGAGAGCTTCCTTTCCATAAGATGCTTCTCGCTGATGAACTGCCCCTTTCAATCGGCGGTGGTATCGGTCAGTCACGCCTTTGTATGCTGATGCTCGGCTGTGCCCATATCGGTGAAGTGCAGTGTAGTATTTGGGATAGCGAAACCGTGAAAGTTTGCGAAGAAAACGGAATCCCACTTCTTTAATATCAAAACATTAAAAGCCCTGCATTTTGTGCAGGGCTTATTTTTGTAGCATAAATCTTCATATAATAGAATAATTCATTGACTTGAAAAAATTGCTATGATAAAATGTACGTAGATTAAAATGGGGGTGTATGGGTATATGAAAAACAGCAAATGGAATGGTAAAAACGTTCTTGTTGTTGGAGATAGCTTGACCTCGGACGGACGTTGGCAGAAACGCTTTTCCGAACTGACAGGGGCTAACATTGAAACTCACGCATACGGCGGTCTAGGCATTATTGAAATAATTGATGGCAAAACTGCATCGGCGGATAAATCCGTTTGCTATGATCCCATAACGGGCACAGGTTTTGAGTTTGGACCTTTGACAAAGGAGAAAATCGGCTGGGCAGATCTTGTTATTTTGCTTATGGGCTATAATGAACGCCATATTGAATACGGAGAGCGTGGGGATATGTATCCCGAAAAGGCAACGCTTCACGGAAAGTATGCATACGCGCTGGAAAAGATCTATTCGTTTATAGAAGAAAGCGGAAACCACAATCTGCATATAATGCTGGTTTGTCCTCATTGCGTTGGAAAATACGATTGGATAAATGTGGATGGTTACGGAGAATTTCCCGAAGGAAGCGGCAGGAGCCTTGAAACTATGGCGGAGGCGGTGAAAGATATAGCCGCATATCATAATCTCCCTTGCTACGATGCGTGGCATAACAGCGGTATCAACCGTTTTACATGGAAATATTTTGCCAATTCTTCCACAGCTATAAAAGAGGATTATGATCCTTCAAAGAATTATGTTGCCCCCTATCCTCAGTATGCCGATCAGGCACATCTGAACGCAGCGGGATATGCCCGTATTGGTGAATGTATAGCAGCTGCCGCAGAGCTTGCTTGATGTTTAGAAAGGACCTTGCTATGTTTTTTGAAAGCGAAAGATCAAGAGATCAATATATAACTTCAGTTGAATATTTTAAAAGTGTTTTCCCCGATTCCCGGGGAACAATAGACGCGGAATACCTGAGCGCTGACAGAAGCCGGGTTTTCGGTATTTCCAATCTTCCCATCCTTGCACCCATTTGCAATTTCATTTTGGGCGAAAAGGCTGTGCTTGACTATATTGATTCGTTTGATGGAGATATTCACCTTGTATATGGTGACACAGTTAAAGCAAACGGAAAGGATGCTCCTGCAGAAATTGACGCTATCATAAAAGAGGCAGTTCACTATGCCGTGGCAGGCGTTGGCTATCTTAACGAAAAAGGCGAGCATGTAATTGACCTTAAAGGCGCGTTTGTGGGTCCCCACTACACAGTGAACCTTCTTCTCGGATGCCGTGTCGGCTTTGAAAAGCCAATGATCACAACTCCCAAGGCAGCACTTGATGCATTTGGCCGCGGCGCATTCAGAGCAAGTGCGCATACTCAGGTGCTTGCAAGCCGCTGTGTTATGAATCCCGAGGAAGCAGGCGAACCTGCAAACCGTCAATTTTATATCACAGAAAATAATGAGCAAATATTCTATTCTGCCGATGCTCAAACAAATGTTAAGAGCGCTGTTTGTATTCATAAACCCAACCATACCGTTATTGAATATGAAACAGAGTGCGGACTTAAGATAACCCGTAAGATATTCATTGTTCCTCAGTATGAGGGTATGCCCGAGGCAACCGAGGCTCAGATAATCAAGGTTGAAAATGTATCGGGCAGAGAGCGCCATCTTCGTATCGTTGCAACAGGAAGCCTTGGTGTTTGCGATTCTGCAACAGTTATGAACGATATTATGTATGGCAATATCACTCACGAGTCCGGCGTTATTATGCGCGACGGTAAGGTCATTGCAATCTCTCCCGCATCCAATCCTATGTATGCTAAAAAGCACAGACGTTTTGCAACAATGCTTGTAAACGGCGAAACTATGGATGAATATTCCGCTTGCTATAATGAGTTTGTAGGCAAGGGTACTTTGGCAAGACCTCAGAACGTTGCCCGCCTCAATTCTCGCCCCAACAGAAAGAACGTTGCTTTCTTTGCAATGGCAAAAAGCTTTGTTCTCGCTGATGGTGAAACAGCTAACATTGACAGCTTCGTTGGATATACATATAACGAGGAAGGTGATGCGCTTCCTCAGCTTGATTCAATGCTCAAGGTGCTCTTTGACAGATATGCCGACACAACTCAATCAGAGCGCGATCTGCAGGATGTTATTGATTTTTATAAAGGTTATTCCTCTTATCTCGTGCTCAACACAGAGGACGATAAGCTTAATGCTTACGTAAATAACAACCTGCCTTTTCAGGTGCTTTATCAGTCATTCTTGTCCCGTTCATTTGCATGGACTCAGAAGTCATTTCGAATGATAGGCTTCCGTGAGATTCAGGATATGTATCCCTCTCTATATTATCTTGCTGCAATGGGCAATGCTCCCCTTGCAAAAGAGATGATAAGCCAGTGGGTGCAGAATGTTTATGAGGATGGATATGCAAACCATAACTTCTATTGGGAAGGAAACGGGGCAGGCGATGCATCTGATGACCAGCTCTGGCTAATGCAGGCAGTTTACAGATATGTATCTCTCACAGGCGATGTGGGCTTTCTCAGTGAAGAATATCCAATGGCCGGCAGCAATAAAAAGAGAACTGTATTTGAAACAATGTGGGCAGCTGTGTTCTATAGCGGCAAAATAGCCGTTGGTAAGCATCATCTTCCCGTTCTTGACCATATTGACTGGAATGATTGCCTTAAACTTGATAACGATAGCATCAGTGCTCCGCTTCGTATGGAGCTTTACAGAAAGCAGATAGAGGAAAAGGGTCAAGAGTGGGGCGTTCCTTTTGAAACACATTCCTGCGAAAGCGTTATGAATGCATTCCTTCTTAAAGTTGCTGAGGATAATCTTGCGGATATGGCAGATATGATGGGCAATAAAGAAAAGGCTGCAGAGCTTCGCAAAATGTCAGAGGAGCTTCAGAGTAACATTCAGGCTCACGCATGGAAGGAAAACTTTTTTGCCCGATGCCTTATAAATAATCCTGCTAAAGCACCATATACATACGTTGGCGCAAAGAATGACGGGCTTTCAAGAAATCCTGATTTTGATGGCTCATATTTCCTTAACTGCTTCAGCTGGTCCATCCTTGCAAACAGCGCAACAGAAGAGCAGATCAAGGCAATGCTTGTTCCACTGAATAATTGCATCAGAACAGATGCAGGCTTCCTGCTTTCCTCACCTTGCGATCTTGGAAAGATCTCAAGAACAACTGCGGAAGATCATTATTATTATGGTGACCGCGAAAACGGCGCAGTGTTCAAACACGCAACAATGATGGCAACAGCAGCTATGTTCAAGGCGTCAAAAACTGTCAAGGATAAATCCCTTGCGGCAGAACTGTGTGAGATGGCATTTTGGATGCTTGATCGAGTGTTCCCCTATAAAACACTTGAAAACCCCTTTGTTGTAAAGAGTAATCCCAGATTCTGCACTCAGTATAATAACAGTGAAACTCTTGAAGGTGTTGGACCTATGCTTTCCGGCACAGCAAGCTGGCTCACTCTCACTGTGTTTGAATTCCTTGGAATTGGCTATGTGGACGGAGGTCTTACATTCAGCCCCGTGCTTCGCGCTGATATGACAAGCGTTGAATATGAGGTGAAACGCAACGGCACAATCTTTGTGGTGAAGATAACAAAACCTATGGGCTTTGCAAGAGTGGATGAAAACACAGAATACTATTTCGACGGACAGCAGTGCACATCTCTTATCCCCGATCCCGCAGATAAGAAAAAGCATATTGTTGAGATTAAGCTTAAGTAAGATAAATCAAATAAAAAAACTTGCATCGGAAATGATGCAAGTTTTTTGTTATAGCGGCAGATCTATTATTGCTGTTTCATAATTGTTCCCAACGAAATATGTAACTGTAATATATTTGCCGTCGTCGGAAAACTCCGCGGAGATAATGGGGTCTGCTATATCTGTTGATATGCTGTCAAGGAAAAACTCTTTTTTATAGTTACCGTGAAAAATATCCTTAACAATAAGGGAATATGTTGTTCCATTGAATTCTCCATAGGCGACAAGCGAATCAGTTTCATTAAGAACGTAAGTATATTCTTCAGAAACGAGTTCTTTAGTTACATCAACATAACGGTTGGTTCGTGTGCTGATCCCCGTTCCTGCCTGTGTACACACGCGAAGAATATTCTCAGAAATCATTTGAAAGTTTGGTTTGAGAACTGATGATGCGCCAAAAAGAATATCGCCACTTTTTCCAAAAACGGTGTATGTATAGGTAAAGCGAGAGTCAGTAGGGTTTTGAGTAAATGAAATCAATTCATAGAATTCTGTGGTCACTTTTTCAGGTTCTGCTTTGTAAGGGATAAATTCCGCATCTATTATTTTGAAGCTGTTGCTTGATTTGTCATATTTCAATGTAGTAACAGCATCTCCCAAATAACCGACGTGGGCTCCTAAGCTTGAATAACGCTTACAAATCAATTCATATATACCGTCGTTATCTACATCTTTAGGTTCTATACTGTTGATGCAGTCAATGGAGACCGGTATGTCTGATGTAGGCTTTCCTTGTTCATCGAAAAGATATATGAAGTCATTTTGAACTTCTATAGCAGAAGTATATCCGGTATAGTTGTTTTTTATTTCAACTTTAAAAGGTTCGATCAACTTGGTTGAGAATCCATGGATGTTGTTAAAATAATCTGAATGATATATATTGGAGATTTTGTTGTTATTAATATTAAAAACGTAGGTAGAATGAGAACCTGCTCCGCCATTACCTCCGGTATCAATCATAAACAGTATTTCATCTCCCTGCTCACCATCAACATCGCAGCAATGAATATATTCTGACATAGCTCCTGTTCCTGCCTGTGCAAGCAAGATCTGATCGTCTTTTTCAATGGCTAAGAAAAAGTGTTTATTTGTAACATAAAACGGATCTTTTTCTTCAAGCAAATATAATTTGCCCTGAGAAATATCGCTGGTGTATGTTATTTCAACACCATCAAGTCCTGCACTTTTTAGTCCCTCTGTTTTCCAATCATCAGCTTTTTTAATACTGTCATTTTTCAGATTTGGCGCTGAATATTGCTTTTGGGATAATTCTGTGAAGCAGGAATAGTCAGCTATGTCGGTTCCGTAAATATTCTTGATTTCCACAAAACCCAACCAACCGGACATATCAGTTGTTCCGGCTTCAGGAATGGTCTTTAGCACAGAAACAGTGATTGTTTTGTTGTTGTGGTCTATATCGACGTTTTCTATTGAGTATCTATTACTTCCGCTGCCCGATGTGTAGTAAACAGCCAAAAGAAGGTTATTTTCAAAATAAACTTTTTCAATAGGGTCGGTTATATCTTTCAGAGGATTTTTACTGAGTTGTGAAAGGAATTCTTCAAATTTATCAATGCTTATTTTTATGCATCCGTTGCTATCCTCTTCTCCAAACATATACTTTGCAAGGCTGGGCGCATATCCAATCTCCCTCATATCCCAATTTAAATAAATTTCAGGATCATTTTCAGTTGTGCTTTCCTCAGTGAAGCTGTCAGAATGTGGAGATTCTTCATTTTTTGGATTTGTCATAAAGCAAACTGTGATGATAATTGCAGAAATAACAGCTGCTATGATTATCCAAAGCATTGGCTTTTTGTAGTTGAGCGCGTTTTTTATTCTTTGCTTAACGCCAACCTCACCAAAAGCGAGTGGGCATGCGGTGATATACTTTCGGCTTATACTGCAGTCAAGAAGCGCCGAGGCATATCGCGCTTTTTCATCAGCGGCAAAATCGCGCACAACCTTTTCATCGCAGGCAAGCTCTATATCGCGGCAGAGGAAAATGTATGCAAGCCACATTACAGGATTGAACCAATAAACTGCAAGCAACACAAACCCGATGGGCTTAATAAGATGATCACAGCGTTTGATGTGCGCTTTTTCATGAGCGAGTATATATTGGAGATTGTTTTCGTCCATATTGACAGGAATATAAATCTTTGGATTTATAAATCCAAGGATAAAAGGGGTGCTTACTTTCTCGCTCAGTCTGATATTATTTTCTGCAGGTACAGCGTCACGCACCTTGAGTCGCAGCAATGTATAACTGATAATACCGTAAAGAATAACCAAGGCAGCTCCGATTATCCAAACATATGATGCAATGCCTATAAGTATCTGAATAGGATTTGCACTGTATTGAGGTGTGGCAGCGAAATTTTCATTGAGAATCGGATTTATTACGTCATTAATTGGACCAAAACCCGTTTGTATCTCAGGAGAAGCCTGATATACTATTTCAGGTGGAATTGTTTGCGCACTTGGAATAAGGCTAAAAACGCTTTCAATGGAAAAGGGAAAGGCAAGCCGCAAACCAACCAAAAGCCATAGTATACAAAACAAATTTTTAGGAGCTTTCCTGAATATAATTCTGCAAAGCAACACGGCAACAACCATCCAGCTTGCAGTAATGCTGAGATTAAAAACCGTTAAGAACGCATTTGTCATATTATTTGCTCCTTTCTATAAATTCTCGGAGCTCGGCAATGTCTTTTTCTGAAAGTTTAGCGTGTTTAGTAAAAGCGGAAATAAAGGCAGGTAGTGAACCTTCAAATTTTTTCTCAACAAGTTCATCTATTTCAGCTGCCTGAATCTCATCTTTTGAAACGAGCGATGTTATTAGGGAGTTGTCGTTTTTTAAAATCCCTCTTTCCACAAGCCGTTTTATAACTGTATATGTTGTTGTTCTGGACCAATCCAGCTTTTCTTTGCAGCCTTCCCCCATATCCGGGCGGGAGGAATCCTTGTATGTTAAGTACCGCCGGGTCACCCGGTACAGGCAGGAA
>JAFXGC010000110.1 GCA_017513325.1 Clostridia bacterium
CGGTCGGTGATATTATTATGTTATCAGGAGGGCAAAAAACTCCGGCAGACGGTTACATTATAAATGGTGAAGTATTATGCAATCAGGCACATTTGACAGGCGAAAGCATTGAACAAAAAAAGTGTTCATGCAGTTTGAAATCTTTCGATATCTCAGATTTCACATCAGACACTTCCGACAGAACTAAACTGTTCGGCGGAAGCATTATATGCAGTGGTTCTTGCGAAATGGTTGTTGCAAAAATCGGAAACGAAACACTAATCGGAAATCTCGCTAAGGATTTGCAGGAATCAAACAGACCGAGTCCTCTGAAAAAACGCTTGGGTGAGTTAGCAAAAAGTATTAGCTATTTAGGATATGTAGGAGCAGTGATGATAGCGTTTGCCTATCTTTTCAATGTATTTGTTATAGACAGCAAAATGAACCTTGATATAATTATTAGCAAATTATCAAACACGCCCTACCTTATTCAAGAAATACTCCACGCTGTTACTATTGCAGTCTCTGTAATCGTTGTTGCTGTTCCTGAAGGTTTACCTATGATGATAACTGTTGTATTATCATCCAATATGAAAAAAATGTTAAACGATGGCGTACTGGTCCGTAGACTTGTTGGAATAGAAACAGCAGGTAATTTGAATATTCTTTTTACTGACAAAACAGGAACTCTCACAACCGGTAAAATGGCAGTATCGTCTATTGTCTCTATAGATGGTAAATTTAACTCTATAAAAGAGCTAAAAACAAGAACGGGTTTTTATAGTGAAATATCCACATGTATCGATGCATCATGCGGAATTGGAAATGTCAGCTCAACAGAACAAGCGATACTTTCCTTCTTTATCAACAAAAACAAAAGATTAAAAGCTGACAGAACGCCATTTAATTCTAAAGACAAATACTCCGTTGGAATATACAATAATAATACTTATATGTTGGGAGCTCCTGAAATCTTTCTTAAAAGCACAAAATACGCTCGCAATTTAAATAATGAAAAAATCAAATTAAGCGAAGACGATATTAAAAAACTGCACGATTCATACATAGCCTTGGCCAAAGAAGGTTCAAGAATTCTATGTTGTGGCCAAAAAACAAATGATGATTTCATATTCATCGCATTTATAGCTCTAAAAGATCCGTTAAGAACAGATATATATGAATCTGTTACTAAAGCTCAAAGCGCAGGCATACAGGTAGTTATGATAACCGGAGACAACATAGAAACTGCTACCGCTATTGCAAAAGACTCCGGAATTATTAAGTCAAATCATGACAAAATTATGACATCAGTTGATATCAACAATTTATCTGATTCAGAACTAAAAGACATTCTACCCAATATAGCTGTGGTAGCACGCGCATTACCTTCTGATAAGTTGAGATTAGTACGTTTATCAGAAGAATTGGGTCTTGTTGCAGGAATGACAGGAGATGGAATCAATGATGCTCCTGCACTGAAAGCTGCTGACGTAGGTTTTGCAATGGGCAGTGGCACCGACATTGCCAAAGAGGCAGCCGATATAGTAATAACAGACGATAACTTTAAATCTATAACAAAAGCAGTTTTATACGGAAGAACCATATTTGAAAGTATACGAAAATTCATTGTTTTTCAATTAACAATGAATTTATGCGCTATGGGAATATCTCTGATAGGCCCATTTGTTGGAATAGAAAACCCAGTTACTGTAATACAAATGCTTTGGGTGAATATTATAATGGATACTTTAGGAGGATTAGCCTTTGCAGGAGAACCTGCACTTGAAAGCTATATGAAAAGGAAAAGCAGATCATTGAACGAAAAAATACTTAACAAAGAAATGTTTTCACAAATATTTATTACCGGTGGATACAGTCTTACACTTTGTATTTTCTTTATTAAAAACAAATTTGTAAGAGCAATTTTTGAGGGCAAAACAGAAATCTATTTTTTAACAGTTTTTTTCGCAATGCTCATTTTCTGCGGAATATTTAATTCATTTAATGCCAGAACACCCAGTGCTAATATTTTATCTCATATAGCAGGAAACAAAGCGTTTTTAATAATAATGACTGCAGTTGCTATAATTCAAATAATGATAATATATTTTGGAGGAGAAATTTTCAGATGTGTGCCTATTGATAGAAAATCATTACTGATTGCAGCAATGTTCGCTTTCTCAGTTATACCTGCTGATATCCTTCGAAAACTTATAACTAAAAAAGGCAGCTAACGCTGCCTTTTTATTATGATTTAGACCCTTTGGAGCCTTTTGAACCTTTGAGTGATCCCATTGACAAAATATTGGAATCAAATGAATATGTTATTTCAGATTCATTTCTGTTTCTCTTAAGAGCAATGGAAATAAGTTTATCAAGCAAGTCTCTGTATTCAACTCCAACAGGTTTCCAAAGATAGAATGCAAGTGAACCGGGAATTGTATTAAACTCATTGATGTAAAGACTTCCATCAGCATCATCAATCATAAAGTCAATTCTGGATACACCAGAACAGCCGAGATGCTTAAAAGCTTCAACTGCGAGTGTTCTGATACGTTCTCTCATTTCGGGAGAAAGATCGGCAGGAACCTTACGTTTAAGACTTGCCATACCGCCTTTAGAGCCGCTTTTTGAGCCCTTTCCACCGCCCATATATTTGTCTTCATAACTGAGGATCTCATCGCACATAAAGGGTTCTTCGCACTCAGAAGCCTCTGCAAAATCAACATCGCCTACAACAGAACAGTTGATTTCACGAAGCTTTACAACAGCACGCTCAACAATAACTGTATCTGCATAAGTAAATGCGTCATCAAGAGATTTATAGAGCGCATCTCTGTCTGATGCTTTGGAAATACCTACGCTTGAACCAAGATTTACGGGTTTTACAATAATAGGATAGTTGATTTTTTCTTCAACCATTGCAACACATTTATCTCTGTCAACATATGCGCTGCGACGGAAACGAACACAATCAAGTATTGGGAATCCGCCATCCTTAAGCATAGCCTTCATTACGTACTTATCCATACCAACTGCAGAAGCAAGTACATCACAACCAACAAAAGGAAGTCCCACTGTGCGCAAAAAGCCCTGAAGCGTTCCGTCTTCAACATTAGTTCCGTGAACTATAGGGAATGCTACTTCCACCTCTGTTACGTCGTTTGAGCCAAACTTTTTCATATTCTTACGAACAAGGATTGTTTTACCATCACGAAGAACAAAGTTTACTGCTATACTCTTTTTAAGAAGTTCAGGTATATTTTTATATTCATCAGAATCGCGAAGGAATTCACCAGTGAACATCTCGCCGTTTTTTGCAATATAAACAGGAATTATATCATATTTATCTGCATTAAGGTTTTCCATAGCCTGAAGAGCAGAAATAACGGATACTTCGTGCTCAACGCTTCTTCCTCCGAAAAGGACTGCAAGTTTAATTTTCATAAACAACACCTCTATCAATAATTATCAGGAAGGTCATTTTCAAGAAGAATGATCTTTCTCTTTTCACTAGTTACAGCATATGCATGATTGATACCTTCATTGAAGTTATCAGCTACAAATATTTTATCATCAGGATATCCTTCATCCTTTAGACCGGCAAGAATGGGTGCAGACTGCTTTTTACCAACAAGGACTACATAATCACATACTTTTGCAGCGTGGCGACCAAATTCACGGTTAAGTTCTTCTTCCTTTGCTCCAAGCTCTACCATACCGGGAGTGACCAGCATTTTAAAGTCATCAAAAAGAGCCAACGTATCAAGAGCTGCTGCAGATCCTGAGGGATTTGAATTAAATGCATCATCAATGATGGTATATGGTCCTTTTTCAAGGAGCTGAAGTCTATGAGGAACTGCTGTAATTTTGGGCATCTGAGCTTTTATTTCGACAGGAGAAACTCCCATAAAGTGAGCCATAGCAACAGCACCGCAAAGATTCACAACATTATGTCCGCCAATAAGAATAGAGTTAAACTCTTCAGTTTGACCATCAGGGAATCTTACAGAGAACTTTGTTCCCTGTCTGGAAACAGAAATTACTTTCGCAAAATAATCAGCGTCTTCAGTTGTTCCGTAAGTTACAGCTCCTTCAGGAAGATTGTTTCTTATGTACTCATTATCAATATTAACAAAACAACTTCCCTTATCCTTAACATAGTCAGCTAATTCAAATTTTGTCTTTATTACATTTTCAACAGATTTGAATGTCTCCAGATGCTGAGGACCAATTGAAGTTACAATACCATGCTGAGGTCCTGCTATTCTGCAAAGCTCATCAATTTCACGAACCTTCTTTGCGCCCATCTCACAAACGAATATCTGATGATATCCCTTAAGCGATGTTCGTATAGTTTTTACAACACCCATGGGAGTATTATAGCTTTCGGGAGTCATCAGCACATCGTACTTGCCTTTCAGCAAAGTTGTAAGGAAAAACTTCATACTTGTTTTTCCATAGCTGCCTGTGATTCCGATTATCTTAAGATCGGGACAGCTTTTCAGCATCTTCTTAGCATCATTAATATAGTATCGACGCACCATTGCTTCAACGGGTGAGTTAACGAAGTTAGCAAGAATAATTATAAAAGGAATGAGGGCATAAATAACAGCAAACATTGGGAAAAGTATCATCAAAGAGCCAAATAATCCGTTTGAAAGAATGCAAGCTATAATAACCACAAGAGCTACTATTATTATTTCAGTTATAAACATTCTAATTACTCTTGTTGTAAAAACAAGAGGCTTTTTAGCCTTCTTTTTGGGTATATTAATAAACCCAAAAACAATAAGAGCTAATATATAAATTTCATTAAATCTGGAATAAGGCCAATTAACAATCAGCATTACGAAAAGTATTACTGACAATAAATTAGTTATTACATAAGAAAAGTTCTTTTTCATCCATTTCATATGTTTTACGCCACTATAAGAGTTAAGCTGGAACATATGCATTTGACGAAGTGAGCATGTAATAAAAGCGAAAAGGAATGGCAATATCGCTATTAAAAATATTGTTAAAACCATATAAGGTGCATTAGTTAAATCCATAATATCAACCTATCTCAAGAAATGATTTTAAAACTGCAATAAATGTATAAGGATCGTTAAGCCAACTGTAATGTCCTGCTCCGTTAAGCTTAACAAGGCCTGCGTCGGGGATAAGTTTTTCCATAAGCTCTCCGTCAGAAAGAGGAGTAGCATCATCAGCTGTCCCCCAAATCAAAAGCGAAGGAGCTTTAATATTTGGAAGATAGCTTTTCAAATCCTCATTGACAACCTTCACAAGACAACCACGCATCACAGGAGATGCTGAAGAATAATCTGCGCTACCGCGTTTCTTCTGCATATTCTCAAGCGCATCAGGAAACAGTTTTTTTACAGGAGGACAAAGTAAAATTTTTTTTGCCAATTTATATGATCCGACCTTCAACTTATATGAAAGAGTTCTCTTAGGCATAATACCCGCACTACCTGTCAAAACCACCTTTTCAATTTCAAAAGGAAGATTTTTCATAGAAGCTATTTTGATAACAACTCTTCCGCCAAATGAATGACCAAGAAGAATAACTTTTTTCGGGTTAAAGATACTGATGAATTCTAAAGTCCACTTAACAAAAGCATCTACATCCCAAACTTCATATGGCTCGTTTGTTTCACCCATACCTGGAAAATCGGGCGCAACAACTCTATATTTTTCGCTGACAGGTTCAATTATATTATTAAAGAGCTCTTTTTTTGAACCCCACCCGTGCAGCATAAAAACAAACTCACCTGATCCACAATCAAGATATGATGTTTTGATTCCGTCAACAACAGTTTCCACAACTACCTCCTGACAGATTTTAATCTAACTATTCATATTATTCTATCATAATTTATATACCTATGTCAAGGAAAACGCAAATGAAAAAGGGACCTTTCGGTCCCTTTAAGTTATTTAGTTTATGCCCAGGA